>DJBG01000033.1:3340-26209 GCA_002429965.1 Hungatella sp. UBA5982
AAAAAAGGATTCCAGAGGCGAAAGAAAATTTTAAAGAGGCCGGAGAGACAGAGCGGATCACCCTGCTTGAGGGAGATGCTCAGGAGATATTAAAGGGGCTTGACCGCCCCTTTGACCTTGTTTTCATGGATGCGGCCAAGGGGCAGTACCTTTTGTGGCTTCCAAGGATTTTAGAGCTTATGGCACCCGGAGGGATGCTGATTTCTGATAATGTCCTACAGGATGGAGATATCATAGAATCCCGCTATGCAGTGGAACGCCGGAACCGGACCATTCACGGTCGGATGCGGGAATACCTCTATGAGCTAAAGCATTCTGAACGGCTTACAACAACCATTGTACCAATCGGTGACGGAATTACCGTCAGCATTCTGGNNCTTTGTAAACTAGTCGTTCGATGAGCCGTCAGGCGAGTCGAACTTCTTTAAATATAGACATAAGAAAGGATTTTCATGAGAAAGACCGAACTTTTGATTCCGGCGGGCAGCCTGGAAGTACTTAAAACTGCGGTTGTTTACGGCGCAGATGCTGGCTACATCGGAGGAGAAGCCTTTGGCCTCCGTGCCAAGGCAAAGAATTTTTCAATAGAAGAGATCCGGGAAGGAATTGCTTTTGCCCACGAAAAAGGGGTAAAGGTTTATATCACGGCCAATATTCTGGCCCACAATGATGACCTGACCGGTGTAGAGGAATATTTTAAAGAATTAAAGGAAACAGGCCTTGATGCCTTGATTATTTCCGATCCGGGAGTATTTGCTATCGCAAAGCGCATGATGCCGGATCTGGAAATCCACATCAGCACCCAGGCCAACAACACCAATTACGGGACCTATCTGTTCTGGCACCAGCTTGGAGCCAAGCGGGTCGTTTCTGCCAGGGAGCTTTCTCTGGCAGAGATTAAAGAAATACGCAGCCAGATTCCGGAAGACATGGAGATTGAAAGCTTCATCCATGGGGCGATGTGCATTTCCTATTCCGGACGCTGTCTTTTAAGCAATTTTATGACAGGAAGAGATGCCAATCAGGGAGCCTGTACCCATCCATGCCGCTGGAAGTATTCCATCGTTGAGGAACAACGTCCCGGAGAATACATGCCAGTCTATGAAAATGAACGGGGAACTTATATCTTCAATTCCAAGGATTTATGCATGATCGAACACATCCCGGAGATGATGGATGCGGGGATTGACAGCTTTAAGATCGAGGGCCGCATGAAAACCGCCCTTTACGTAGCTACCGTGGCCAGAACCTACCGGAAGGCCATCGATGATTATAACAAGGACCCTGAAATCTATCGTGCCAATATGGAGTGGTACCGCTCTGAAATTGGCAAATGTACTTACCGGGAATTTACCACCGGCTTTTATTTTAGTAAGCCTGATTCTACCACTCAGATCTATGACAACAATACTTATGTGAAAAACTATACGTATCTGGGAACCATTGAGGCTGTGGATGAGAGAGGGTTTGCCCGTACCACGCAGAAGAACAAGTTTTCCGTAGGAGACACCATTGAGGTGATGAAGCCCGATGGCAGGAACTTGGAAGTCCTTGTAAAAGCCATTTATGATGAAGAAGGAAAATCCCAGGAAAGTGCCCCCCATTCCAAGCAGGTGCTGTACTTAGAATTTGAGGGAGATGTACCGCAGGAATACGACATTTTGCGCTGCAAGGCCTGATCAGGCTGGAAAATGGTCGAACATTTTCCGGAACTGGGAAGGAGTGCAGTTGTTACTCTGTTTAAAGGTCCGGTTAAAGGACGACAGGCTTAAAAAGCCGGACTGGAGAGCCACGTCCACAATGGATATCTCCGGATTTTCCAACAGCTCCTTGGCTTTGGAAATACGGAAGGAAGTGATGTACTCCGGCAGGGAGGTCTGGTAGTGGGCCTTAAAGATTCTGGAAAAGTGGTATTTGCTGAAGCCTGCAAAGGCAGCTAAGTCCTCTAAGCTGACCTGTTCCATATAGTGCTGCCCGATATAGTCTGACACCATATCGAACTTTTTGTCATAAACCTTTTGCTGCGGCGTTTTCTGGGCAGAAAGCTTGTTTTCGATCTGGTAGTTGTGTTCTCCTATAACAATAAAAAAATGTAGAAGCTCTTCATACATGCGCATTTCTTTAAAGGAAATGCCGCTGTAGTAGAGCTTTTTTATTTTTAACAAAATATCAATAGGGTTTTCCATAAAAGAAGCGCTGCCGTTTACCTCCAGAATGGGCTGACAGAACAAAAGCTGCTTATGGTGGATGAAATCCTGCAGTTGAGGGAAAAACAAGTCGGAGAACTGGACGACCAGACATGGGCTTAAACTGTTTTTGGTCAGAGAATGGAGGTTGCGGGGAGGGATTAGGACAAACTGGTTTGCTTTTAGCGTAAAGACTTCATTGTCCAGGGTAATGGACATGTCATCGGATAAAGGCGCTAAAATCTCCATAAAGCTGTGCCAGTGAGTGGGGAAAACGGAGTAAAAATGCCCGTAAGACACATTGATGGACATGTCGTGTATAAATTGCATAGGCTCTGATAAATCCGGTTTAATCATAAAAAGCCGCTCCTTCTGTCAGGTTTTATAAAAATACTGACCATATTTTTTAATTATAGTTCAAAAATTGCTTTTGAAATATAGGAAAAGTGCATAAAAATATAGTGTTGTATATAATAAAATGTACTATATACATATTTGTAAAATGTAATCCCTTATAAAAATGAGCAATAACTAATGTATGTGTAGCAATATATAGTTAGAAATGCAGGAGCCGGAATGTTATAGTGAATATAACAAAAAGGAAATAAAAACCAACTGCGGAAAGGAGATTAAAATGGGAGTGATCGATGGAAAGACCATATGCCAGGTGGCATTAGTGGTAAAGGATTTGGACAAGACAGTGGAAGAATATGCAAAGCTGTTTGGAGTTCAAATACCGGCGCCCTTTTGTGTGCCGGAGGAATCGGAGGCCCATACGAGGTTTCAGGGAAAGCCAACCAAAACCAGGGCCAGGCTTGCGGTGTTTGATTTGGGGCAGGTGGTGCTTGAAATTACAGAGCCGGACGAGGAACCCAGTTNNAACCCAGTTCATGGAAGGATTTTCTGGAAAAGAACGGGGATGGGATTCACCACATAGCCTTTATGACGGAAGACCGGGAGGCTGCGGTAACGTATTTTGAAGAAAACGGTATGCCGGTCCGCCACTACGGGGAATACGAGGGAGGCAATTATACGGTATTTGACAGCAAGGAGAAATTAGGAACCTTCGTACAGGTAAAATACGAGCCGTAAAACTTTAAAAGCATGGGGTATAGCATTGTCTTAAATTTATTAACGATGGAAAGGAGAAAGGTATGAGAAGAAGATTAACAGCAGGCTTGCTGGCCTTTGTGACGGCAGCAGGAGCATTGGCAGGGTGCGGCAGCTCATCAACCGGAGGCTCACAGGCAGGAGGGTCCCAGGCGGCCCAGACCCAGGAAAGCCAAACCATAAGCGAGGATGTAAAGAAAGCTCAGGAGTCCGTTAAAACCTCGGCGGACAGGCTGAAGGAGTTGGGGATTGAAGTAGAGGATACAGATTTGACCGGAGAATTTACATACTGGTCCGGATTTACCGGAGATTCTAAGGTATGGGATCAAAGCCGGGTAGATGCATTTAACGAGCTTTATGCTGACAAGGGAATCAAATGCAATGTGCAGTTTGTGCCAGAAGGGGCGGGAATAGATAATGGAAAGCTGTTGTCCGCCATTGCCGGAGGTCAGGCACCGGATCTGATTGTCTGTGACAGAGCGGTATCCGCTTATTCCTATGCGGCCAACGGAAGCTTTGAGATGCTGGAAACCTATTTAAATCAGGTTGGCCTGGACGTAGACAGCTTTTTTGAGGGCTGCAAGGATATTATTTATTATAAAAATGAACCTTACTTAATCCCTCAGGATACCAATGTCATATTGCTTTATTACAATCCGGACATTGCTGCGGAGGCAGGGCTTGATGTGGATAATCCTCCCAGGACTTTAGAGGAGTTAGACGCCTGGGCGGAGGCTATGACCATACAGAATGAGGATGGGAGCTATCAGAGGTTTGGCTTAATCCCGTGGCTGGATTTAAAGAGCGACGCTTTCACCCTGCCATTCTTCTTTGGGGCAAACGTATATGATGCAAAAACCAACCAATTAAACTTAACTTCTCCGGAGATGGTTGCCAGCATGGAATGGCTTCAGGCTTATGGGGAAAAGTACGACCCGGAGCGGATCTCGTCCTTTACCTCCGGCCTTGGAGGAATGTTCTCCCCGGACCACGCCTTTATGACGGGAAAGGTCGCTATGACCATTACCGGAAACTGGTTCTCCAACGCCCTTCGGGTTTATGCACCTGATATCAATTTCCGTGTGTGCAGCGTGCCTGTGCCGGAAGGCGGACGGGCGGACAGCACCCCCTTCGGAACCAATGTATTTGCAATTCCGAAAGGCTCTAAGAATCCGGAGCTTGCCACCTTATTTATCAAATTCTGTATGTCAGGAGCCGTAAACGAGGACAACTTTGCCCAGTGGAGAAGCATTCCAACCAGCGACAAGGAATTTGACAACATAAGCTTAACGAAAAACGGGGATGAAATGTACGCCCTGGAAAGAAAGATAGCCAATTCGCCGAAAAACGGAATTCCAGCCATGTGCGCCGTTTCCGCAGAGCTCTCCCAGGTACTTATCACCTTCCGGGAAGGAGTTATTTACGGAAATATCCAGGCCATTGAAGGAGAATTAGGAAAGCTGCAGGAGAAATACCAGGCGCAGCTTGACAACAGCCAGTAAGGGTATCCCTCTATGCCCAAAGTACATGGGCAGGAATAAGGAAAGGAGAAGTAAAATGGCAAGAGCGAAAGGAAAGACAAAGCAGGCCCTGCCCAGTCTGGAAGNNTTGTCTTAGGCGTGTTGTTTGTCCTGCCTGTTTTTTATTTATTCATGGGCGCCTTTAAAGCCCAGAGCGAATTGTTCCGGGTACCTTTTAAATGGCTGCCGGACCGTTTCACACCGGACAACTTCGTAAACATGTTCCGATCCATTCCATTTCTTTTGTATTTTAAAAATACAATGGTTATCGTATTCTTTAATATTGTCGGGTCCCTGATTTCCTGCTCCTTAACGGCCTACGGCTTTTCCAGGCTGCGCTGGCCCGGCAGGGACAAGGTGTTTGTCCTGGTGCTGGTAACGATGATCCTGCCTTCACAGGTTACGCTGGTTCCCTTGTTTCTCATGTTTACCAAAATGAGGTGGGTTGGAACCTTTCTGCCTCTTACTGTGACCTGCTTTTTCGGAAATCCTTTTTTCATCTTCCTTCTGCGCCAGTTCTTTACCGGAATTCCCCAGGATATTTCCGAGGCGGCCCGCATTGATGGGGCAGGGGAGCTAACGATTTTCTGGAGGCTGGTGATTCCTGTTGCAAAGCCGGTTCTGACGACTGTTTCGATTTTTGCTTTTATCCGGTCCTGGAATGATTTTTTAGGCCCGCTGGTATTTTTGGGAAGGGACCAGCTCTATACCCTGTCCTTAGCGGCTTCCATGTTGAAGTCTAATTTAGACCCAAACTGGAGCGTGCTGTTAGCTTTGGGTACTGTTATGGTTCTGCCTGTACTTGTTTTGTTTTTCGTCATGCAGAAGTACTTTATCCAGGGCATCGCAATGTCCGGAATCAAAGGGTAAGGAGGAATGAATGTGAAAAAAATGACAATTAGAAAAAGAGAACTGATTTACGGACTGCTGTTTATTTCTCCGTGGCTGGTGGGATTTTTGGTGTTTACCTTATTTCCCATCTGTTCCTCCTTATATTATTCTATGTGTGAGTACCAGGTAATTAAGGCTCCGGTTTTTGTTGGGCTTGACAACTACAAGACCATGTTTCAGGACAAAACATTTTTAAAGGCATTAAGTAATACTTTTTATATGGTACTGTTTGGAGTTCCCATTACCACCATTACTGCGGTAGGAATTTCCATTATTATGAATCATAAGGAACTAAAGGTTACGGGACCCTTCCGGGTGGTGTTTTTTATTCCTACCCTGGTACCGACCGTTGTGGCTTCCCTGCTGTGGATCTGGGTTATGCAGCCGGAAACGGGAATTATCAACAGGCTCCTAGGCTATATCGGAATACGTGGGCCGGGCTGGCTCTCCAGTATTTTCTGGTCCAAGCCTGCGCTGATTGTCATGATGATATGGACCTGCGGAAATGCAATTATCATTTACTTAGCCGGTCTTCAGGATATTCCTGTAAGCCTTTATGAATCAGCCTCCTTAGACGGAGCCGGATTTTTCAGCCAGACCTTATTTGTTACCATACCGCTTTTGCGCTCCACCATCCTTTACAATGTGGTGACGCTGATTATTAACGTGTTCCAGTGGTTTGCGGAGCCTTACATCATGACCAACGGAGGGCCGGACAACTCGACGATGTTTTACTCTCTGTACTTGTATCAGAATGCATTTTCCTATTTTAAGATGGGCTACGCCTCGGCCATGGCCTGGATTCTGCTTCTGATCGCCCTTGGTATTATTCTGGTGCTTTTTAAAGTGTTCCGCTTCGGGGAATCCGACTATTAGGAGGTTTCTATGATTGGACTGATAACAGGAGCCAGCCGGGGACTTGGCTATGAGCTGGTGAAGGAAGGGCTTTTACGGGGGCATACCATGATTGCCGCCTGCCGCAAGGGCTTTAAGGGAAATGGAAGCGGGGACTTGCTCCGCTTAAAAGAGCAGTACGGGGACAGGCTTTTCGTCCTTTCCATGGATGTTACGGACGAGGAGGAGATAAAGAGGGCGGCACAGGCGGTCAGGCGTCAATACGGATACATAGATTTTCTGGTAAACAACGCCGGAGTGCTGTTTGAGAAAATGAAGATGCCGGGGGACGCCATAGAGGATCTGGACATAGGAAGGTTTCGGGAAACCCTGGAGGTGAACGTAACAGGCCAGGCCCTTGTGCTCAAATACTTTATCGGCCTGATTTACGATTCCGGGGACGCTTGTATTATGAATATCAGCTCGGAAGCTGGGCATTTAAGCCCCCATGGCTACAACTATCTGGCCTATTCCGTTTCCAAGCACGCTTTAAACATGTATACCCAGAAAATCCGTAATTATTTAGCGGAGGAAAAGGCAGATAAGCACATACGGGTATATATGGTTCATCCAGGCCGCATGGATACGGTGATGGGGAAGGAAAATGCCCAGATCCCGCCTTCCCTGCCAGCGTTAAGTATTATAGACATTCTGGAAAGGAAAACGAGAGTTCCGGATATGGAAGTTCCGTTTATCAATTACAAAGGGGAGCTGATGCCTTATTAGGCTCCATAGGGAAAGGAGGATTGTTGAGTCTATATGAGAAAGGTAAATGTGGGAATCCTGGGCTGCGGCGTGATCAGCAACACCTATATCCGGGATATGAAACGGTTTTACAAAAACCTTCATATAGCGGCCTGTGCAGACGTAAATCCAGGGCTTGCAAAGGCCCATGCTGAAAAATACGGAATCCCCGCAGGCTGTACGCCGGAAGAACTGCTGGCAATGGAGGAAGTGGAGCTGATCGTCAATTTGACACCGCCTCAGCTTCATGGAGAGTTAAACAGTAAGATCCTGAAAGCAGGCAAGCACGTATTCTGCGAAAAGCCCTTTGCCCTTACGGTGGAAGAAGCAAAGGAGGTCATGAACCTTGCAAAAGAGAAAAACCTGTTAATCGGCAGTGCACCGGACACCTTTTTAGGCTCCTCCTTACAGACCTGCCGAAAGCTATTAGACGACGGGTGGATTGGAACACCTCTTTATGCAAGCGCTAATATGACTTCCATAGGGGTGGAAACCTGGCACCCTGCGCCGGAGCATTTTTACAGGAAGGGAGCAGGACCTCTCTATGATATGGGGCCCTATTACTTTACCGCCCTTGCCGCCCTTTTGGGACCGGTGAAATCCGTCAGCGCCTTTTGTGCCACAGGCTTTTTAGAAAGAAATATTTATGCAGGCCCTCGTGCAGGGAATCAGATTTCCGTAGAAACGCCTACCCATTATTCGGGAGTTGCCAGACTTTCGTCAGGGGTGATTGTAAGCCTGAATTTGAGCTTTGATATCTGGCATTCCAGCCTGCCCAAAATGGAAATTTACGGGACGGAAGGCACCTTAGAGGTTCCGGACCCCAACATGTCCGGAGGAAAGCCCAGGGTTTACCGGAAGGAGCGCACCCTTGACCCGCTGTACGACGACAGCATTCAGACCAGGGAAAAGCTGGGGGTCAGCGTGGAGATTCCGGAGCTGTATCCCCATATCGGAGATTATACCAGGGGCAGCGGAGTATTTGATTTGGCATGTGCGGTGGCAGAAGGCCGCAGACCCAGGGTGAATGCGGAAATGGCTTGCCATGTGGTTGAGGCTATTACGGGGATGATGGAGTCGGCGGAAACGAAGAAGGTTTATGAGATGAAGACGTCTTGTGAAAGGCCGCTGCCTCTTGCCATGGGAGCAGATGGTTTGCTCTCTACACAAAAATAAGAAAGAAAGGTACGCCATGGGGGCATGCTCTTACACCCTGTAAACACGGAGTGGGTTTTGCCCAATGAAAATAGGCGGAAAAGAGGAAGAATCATGAACGGAGCAGTAGGAACAGAACTGGTTTGCCAGGTAGGATTTATTGTAAAGGACATTAACGAGGCAAAGAAGAAATGGGCTCAGTTTTTAGGAGTGGAGGAACCGGAAGCCACTCTGTGCGGAGAATATGGGATTACACAGACGGAATTTATGGGCCAGCCAGCGCCGGAGGCCAACAGCCTATTAGCATTTTTTGACGTAGGCCCCGGTTTGCAGCTTGAACTGATCCAGCCCAATGAAGCGCCCTCTACATGGAGAAATGCGTTAAATGAAAAGGGGGAGGGAATCCACCACGTAGCCTTTAAGATCCAAGGAATGAAAATGCAGGAAGCGGTAAAGCGCTGCGAGGATTTTGGCATGACTTTGGAACAAAAAGGTGAATACGGGGACGCCAGCGGAAGATATACCTATATGAATGCTTACAAAGATTTAAAATGTATTGTGGAACTTTTGGAAAGCGATAAGTAACAGGAGGAAAACGCATATGAAATTGGGACTTTCCAGCTCTCTGGAACATAAAACCCCACAGGAATGGGCCCGGAAGCTTAAGGGATTGGGCTGTGGCTGCGTGAACTTTCCGCTGGATTACAGCCACGGGGAAGCGCTGATACAAGAATATGCGGAAGCTGCAAGAGAGAACGGTCTTGTAATTGCGGAAGTGGGAGCCTGGTGCAACCCCATCTCTCCGGATAAGGAAGTAAGGGAAGCAGCCCTTTTCCGGTGTAAGGAACAGCTTAAGCTGGCGGACCGGATTGGCGCCAAGTGCTGCGTCAATGTATCAGGCTCCAGGGGAGAACGCTGGGACGGGCCTTATAAAGAGAATTTGACGGAAGAAACCTGGGGTCTTGTGGTGAAAAGCATTCAGGAAATCATTGATGAGGGGAAGCCGGAGCATACCTATTACACCATTGAGCCTATGCCCTGGATGTATCCTATGGGTCCGGATGAGTACCTCCGCCTGATCAAAGATGTGGACAGGGAGCATTTTGCCGTACATATGGATGTGTTTAACTGGATCACCACATTGGAACGGTATTTTAACAATGAGGATTTTATAGAAGAGTGCTTTTCCAAGCTAGGGCCTTATATTAAAAGCTGCCATTTAAAGGATGTGGCTCTGAAACAGGAATTTACCCTGCAATTTAGTGAAACAGGCTGCGGAACAGGCGGCTTAAACTTGGAAAAGTACGTTTGCCTTGCGCAGGAGGCCGATCCGGATATGCCTTTGATTATCGAACACCTGGAAGGGGATAAGGCCTATGTGGAAAGCCTTGGTTATGTGAAGCAGCGATTTGCCGCTATGGAAGTAATGCTCTAGGCCGGCAGAACGCGCATCAGGAAATTAAATCAGACAATTGCTGGCAATGTGGAAGTCTTTGCACCTCCACTTTGCCAGCTTTTTTAGATTCATGGCGGCATACTTATTATCCTATCTTTTCTTTTGGCTGGTTGGACACTCCTTAAATGTGTATTATTTATAAAAAATTATTTATTTTTTATAAATAATGCATATAGTATCTCTACTTTTTATGTGATATATTATATCTGATAACTGATATATCAGATGAAATTTTAGTTGCAGTACCAAGTAACAAATCCGGAAACAGGTATGAAGCTGCTAAAAATTACAATGAAAAAGGAGAGAGAAACTATGCTTGACATTATTACTGGCATACTGCTGCTGCTGGTCTTTGTGGGGCTGGTAGTGTACTGCATGAAAGGCGGAAATCTATTGATCGGATTTATTGCCACAGCGGTTTTATGGTGTGTAATTGGACGTGTGCCGATCAATGAGGTGGTAAGCGATGTATTCCAAAAACCCCTTGATGATTATGGAAAAACCATAGCAATCATTATCTTTGGTGCATGGTTTGGACGTATCCTGGTGGATACGGGAATTGCCGGCTATATCATTAAGAAGACCGTAGAGTTTGCGGGCGACAGACCTTTGGTGACTACATTGCTGCTGTGCATCACCTGCAATCTGCTTTTTACCAGCGTTTTTGGTGTAGGTTCCGTTATGGCAATCGGTATGATTGTACTTCCCATTCTGTTTTCCATGGGAGTGGAAAAAAGAGCGGCTTTAGGCGCCTATATGCTGTCAGTAGCCGGCGGAATGTACTTAAATATTGCTTATGTGAGCCAGTTTGAAAAGGTATTCGGGGAAGAGGTGGCTTCCTATAATGACAACTACATTCGTTTTGCCCTGATGGCAACTGCCATTCACATGGTCATTATGATCGCGTTTGTCGTGTACCATCATTTCAAGAACAGTAAAAGGGGAAGAAGACGGGCCTGGGAAGCCGGCTTCCAGGAAAGCTACGAGGAAAGACCACTTGGCTGGTATTGCTTCATCGTACCTTTTGTACCCATTGCAATGGTAGGCATTTTTAAATGGCAGCCGGTTCCCGCCTTCCTGTTAGGAAGCTTTATAGGACTTTTATTTACACGGAATTTAAGGACTTACAAGACTGCGGTGGATAAGACCCAGAAGACGTTATATGATGGAGTTGCAGACAGCGGACTTTTGATCGGTATGCTTTACAGTGTAAATATTTTCCAGGGAGCCGCTACCAAGGTTGTGCCTTATCTCCAGACCTTGCTTGGGGATGTTGTTCCCAGATCCGAAATCGTGGTTCTGGTTGCATTCTGCATCCTGGCGCCTCTGGCATTGTTCCGCGGACCGTTAATGATCTGGGGTTCCGGTATAGCACTGTATTCGATCTTAAATGCAACGGGGGCATTTAATCCCCATTTCCTGTATGCTATTTTCTTAATCCCTCCGGTTGCTATCGTAGCAAGTGCATGTCCTACCCAGTCCTGGACCATGTGGGGCTTAAGCTATGCAAAGGTAGAACCCAAACAGTACATAAAAACCAATCTGCCCTGGGCCTGGGCGAGCCTCATTGCCATTGAAATCCTTATTTACTTCACGATAGGAAGAATGGTTTAATTCTCAGCTTTGGCAGATGAAAAAGTTTCACAGACAGGGGCATACAAAATGTCTGTATGCCCTTGTCCGTTTTAGATGGAGGACAACGAATGAGCAACAGAGCAATAAGAATTGGCATTGATGTGGGCGGAACCCACACAAAGGCCGTAGCGATTGACAACAGCACAAACGAAATTGTGGGAAAAGGATCGGTAATGACAACCCACCACGACGAAAACGGCGTGGCAGCAGGTGTTGTGGAAGCATTTAAGAAATGCCTTTCTGAGAACGATATTAAACCGGAGGAAGTAATTTTTATTGCTCACAGTACCACTCAGGCTACCAATGCTTTGCTGGAAGGAGATGTGGCCAGAGTCGGAGTGATCGGAATGAGCGGTGGCGGTCTGGAGGCATTCTTTACAAAACGCCAGACAAAAATCAAGGACATTGATTTGGGCACCGGAAAGTGGATTAATATTGACCATAGTTTTATGAAAACCAAGGACATGACCCCGGATAGCGTATCATCTGTGATCAAAAAGATGACAGATCAGGGAGATAAGGTGATTGTGGCAAGCAAGGCATTTGGCGTGGATAATATGAAAGAAGAGCGCATGGTTGCAGAGATTGCGGAAGGTCAGGGAATCCCCTGCACAGTGGCTTCTGATATTACAAAACTCTATGGCTTAACGACCCGTACCCGCACCGCCTGCTTAAATGCGTCTATCCTGCCCAAAATGCTGGATACGGCCAACTCCACGGAGCGGAGCGTACGTGCCGCAAAGGTAACGGTACCCCTTATGATCATGCGTGGTGACGGCGGAGTCATGGAAATCAACGAAATGAAAAAGCGTCCTATCCTTACCATGCTCTCAGGACCTGCGGCCAGCGTGATCGGGGCCCTTATGTATCTGCGGGCCTCCAACGGCATTTATTTTGAGGTCGGCGGAACCTCTACCAATATCGGAGTGATCAAAAACGGCCGTCCGGCAGTGGATTATTCCATTATCGGCGGACACAGAACTTACGTAAACAGTCTGGATGTCCGGGTACTTGGTGTTGCCGGCGGAAGCATGATACGGGCGAAAAAGGGCGCGATCATTGATGTGGGCCCACGTTCCGCACATATTGCTGATATGGGATATGCCTGTTTTACAGAGACGGCGCTTTTTGAAGGGGCAGAATTATATTACATCAGGCCTCGTGAAAATGACCCAAGTGACTATGTGGCAATCCGCTTAAAGAATGGTGAAAGCGTAACCATCACAAATACCTGCGCAGCCAATGTACTGGGAATCCTGGAAGACGGGGATTATGCAATGGGCAATTACGAATCCAGCTGTAAAGCCATGCAGCTTCTGGCTGATGAAGTGGGCATGTCCATTGAAGATACGGCAAGGGCGGTGCTTCAAAAGGCTTGTGATAAAATCAAACCCGTCATTGAAGACCTGATCGATAAATATAAAATTGAAAGAGAACAGATCGTACTGGTAGGCGCTGGAGGCGGTGCCGGAACACTGTTGACCTTTACGGCCAATGAAATGAATTTTAAATACCAGATACCGGTAAATGCCGAGGTTATTTCTTCTATCGGCGTGGCGCTGGCCATGGTCAGGGAAATGGTAGAACGGACCATTCCCAATCCAACTGCAGAAGATATTGCGGCCCTTAAGAAAGAAGCAAAAGCTTTGGCAATGAACAGCGGTGCAGTGGAAGACAGCATTGAAGTCTATGTGGAAATTGATGAGCAGGCCCAGAAGGTTACGGCCATCGCCATGGGGTCTACGGAAGTTAAGACTACGGACTTAATGAAGAATTGTGATGAGGAAGAGGCGCTTCAAATTGCGGCGGAATCCATTGGCCTGGAACGGTCAAAGATGAAGATGGCAGGAAGCAATGGTTCTATATTTGTGGTAACTGCAGAAAAAGATGGGAAAACTTCCGTTAGAGTGATAGATAAAAAAGGCTTTGTGAAAGTGCAAAGGTCCAATGGTACGGTGCTGGTAACAACAAAATCCAGGCTCAATGAGGATTTGAAACTTGCCTGGGATAAGGCAAGCAACTTTTCAAGTGAAGTCAGGATCAATCCGGATTGCTATATTGCCGCAGAATCCAGGGTTATCGATTATTCCGGAATTCCGGCCTTGGATCAGGTATCAGGATTAGCCGGGGTTGAGCTTATTGATATAAAAGAGGATGCAAAAATCATCCTGGTCCTGGCGCGCAACGAGCTGTAAAAGATGGTGTGTATGCGAGAGCTGATAGAAAAAATTGCTGCTGCCCACGATGTAAAATGGTATAGCCGGGTGCTGAAAAATCACCCGGCTTCCTGTGAACTGTCAAAAGAGGAAGAACAGGAAATTCTGTTTTACTCCATGCAAACGGCAGAAAAATATGCGTCAGAGTTAAAAAAAGGCTATGGGACAGTTTCCGGCGTTTCTCTGGCCGGTACCATGGGATTATCCATAAAAAGAACAAAAGAAGAATTGAGAAAGCCATTTTTATATATGGGAATATTTGAGCCGGAAGAAGGTACTGTCATTTTAAATGATAGTACCTTAAACGCAATAAGAGGTTTTATAAAAGAATATAATTTATCGGAAATAATCCGGGAGGAAGCACTGGAAGAAGCTGTCCTGTTCCATGAAATTTTTCACTGGATGGAAGAAAACACACCGGGGATCTATACCCGCAGCAAAATGTTAAAAAGGCCGGTATGGAATCTGTTTCCAAGGTCCAGAGGTCTTGACGGGGCAGGAGAGGTGGGAGCCATTCATTTTTCTAAAATAATGAGCGGGATATCCTATTCTCCCTGCTTATATGAAATGTGTTTATTAATTAAGACGGGTGTTTGTTCTATTGATTTTTTCTCCTCTATCCTATAAAATGGAATATGATTATTTTATTGTTGGAAAATGGCGATGATAGAAAAAATATGGTCAATAATAAAAGGAGGTTCAAAGTTGGAAGTATATAATGGAACCATATCGTCTTCCGCTGACGGCCAGGAGGAGGCTTCCCGTCAGGGAGAAAGCACAGATAACAACAATGCGTATCAGCTTCTCCGTGAGAAAATCCTGGATCTTCATTTAAGACCGGGAATCAACCTAAGTATCAGGGATATTTGTGATTTATTAAACATTGGGCGTACTCCGGTCAGAGACGCGCTCATCAGGCTTGAACAGGAAGACTTGGTGACCCTTCTCCCGCAGAGAGGAACAAGGGTGTCCAAGATAGATTTAGATAGAGTGGAACAGGAGCGTTTTCTAAGGCTTGCCGTAGAAGAGGAGGTCATGAAACTGTTTATGGCATGCCATACTCCTACGGATTTAGTGGAATTACAGAACAACCTGATGGAGCAGAAAGCCTTTGCCGAGACGGGCAATGGTGATGTACGGAAGTTTTTGCATATGGATGACGAGTTCCATAAGATATTTTACCGGGTAACAGACCGCCTTTTCAGTTATCAGACCCTCAATAACGTTGGAGGCCATTTCAGGAGAATACGGCTTCTCAGTTGCCGGGAAATGCAGAACGTAAAAGAAATTGTTGCACAGCATGAGGAGATCATACTCGCTCTGCAGACAAGGGATACCAAAGCAATGCTGTACGTGCTGCAAAAGCATCTCTTTAAACTGGACAGGGATAAAAAAGAATTAATTAAAAAGTACCCAAGTTTGTTTAAGCGCAACATCAATGAAGATTACGTGAATATTCCATGGACGGATGACTTCTTTGAAACATTTCAGTCTTTTATGTAGGGAGAAATGGAAAAATGGCGTTAGGAACAGGAAACCAGACGAAAGAAATAAAGTGGATGAATCTGCGAAAAACTCTAGTATAAATGATTGACAATTAACACTTCCCGTGATAGAGTTTTTTTAAACCTTTGAGGAAGAGCAAGTACCGTTGTACTTACCACACAGAGAGCTGCAGACGGTGGAATTGCGGCAGGGAAAGGCAGTTGGGAATGGGCTTCTGAGGGCGAACTGAATGGTAAGTAGGTAAGCCGGAGAGTAAACTCCGTTATAAAAGTCAGCATATGTCAGTATGCGTGAGAGGATGCGCCAGATGGATGCATCAAGCCGGGTGGCACCGCAGGAGTTTTGACGATTCATACTCTTGTCCCTGCAATAATTTATTGTGAGGGATAAGAGTATTTTTATTATAAAAATCTACTTATCCCGGAAAAAAGAATGCCTTACAGGCATACCATTATGCCCAAAAACCATGGGCAGGAAAGAGGAAAGGAGATTTTGCATGAGTGAAAAAAAGATTCCCTACAAAATTTATCTGGAAGAAAGCGAGATGCCAAGAGCGTGGTACAATGTACGTGCCGACATGAAGAATAAGCCAGCTCCCCTTCTAAATCCGGGGACCTTAAATCCAATGTCAGAGGAAGAACTTGGAACTGTATTTTGTAAGGAACTGGTAAAACAAGAGCTGGATAATGATAATCGTTTTATAGAAATTCCGGAAAAGATACTTGACTTTTATAAAATGTACCGTCCGGCACCGTTAGTAAGAGCATACTGTCTGGAAGAAAAGCTTAAGACTCCGGCTAAAATTTATTACAAATTTGAAGGCAATAATACAAGCGGAAGCCATAAGCTGAATTCCGCTATTGCACAGGCTTATTACGCAAAGGAACAGGGATTAAAGGGAGTGACTACTGAGACCGGGGCAGGGCAGTGGGGAACGGCCCTTTCCATGGCATGCTCTTATCTGGAGCTGGATTGCAAGGTGTATATGGTTAAGTGTTCTTACGAACAAAAACCCTTCCGAAGAGAAGTGATGCGCACCTATGGAGCAAGCGTGACCCCATCTCCGTCTGAGGAAACAGAGGTAGGAAGGAAGATCCTGGCTGAGCATCCCGGAACCACAGGAAGTCTGGGATGTGCCATTTCTGAGGCGGTGGAAGTGGCAACACATACAGATGGATATCGATATGTGCTTGGAAGCGTTTTGAACCAGGTGCTGCTGCATCAGTCGGTGATTGGAATGGAGGCCAAGATTGCAATGGATAAATATGGAATTAAGCCTGATATTATCATCGGATGTGCAGGCGGCGGCTCCAATCTGGGAGGACTCATATCTCCGTTTATGGGTGAAAAACTCAGGGGCGAAGCAGATTACCGGTTTATCGCTGTAGAACCCGCATCCTGCCCAAGCCTGACACGGGGCGTTTTTGCTTATGATTTTTGTGATACCGGAATGGTTTGTCCGCTTGCAAAAATGTATACACTGGGAAGTGGATTTATTCCATCAGCAAACCATGCAGGAGGCCTGCGGTATCATGGGATGAGTTCCACCTTGTCACAGCTTTATCATGACGGATACATGGAAGCGCGTTCTGTAGAGCAGACAGCTGTGTTTGAGGCAGCAGAACAGTTTGCGAGAGTAGAAGGAATCCTCCCGGCGCCGGAGAGCAGTCATGCGATTAAAGCGGCAATCGATGAGGCTCTGAAATGCAAAGAGACAGGAGAAGAGAAGACGATCCTCTTAGGCCTTACAGGCACAGGGTATTTTGATATGATGGCATATGAGAAGTTCCATGACGGAGTGATGACAGACTATATCCCCACAGATGATGATTTAAAGGTTGGATTTGACGGAATTCCAAGATTCCCGGGGAATATGGAATAAAGGACCTTTTATGTGAGATAAGGGCGGCTGGCAAAAGAAGACAGGTACTGTTTTTCTTTTTGTCGGCCGCCTTTTACTGTTTTATCATAAAAGCATCTGGTGCATCCATACCTGAATTCGCTATAATTTCAGTGACAGTTGTAGAAATTCCTATATTGTGGTATGCTATAAAGGAATTATGCCCAGAATTTACCTGGCTTTAAAATGTGTAGAATGGAGGATGGCATATGGCGTTAANNTATTCAGGTCTGACCACGTCTATTTCTTTTATATGGCTTGTATTTGCTGCCATATGCATATTGCTGCCGTTGGGATGGGAAGCCTATGTGAAACATAAGGATAAGGTTCCCTTGTGGATTCCGGTGTCGGTGATTACCATGTGCTGTACCGGAATTCTGGTGTTTCTGGTAGTGGAGATCCTGGTATTTACGGGAGTTGCTGCCCGGGATACTTCCAATCTGGACTATGTCATTGTGCTGGGAGCCAGGGTAAAGGAAACAGGAATCAGCAAATCCTTAAAAAAACGGCTGGATAAAGCCATGGAGTACTTGGATGACAATCCGTCCACGATTCTGGTGCTGTCCGGCGGCCAGGGGGATGATGAACCTGTCAGCGAAGCCGCAGCCATGCGGGATTATCTNNCACGGTCGAGAATATTGCATACAGCCGTGTAGCCGTTGAAGAAGATCAGGCGGAAAGGAAAGCCCGCCGTCAGGATCAACCGATTTTCATGGAGCCGGGAACTTTTGAGGAGGTGCCGGATAAGCCAATTAAAATTGGTGTCCTCACCAGTGATTTTCATGTATTCCGGGCTCTGCAGATTGGGAAAAAATGGGGAATACCGGATATCTATGGCATATCCTGTGAATCTGACCCCATTCTTTTCGTCCACTTTTGCGTCAGAGAGTGCGCGGCTATATTAAAAGACAAATTAGTGGGCAACATGTAATTACACGAATGTAATGAGCAGTGTGAAACAGGACAGGAGAAGATTCGCTGGCTGCACTGCGGACTCACGTATAATAAATATGAACATGCAGGAGGAAAAAACACAGAATGAATCAGTTTAAAAACCTTGCAGCCTATGAGGTTGTAGAAGAAAAGGCAATAAAAGAGATCAATGCATCAGGATCTGTGCTCCGACATAAAAAAAGCGGAGCCAGGCTATTCCTCTTATCATGTGATGATGAGAACAAAGTATTTTCCATCGGATTCCGTACACCGCCGTCAGACAGCACCGGAGTTGCTCATATCCTGGAGCACAGCGTGCTCTGCGGGTCAGATAAGTTTCCGGTGAAGGATCCGTTTGTGGAGCTGGTAAAGGGATCTCTTAACACGTTCTTAAATGCAATGACCTATCCAGATAAAACGGTATATCCGGTGGCCAGCTGCAATGAAAAGGATTTCCAGAATTTGATGAATGTGTACCTGGATGCAGTACTTCATCCCAATATTTACAGGGAACCGAAGATTTTCATGCAGGAAGGCTGGCATTATGAGCTTGAAAACCCGGAATCTGATCTGATTTACAATGGAGTGGTATATAATGAGATGAAGGGAGCATTTTCTTCCCCGGAAGAAGTGCTGGACCGCTACACCAGGAAAACTCTTTTCCCGGATAACTGCTATGGCCAGGAATCAGGCGGGGATCCTGCCTTTATTCCGGACCTGACCTATGAAGACTTTCTGGCCTTTCATAAGAGATATTATCATCCTTCCAACAGCTATATTTACCTATATGGTGATATGGATATGGAAGAAAAGCTTGTATGGCTTGATAAAGAATACTTAAGCCAATACGATGAAATAACCATTGATTCCAGGATTCCAAGACAGAAGCCTTTTTTAAATCCGGTGGAGGGAGAGACTTTCTATTCCATCACCGAAGGGGAATCCGAGGAAAATGCCACCTATCTTTCCATCAGTACGGCAGTTGGGACGGATCTGGATCCCAGGCTTTATATCGCATTCCAGATTCTGGAATATACCCTCTTGGATGCGCCGGGCGCGCCCTTAAAGCAGGCTTTAATTGATGCCGGGATCGGCCAGGACATTTTAGGCGGATATGACAGCGGTATTCTCCAGCCCTATTTTACCGTCGTTGCCAAAAATGCAAACAAGGAGCAGAGAGGGGAATTTCTCGCAGTTGTAAAAGGCACCTTAAGAAAGCTTGCAGATGAGGGAATCAACAGGAAGAGCTTAAAGGCCGGAATGAACTATTACGAATTCCGTTACCGGGAGGCGGATTACGGTTCAGCGCCAAAGGGCCTGATGTATGGGCTTCAATGCATGGACAGCTGGCTCTACGACGGGGATCCCATGATGCTCTTAGAATACCAGGATACCTTTGATTATCTGAAAAAAGTGGTGGATGACGGATATTTTGAGCAGCTCATCAGGGAATACCTTCTGGATAATCCTTTTGAGGCCGTCTTGACCGTAAGCCCCAAAAAGAACTTAACAGCAATGGAAGATGAGAAAGAAGCGAAGAAGCTGGCAGCCTATAAAGCCTCCCTTACGGAAGAGGAGCTTCGTGAACTGGCTGAACAGACCCGTGCTTTAAAGGAATACCAGGAAACTCCTTCTCCCCAGGAGACACTGGAGAAGATTCCAATGCTGTCAAGAGAAGATATAAGCAGAGAGGCGGAGGAAATCATATGGGAGGAAAAAACGGCCCATGGCGTGAAGGTGATCCATCATGAGATGGCTACCTCCGGAATCGGATATTTAAAGGTCCTGTTCGATACTTCCGCAGTTCCTGTTGAGGATCTGCCTTACGTTGGATTTTTAAAATCCCTGCTTGGCTATGTGAATACGGAAAATTTCACCTATGGGGATTTGACCAGTGAAATTCATTTAAACAGCGGCGGCGTCAGCTTTAGTGTGACCTCTTATCCTGACTTAAAGAATAAAGGAGAGTTTAAAGGCTTTTTTCTGGCAAGTGCCAGGGTGCTTTATGAGAAGCTGGATTTTGGTTTCTCCATTCTTGGTGAGATCCTGACCCGTTCTATTTTGGATGACGAAAAGCGGGTAAGTGAAATCATCAGTGAAACAAGGTCAAGGGCCAGAATGAGGCTGGAAGGCTCCTGTCATTCGGCAGCAGTGGCCAGGGCCACTTCTTATTATTCCGCCACTTCTTCATTTAACGATTTAACCGGCGGGATCGGGTACTATGAATTTTTGGAGAATCTGGAAAAGGAATATCCGTCCCATAAAAAGGAGATCATTGCCCGTTTAAAAGCGGTCATGGAAAAGCTTTTCACCACCCAAAACATGCTGGTCAGCTATACGGCAGATGAAGAAGGATATAAACTGCTTCCCGAGGCATTGAAAAAGCTTACGGACTTGCTGCCGGAAGGAGAAGGAAAGCGCTATCCCTTTACTTTTTTGGCAGGAAACAGGAACGAGGGCTTCTGCACGGCTTCCCAGGTCAATTACGTGGCCAGATGCGGATCCTTTGCAGGAAGCGGCAAGGAATATACCGGGGCTCTTAAAATATTAAAGGTCATTTTAAGCTATGATTATCTGTGGATCAATTTAAGAGTCAAGGGAGGAGCCTATGGCTGCATGAGCGGCTTTGGGCGCTCGGGAGAAGGGTACTTTACCTCCTACCGGGATCCAAACGTAAGAGAAACAAACCGGATTTATGACGGAATCGTGGATTATTTGGAAAGCTTCCAGGCCACGGACCGGGATATGACAAAGTACGTCATCGGCACTATCAGCGACATGGATGTGCCCTACCCTCCGTCCACCAGAGGTAACCGCGGTCTTTCCGCCTATTTATCCGGCGTTGACCGGGAAATGATGGAAAAAGAGCGGGAAGAGGTATTAAACGCTGCCCAGGAAGACATCCGCAGCCTTGCCTCTTTTGTGAAAGCCGTTTTGGATACCGGAAGTCTCTGCGTTATTGGAAATGAAGAAAAAATCGGAGCTGAGAAGGATTTGTTTGGGGAAACAAAGAACCTGTTCCACTCATAATACTAAGGAGAACCTATATGGAAAACAACTTAAAATCAGGCTTTGTGACCCTGATCGGGCGTCCCAACGTTGGGAAGTCCACCCTGATGAATCATCTCATAGGCCAGAAGATTGCCATAACTTCTGATAAGCCCCAGACTACCAGAAACCGGATCCAGACTGTTTATACGGATGAAAGAGGACAGATTATTTTTCTTGATACTCCCGGAATCCATAAGGCAAAAAACAAACTGGGCGAATATATGGTAAGTGTCGCGGAGCGCACCTTAAAGGAAGTGGATGTGGTGCTATGGCTTGTGGAGCCGAGTACCTACATCGGGGCCGGGGAGCAGCATATTGCAGAGCAGTTAAGCCAGGTAAAAACTCCTGTGATCCTTGTGATCAATAAAATTGATACAGTGAAAAACCAGGAGGAAATCTTAACCTTTATAAACGCTTACAAGGATGTGTGCCAGTTTGCTGAGATCGTGCCTGTTTCCGCTTTAAAGGATAAAAATACGGATCTGATGCTGGAGCTTATCTATAAATATCTTCCAAAGGGGCCTCAGTATTACGATGAGGATACGGTCACAGACCAGCCTATGCGTCAGATTTCTGCAGAGCTTATCAGGGAAAAGGCCCTTCGTCTTTTAAATGATGAGATTCCCCACGGAATCGCGGTTACGATTGAGAAGATGAAGGAGCGGGAAAACGGCATCATTGATATTGAAGCCGAAATTATCTGTGAGCGGGAATCCCATAAGGGAATCATCATTGGAAAAGGCGGTGCCATGCTTAAAAAAATCGGAAGCTCTGCCCGCAGGGAAATTGAAGGCCTGCTGGATACCAAGGTAAATTTACAGCTCTGGGTCAAGGTCCGGAAAGAATGGCGTGACAGCGAGCTGTTTATGAAGAATTATGGATATAATGAAAAAGACATTTAAAAGTGGTGGTAGGAATTGAGGGAAGTTGAAACCATGACGGGGATGGTAATAAGAGTGTCCCCGGTTGGAGAAATGGATAAGCGTCTTGTGATACTCACCAGGGAAAGAGGAAAGATCACCGTATTTGCCAGAGGGGCCAGAAGACCGGGAAGTCCGTTTATGGCGGTAAGCCGCCCCTTTGCCTTCGGGCAGTTTTCTCTTTATGAGGGCAGGGATTCCTATACCCTTAGGTCGGCGGAGATCACCAATTATTTTGAAGCATTGGCCCTGGATATGGAAGGAACCTGTTATGGATCTTACTTTCTGGAGCTGGCTGATTATTATGCCCGGGAGAATATGGACGGAACAGGGCTTTTAAAGCTTCTTTACCAGTCCATCCGGGCGCTGTTAAAACCAGCCCTTAAAAATGAACTGGTACAGAGAGTTTTTGAACTGAAAGCAATGGTGTTAAACGGCGAATACACGGAAGCCCCTCCCTGCTCCGTCAGTGATTCGGCAGGTTATACATGGGAATATGTAATTGCTTCACCCGCAGAGCACCTATATACCTTTACCTTAACAGAACCCGTGCTGGAGGAATTCAGCCGCTGCGTAGAAATCAATAAGAAACGCTATGTAGACCGGGAATTTCACTCTCTGGAGATTTTGCACACCATGACCGGGGGGAAAGTATTGAAATGATGGGGGGGATTTGGTATAATGTTCAAGAATGCTATGAGCGGTGCGAATCAGGGCACGAGAAAATTTTCGTTGTGCTTGCACATAAGAAA
>DJBG01000033.1:26246-54561 GCA_002429965.1 Hungatella sp. UBA5982
TTCTGGCTGCTTTTCTGGCTGCCGGAATGCTGACAGGCTGCTTGGGCAGGAGCGGCGGCAGCACCTTGAATGCGGAGAGCAGCAGAATTTATGTAACGGAAGAAGGAACCCTTCAGTCCGCGACGGTGGAAACCTATGCGGATCAGGATTATTATCGTGCAGATGAATTGAAAGCCTATCTGGAAGACGCTGTTTCCAGATATAACGAGTCCCATGGTCAGGGAGCGGTAACCCTGGATTCCTGTACTCTGGAAAAAGGGAATGCAAGAATGGTTTTCCACTATGGGTCAGGAAGCGATCTGATCGGCTTTTCCGGTGAGTATGAGGATGAAGTAAACCAGGTGGATTCCATTTCTGTGACCCCTTTGTCCGATGTATTAGGGCAAAGTGAGTCAGAAGGAGTGACATTTGTAAAAGCCTCTGATGGGAAACGGGCAGAAAAAAAAGCTTTATCCAGTAAAGGGGAATGCTTTGCCATTGTTGTGGAGACACAGCAGCCGGTGACAATACAAACCCAGGGAAAACTTTTATTTGTTTCCAATAATGTAGTTATAAAGGATCACTATACCGTTCAGACAGCACAAGGGAAAAATTACATCATTTTTAAATAAGAGAGGTTAAGATCATGGAAAAGACAATGGAAAAGATTGTGGGACTTGCAAAATCGAGAGGATTTGTATATCCTGGCTCCGAAATTTACGGCGGCCTTGCAAATACCTGGGATTACGGCAACTTAGGCGTGGAACTGAAGAACAATGTAAAAAAAGCATGGTGGCAGAAATTTATTCAGGAAAGCCCGTACAACGTGGGCGTAGACTGCGCCATTTTGATGAATTCCCAGACCTGGGTCGCCTCCGGACACTTAGGCGGCTTTTCCGACCCACTGATGGACTGCAAGGCATGTAAGGAGCGTTTCCGTGCAGATAAACTGATTGAAGATTATATGGCTGAAAACAATATTACCATTGAAGGTGCTGTGGATGCCTGGTCCCAGGAAGAGATGAAGAGCTATATTGATGAGAAAAACATCTGTTGCCCAAGCTGCGGAAAGCATGACTTTACAGATATCCGTCAGTTCAACCTGANNAACCTTCCAGGGAGTTACAGAGGATGCTAAAAACACCGTGTACTTAAGGCCTGAGACAGCTCAGGGTATATTCGTAAACTTTAAGAATGTACAGAGAACCTCCCGCAAGAAAATTCCTTTCGGAATCGGACAGATCGGTAAATCTTTCCGTAACGAGATCACTCCGGGAAACTTCACCTTCCGTACCAGGGAATTTGAGCAGATGGAGCTGGAATTTTTCTGTGAGCCGGATACAGATCTGGAATGGTTCGCATACTGGAAAGAGTTCTGCGTCAACTGGCTGAAGACCCTTGGAATCAAAGAAGACGAGATGCGTGTCAGGGATCATGAGAAGGAAGAGCTTTCTTTCTACAGTAAGGCAACTTCTGACATTGAATTCCTGTTCCCATTCGGCTGGGGCGAGTTATGGGGAATTGCAGACAGAACGGATTATGACTTGACCCAGCATCAGAATACTTCCAGTCAGGATTTAACATATTTTGACGATGAAAAGAAGGAGCGGTATATTCCCTATGTGGTAGAGCCGTCTCTTGGAGCTGACCGTGTGACCCTTGCCTTCCTTTGCGCTGCTTATGATGAGGAGGAGATCGCAGAAGGAGATGTGCGTACAGTGCTTCACTTCCATCCTGCCATTGCTCCTGTTAAGATCGGCGTGCTGCCTCTTTCCAAAAAGCTGAATGAAGGCGCAGAAAAGGTGTATGAAGAGCTTTGCAAATATTATAACTGCGAATTCGATGACAGAGGCAATATCGGAAAGCGCTATAGAAGACAGGATGAGATCGGTACCCCATTCTGCGTTACCTATGACTTTGATTCCGAGGAAGACTTTGCAGTAACTGTCCGTGACCGTGATACCATGGACCAGGTGAGAGTTCCCATTGCAGAACTGAAAAGTTATTTTGAGGATAAATTCCGTTTCTAAATATGTTCATTTCCCTTTGACGGGCAGCCGCCCGTGGGAAGTGTAAAAAAAGGTGCAGGAAGAGGCAAACCCTCCTTCCTGCACCTTTTTATTTCACTGTTATTACCCTTCCCGAGAATCATCCATTCTCCAATGTACTGTTCCAAAAGGATATTCACTGGGAGAATAGATGGAAAAAAGCTTTAAGGCTTCTTTCCCGGTATTTATGAGATTGTGCCAGGTATTCGCTGGGACGATAACGGCACATTTGTTATTCACAGGCTCCTGGAAAGTAAGATTATAAGGACTGTCCCCCATAAGAAGCAGCCCTTCTCCCTCTTCTATGCGAATAAACTGATCTAGCCCCGGATGGTTTTCTAAACCGATTTCCCCGTCCACCGGGATGCTCATGAGGGTAAGCTGCATGTAGTTCCCGGTCCAGCGGGTTGTGAGGAAGGTGGGGTTGCGNNGTAGTCATTTATGTCCCAGGAAAGATAAGTATTGTCCGATACGCAGCTAGTCTGGCTGGTATAACAGTTATATGATATCATAGAATCACTCTTTTCGTGCATTGTAGTGTATTATATGGTTTTGACATTCCCAGGTGACTGATATTGGACAATATTGCCCAGATATTATAGAAAATTTCCTAAGGGCGGCTGTGGCCTGCTGCGGCAGGATTTCCCCATAAACAGGAGGGATACAGGCAGCGGAATAAAAAAAAGGCATCCGCAAAAAAGAAAGTTCATACCTTCTTTTTTGCGGATGCCTTTCACTGTCTTTTATCTCTGTCCCTTATCGTAAGGAATACCCTCTGCCTTTGGAGCCTGAGAGTTTCTGGAAGTGAAGATCAGCACGATCAAGNNAGAAGTAGCTTGGAATGCCCATTGCGCTTAAGAACGGGATACCGGAATAAGCGGATGCGATAGCCTTCATGAGTCCGAAGAAAAGGGAGGCAAGCATGATATTGACCGGTTTCCACTGGCCGAAGATCAATACAGCCAGAGCCAGGAAGCCATATCCGGCTACGTCTGCGTTAAAATTGGTGGAGGTGGGAACCACAAAAACCAGTCCTCCAAGTCCGCCAAGGGCGCCGGAGATCATTACTCCTGCATACTGCATCCGGTATACGTTAATGCCGGCGGAATCGGCCGCCTGGGGATGCTCGCCGCAGGCCCTAAGCCTTAAACCAAACCTGGTTTTATAAAGAACTATGGCTGAAAGCAAAAAGATTGCGATCCCAATATAAGTGGTGATATAAGCGTTCTGGAACAGGAGAGGACCGAAAAACGGAATCTTTCCTAATAACGGAACAGATGTAATGCGGAAGGTGTTGTTAAACTGTACCTGCTGTACTCCCTGAATGACACGGGCCACAAAAATGGCAAAGGCAGGAGCAAACATGTTTAATGCCGTACCGCTTATTACCTGATTGGATTTCATGTTGATGGACGCGTAAGCGTGGAACAGGGAAAATACCATACCGGTCGCCATGGAGATCAGCACCGCAATGATGAGCTGGAGCTGTCCAGTCATGGAGCCGCCTGTAAAATGAATGAACAGGATTCCGGTAAAGGCTCCCATGGTCATGATTCCTTCCAGGGCAATGTTAATGATGCCGCTTCGTTCGGACNNTGGAAAATAAAATAAATTACGTTCATGATTTCGTTCCTCCTTCCTTTGTGCTTTCGGCTTTTTCGCCTTTCTGCCTGTGGATCTTAGAAAGAATAATCTTTACCATAAGGGCAAAGGCGCTGAAATAGATGATGACTGCTACGATGATGTCAATGATTTCCGTTGAAAACTCAAATAGCTGCAAGTAAAAGCCTCCGGCTGTTAAGTATGCGATAAAGATGCCGGAGAAGAGAACTCCGATGGGGTTGCTTAAACCCAGCAATGCAACGGAAATACCGGTAAAGCCTTCCGATGCCAGCACGTCCTTGATTTCAATGTGCTTTCCGGTACCGGCCAGATACAAAAGCCCTCCTGCAAGTCCTGCAATGGCTCCTGCGATCACCATAGACAGGATGATGCTCTTTTTCTCATTGATGCCGGCGTATTTACTGGCATCCCGGTTAAAGCCCACGGCCTTTAACTCATAGCCAAAGGTTGTTTTGTTAAGGAGGAGCCAGATCAGGATCACCGTAAGGATTGCAATGAGGATTCCGCCGTTTACGCTGGAACCCGGGAATATCTTATCTAGTCCCATCTTTGGGATGTTGGCTGTTGCCGCCACATTCCTGGATTCATTGCGCAGGTTGTTAAATAAGGGCTTATAGCTTTTTACGATCCAGTTTACCAGATACATGCCGATGTAGTTCATCATTATGGAAGCGATTACTTCATTTACGTTAAAATAAGCCTTTAATAGTCCTGGAACAAGACCCCATACGGCTCCCAGGATGATGCTGGCAAGTAGAGCGGCTACCCAGTGAGCCGGTCCTAAGGACGTCCAGAGAATTCCTACATAGACAGCGCCAAATCCGCCCATGATAAACTGGCCGGGAGTTCCGATGTTAAAAAGCCCGGTCTTAAAGGCAAATCCCACAGAAAGCCCGGTGAGGATGATAGGAGTCGCATAGTAAAACACCTGTCCAATGCCTTTCGCTCCATGGGTAAATGCACCAGATAAAATCGTTGCAAATCCGGGAAGTGCCTGCTTCGGATTGCAGAGGAACAAGATGATCAGGCCTACGATCAATCCAAGCACAATGGCAAAGATGGAAGAGAGAATTCCTGTATGATCCTTTATCTGTTTCGGTTTCATGATCTGCCACCTTCTTTCTTTACGCCTGCCATATAAAGACCCAATTCCTGAACAGTGACGTTCTTGGGGTTTAAGTCGGCTGCTATTCCGCCTTCAAACATGACTAAAATCCGGTCGCTTAAATTCATGACTTCATCTAATTCCAGGGATACTAAGAGAATCGCTGCTCCGGCATCTCTTTGTTTTATCAGCTGGCGGTGGATGTATTCAATGGCCCCAACGTCTAAGCCGCGGGTGGGCTGAACGGCCAGAAGGATATGGGGAACCTTAGAGATCTCTCTTGCCACAATGGGCTTTTGCTGGTTTCCGCCGGACATGCTGCGGGCTGTGGTAAAGGGACCTTCACTGCTTCTAATATCGTAATCCTGGATCAGTTTTTCCGCATATTCATAAATCTTGTCATTTTTTAAGAATGTACTGCTTTGGAAGTCCTTTTCAAAATACTGCTGAAGCACCAGGTTGTAAGCCAGGTTATAATCCAGGACAAGCCCGTGTTTGTGCCGGTCCTCCGGTATGTGGGATAAACCATGGGTATTTTTGTAGCGGATGCTCTTTTTTGTCACATCTTCCCCGTTGATGGTAACGGTACCGGTGCTCATATCGGAAATGCCGGTAATCGCATGGATGAGCTCTGTCTGGCCGTTGCCGTCAATGCCGGCGATACAGACGATTTCACCTCTTTTTACCTTGAAGGAGACATCATGGACCAGCTTCTTTGTCTGGCCTTCCCTTTTGGCTTCTACGGAAAGATCCTTAACTTCCAGCACAACTTCTCCGGGCTTGGAAGGATTCTTGTCAACAGTTAAGTTCACCTTGCGGCCAACCATCATTTCTGACATTTCTTCAGGCGTTGTATCTGCTACCTCTACCGTTCCAATATATTTACCGCGGCGCAGGACAGAACAGCGGTCCGCAACCGCCTTGATTTCATTGAGCTTGTGGGTGATAAACAGGATGGACTTGCCTTCCTTTACCAGATCTTTCATGATCTGCATCAGTTCCTCAATTTCCTGAGGGGTAAGAACCGCAGTGGGTTCATCAAAAATCATGATTTCGTTGTCGCGATAAAGCATTTTCAAAATCTCGACCCTTTGCTGCATGCCAACGGTAATATCCGATATGATTGCATCCGGGTTTACGAATAATTTGTATTTCTCGCTTAAATCCATAACCTTTTTGCGGGCGTCATCCATCTTTAAAAACCCGCGTTTCGTCGTTTCAATGCCCAGAACAATATTCTGAAGCACGGTAAAATTCTCTACCAGCTTAAAATGCTGATGAACCATACCAATACCCAGGGCATTGGCATCTAAAGGTCCGGTGATTTTTTCTTCCTTGCCTCTGACCTTAATGACGCCTTTTTCCGGCTGGTACAGGCCGAATAAGACACTCATGAGCGTGGATTTTCCAGCGCCGTTTTCACCAAGCAGAGCAAGTATCTCGCCTTTCTCTAATTGCAGAGTGATGTCATCATTGGCGATGATACCAGGAAATTCTTTCGTGATGTGAAGCATCTCAATAATGTAGTCCATAAAATCCCCCTTAATTCGGTACCTATCTATGGGACCTGGTTAATTATATATACCTTGGTATTTTTCTGCTTTTATGAAAAATAAAAAAGAGATGCCGTAAGAGACCAGGTCTGTTCTGACTGGTGAATCAAACGGCATCTCCTTTCCACTTTCATTGCCCAGCTTTTTGGGCATATAGGTATGCCTAAAGGACGTTCCTTATGCAGGCTATTCTACAAAGTTAATTTTTGTTTTATCAAGCTTTAAGTCAACTGTAGGATTGTTGTTATCCTGAGAAGGCTGTACAAGTTCGATCTTACCGTCTTTTAACTGAGTAAAGATAGCATCATAATCCTGCTGTGTGAACTTGGCGAATTTGGACGTATCCATTGGAAGTCCGATACCATTGTTCTTAGCAGAGAAAATGCTTGTCTTTCCGCCTGGGAAAGCATTGTCATAGAAAGCTTTTACTCCGTCGTAAACGGAAACGGACAGCTCTTTCATTGCTGAGGTGATAACAGTATTGGATTCATAGCTCTGGTCAACGTCAACGCCGATAACCTTTGTGTTTTTTTCTTCCGCAGCAGCCATAACGGAGTTACCAACTGCGCCTCCGCATCCAAAGATCACTTCGGTTCCGTTCTGGTACCAGGAAGCTGCCATGGACTGTGCTTCCGGTGTAGCTGCAAATGCTCCTGTGTAGTTGTACATGATTTCTACGCTGTCGATTCCCATTTCCTTTGCTGCAAAGTCAGCACCTTCTGCAAATCCGTAGCCGTAACGGATAACTGCCGGAACTGCCATACCGCCTAAGAAACCAAGCTTTGTATAGCCGTCTTTCACTGCTGCATAGCCGGCTAAGAATCCGGGCTCGTCTTCCTGGAACAGGATTGGCATTACATTAGCCTCTGTTCTGAATTCTGAATAATCACCATTGTGAGGCTCGCCATCCAGAAGGATGAAGTGAACATCCTTGTACTGATCCTGGGCAAGGAATACAGGCTCTTCAAATAAAAATCCGGGGCAAACAACTAACTTAGCGCCGCCTTCGATTGCAAGGCCGATAGTCTCAAGATAAGAATCGGTGGTGCCTTCCTGAGGCTGGTAGTATTTGTAGGAAAGTTTGTTTTCCTCCGCATACTTCTTCATGCCTTCCCATGCGCCCTGGTTGAAGGACTTGTCATCAATGGTTCCTAAGTCTGTAACTAATGCAAGCTCATACCCGTTGTCTGATTTTTCTGAAGCTGCGGCGGTTGTATCTGCCGTTTTTTCAGCAGCAGTTGTGGTTTCCGCAGGTGCAGCTGTAGTAGCGTTACTGCCTGGATTGGAAGAACCGCATCCGCTTAAGGCTGCAGTCATCATGACTGCCATCGCTAATGCTAATGCTCTCTTTTTCATAATCTTGTTTTTCCTCCTGTTTTTGATTAATTTTAGAGACACCACTAATGTACCACATTTTCTTTCCAGAAACAATCTCATTTGGTGTTATTTTACAGAAAAAATCAAAAAACAATCGATCATTTTATGGAATATATTCCTTAGTCTTGTATACTGGACGATTATTCCCGGATTTTACTTGTTATTTAAGAAAAAAATGATAAACTGTTAAAAGACTTGAAAAAGGAGAATATTTATGAAAAAGGCAAACTTACTGGAAGAACCGGTGAAGAATTTATTTTTAAGGTATCTGATGCCCTCCATCAGTGCCACTCTGGTCACCTCCATATATATATTGGCGGATACCTTAATGATCGGGCGGGGAGTAGGCCCCATCGGAATTGCTGCCTTAAACCTGCTTCTGCCCTTATACAGCTTGTTTTTCGGAACCGGCCTTCTGTTTGGCGTTGGCGGGGGAGTGCTCTTATCCATTTCCAAGGGAAAGGGAGATGAGCAAGGGGCCAGGGAGTATTTTACAGCTGCACTCTGTATGGCGGCCGTTGCCGGCGTATTCTATGTAATGGCAGGGCATCTGCTGTTTGATCCTGTGACAAAGTTTCTGGGGAGAAATGAAACCATGGATCTCTATGTCAGGGGATACGGAAGGATCCTGGTGTCAGGTGCGCCTGTATTCCTGCTTTCCTCTTTCCTGCAATCCTTTGTCAGAAATGACAGGGCTCCCAAAATGGCCATGGCCGCCGTGATCACCGGCGGCGTCACCAACGTGATCCTGGATTATATTTTCATCTTTCCCATGAACATGGGAATGGCGGGAGCGGCGGCGGCTACCGTGATCGGCTCCTGCCTGACCTTAGGCATCCTGCTCAGCCACTTGTTTTCCAAGGGAAATTCCCTGAAAATCGTCCTTCATATTAAATGGAGAAGAGCAGGAGAAATCCTGATAAACGGCCTTTCCAGCTTCTTATTGGAAACGTGCAGCGGTATTGTCATGTTTTTATTCAACCGCCAGCTTTTGGCTTACGTTGGCGACCTTGGAGTGGTGGTGTATGGCATTATATCCAACAGCGCTCTGATCGTTGCTTCTATTAATAATGGTATCTCCCAGGCGTCCCAGCCCATTCTGGCCATGAATTACGGGGCCGGAAAAAAAGAGCGGTTAAAGGAAACACGCCGCATGGGAGAGTTGGCCGTTTGTTTTGCCGGTTTGCTGTTTGCTGGAATCGGTATGCTTTTCCCGGCTCTTGTAACAAAGGCTTTTGTAAGGCCCACGGATGAGATTTTAGCGATGTCGGTTCCTGCTGTCAGGATTTACTTCCTGTCATTTCTGCCCATGGGATTTAATATATTGTTCAGCACCTGGTTCCAGTCTGTGTTAAAGCCGGGAAAGGCACTGTTCATCTGCCTGATGAGAGGACTTGTTTTAAGCAGCATTCTGGTATTTCTTCTTCCGACGGCATTGGGAGTAACCGGAATCTGGTCCGTCATGCCTGCAGCAGAATTTTTAACGCTTGGGATCTGCCTGATATTGCTGAAAGAAAAGAAATCTGTTTTGACTGAAAATTTCTGAAATTGTCTGGTTAAAATCAGGAGGTAAAACAGTGGGACTCAGGTGCGAAATTCGTATATACGAACAGAAATCGCATATCAGAAAATGACAGAATATGGAAGTACTTTCATTATAATTGTATTGAAAAAAGAGCTAATTTTTGACAATAATTAAAGAAACCCCCTTTACTAGCGGTTGAATTATGCTATAATATCTGCAGGGCTTTTCCGCAAAAGATAACGGCAGAAGAGCTGAACAACCAACACAATTTGAGGAGGATATTTACTTATGGCAAGAAAATGGGTTTATTTGTTTACCGAAGGTAATACAAGCATGAAAAACCTGTTAGGAGGAAAAGGCGCCAATTTGGCAGAGATGACAAATTTAGGCCTGCCGGTTCCCCAGGGGTTTACCATAACAACAGAGGCTTGTACTCAGTATTATGAGGACGGCGAGAAGATTAACGATGAAATCATGGACCAGATCATGGAACACATCACTAAGATGGAAGAGATCACCGGAAAGAAGTTCGGCGATAAGGAAAATCCTCTTCTGGTTTCTGTTCGCTCCGGTGCAAGAGCATCCATGCCTGGTATGATGGATACCATCTTAAATCTTGGTTTAAATGATGAAGTAGTGGAAGTTCTGGCTGCAAAATCCGGCAATCCCCGTTGGGCTTGGGATTGCTACCGCAGATTTATCCAGATGTTCTCCGANNCGGAAGTTGGCAAAAAGTTCTTTGAAGAGCTTATCGATAAGATGAAGGAAGCAAAGGGAATCACAGAGGACGTAGATTTAACGGCTGAGGATTTAAAAGAGCTTGCTAAACAGTTCCAGGCAGAATATAAGGAAAAGATCGGAGCTGAATTCCCGACAGATCCGAAGTTACAGCTGATGGAGGCCATCAAGGCTGTTTTCCGTTCCTGGAACAATCCAAGAGCAAACGTATACCGCCGCGACAACGATATCCCATATTCCTGGGGTACTGCTGTTAACGTTCAGATGATGGCGTTCGGAAACTTAGGCGAGACCTCCGGTACCGGTGTTGCATTTACACGTGACCCAGCAACCGGCGAAAGACACCTTATGGGTGAGTTCTTAATGAACGCACAGGGCGAGGACGTAGTTGCCGGTATCCGTACACCGCAGAAGATCGACCAGTTAAAGGAAGTTATGCCAGAGGCCTATGAGCAGTTCGTAGGAATCTGCAACAAGCTGGAAGACCACTACAGAGATATGCAGGATATGGAATTTACCATTGAAGATAGAACGCTTTACATGCTTCAGACCCGTAACGGCAAGAGAACAGCAAAGGCTGCTTTAAAGATTGCATGTGATCTGGTTGACGAAGGCATGATTTCAGAGGAAAAGGCAGTTAAGATGATCGATCCAAGAAACTTAGATACCTTACTCCATCCTCAGTTTGATACAGAAGCTTTAAAGAAGACAGAACCCATTGGAAAGGCTCTGGCAGCATCTCCAGGAGCTGCATGCGGTAAGATCGTATTTACAGCTGACGAAGCAAAAGCATGGCATGAAAGAGGCGAGAAGGTTGTTCTGGTTCGCCTTGAGACCTCTCCGGAGGATATTGAAGGTATGAAGGCCGCTCAGGGTATCTTAACCGTACGCGGCGGCATGACTTCTCATGCAGCAGTTGTTGCACGTGGAATGGGTACATGCTGTGTATCCGGCTGTTCCGAAATCGTTATGAATGAAGAGAACAAGAAATTCGTCCTGGCAGGCAAGGAATATCATGAAGGAGACTTCTTATCCCTTGATGGATCTACCGGAAAGATCTATGACGGAATCATTCCGACAGTAGACGCAGCCATTATCGGTGAATTTGGAAGAATCATGTCATGGGCAGACAAGTACAGAAGGCTGAAAGTAAGAACCAATGCTGATACACCTGCCGATGCAAGAAAAGCAAGAGAACTGGGTGCAGAAGGAATCGGCCTTTGCCGTACCGAGCATATGTTCTTTGAAGGAGACAGAATCGACGCATTCCGCGAGATGATCTGCTCCGATACTGTTGCAGAGAGAGAAGCAGCTCTTGAAAAGATCCTTCCTGTACAGCAGGATGACTTTGAAAAGCTTTATGAAGCATTGGAAGGAAATCCTGTTACCATCCGTTTCTTAGATCCGCCTCTGCATGAGTTCGTTCCAACAGAGGAAGATGACATTAAGAAGCTGGCAGATACACAGGGCAAGACTGTTGCTCAGATCAAGAGCATCATCGATTCCTTACACGAGTTTAACCCAATGATGGGACATCGTGGATGCCGTCTGACAGTTACCTATCCTGAGATCGCAAAAATGCAGACAAAGGCAGTGATCCGTGCAGCCATCAACGTTCAGAAGACACATTCTGACTGGAACGTTTGCCCGGAAATCATGATTCCGCTGATCTGTGATGAGAAGGAATTAAAGTTTGTTAAGAAGATCGTAGTTGAAACTGCTGACGCAGAGATCGCTGCAGCAGGAAGCAACTTAAAATATGAAGTAGGTACCATGATCGAGATCCCAAGAGCATGCTTAACCGCTGATGACATTGCAAAAGATGCAGAATTCTTCTGCTTCGGAACCAATGACTTAACTCAGATGACCTATGGCTTCTCCCGTGACGATGCAGGCAAATTCTTAAATGCTTACTATGACACCAAGATCTTTGAGAATGACCCATTTGCAAAACTGGATCAGACCGGTGTAGGCAAGCTTATGGAAACAGCAATCAAGTTAGGCAAGGGCGTTCGTCCGGAAATGCATGTTGGTATCTGCGGCGAGCACGGCGGAGATCCTACTTCTGTAGAGTTCTGCCATAAGATCGGTTTGGATTATGTATCCTGTTCTCCATTCCGTGTGCCGATTGCAAAACTGGCAGCAGCACAGGCAGCGCTTAACAATTAAGGAAAACATTAGATTCTAAAAATATGTTTCCTTCATGACGCTGAAGGCGAAGCAATTTTAAGATATTATATGTATCATCTATATATGATAGTCGAAGGGGGTTGTGGTACCGGCAGTTTCGTACACGGCCCCTTTTGATGTTTAAAATACTATAAAGAATGCAACATATCAGAAAAGCTGCTCAATCTGACCTTACGGTATAGATCTTGCAGCTTTTTTGCTGTTCTTATATAATTTACAGTTGATATGCCTATGATTCCAAATCAGATTTCAGAAGTTCATTATACTTTTCAATAATCCGGTAAAAGGCGTCTAAGTCTGACTCACCGCACTGTTCAATCAGATAGGAGGTGGTCTGTGTGATGTCTGCAACATCGTAAGCTTTGTGAACCGAGGAAAGTCTCTGTCCCTTGTCTGTCACGTACAGGCATACGGACTTTTCATTATTCTCCTTGAAGCGTTTTTCTATATATCCGGAGTCAACCAGCTTCTTGATGACCTGGGAAATGGCACTTTTGCTTTTGTGCCATATCTTTGACAGCTCAGTGGCAGTAATCCCGGGGGAGTCGTCAATGTAGGTAAGAGTGTGTATCTCCATCATGTTAAAATTTTCATTCTCATATGTGTGATGGGCATAGATGTAGTTGTGATATAAGATGATGAATTCATACAATGTATCTGCCCGTGCATTCAACTTTTGATACGCGCTGTTTATATCTGAAATNNTGATGATGACTGCTCATGTAATAGTACCATATATAGAATAGGGCTTCAATATATTATTTCAAACAAGGCTGGAAATATTGTTAAGTGAATTAACTATAAAAAATAAAATTCAATATTTTATGTGAAAAATGCCCTAATTATAAAAAATGTATTAAAATTATATTGACAATATGCACTAGTTATTTTATAATATTGTTCAGTTAGTAAACAATATTTAGCACTATCTTGCTTATACTAGAAAAAGGATGGTATTTTTAATGGACATTGAGAAGTTCTGTAGGGAAAATTGTGTGGAGCGACGGGGAACGGGTACATTAAAGTGGGACTCACTTCAGGAGATTTTTGGAGATGCAGACTTACTTCCGCTCTGGGTTGCCGATATGGAGATCCAGTCACCGGCAGCAGTAAGGGAGGCGCTGGTGAAGCGTGTGGAGCACGGCGTGTTTGGCTATGGCACGATGGAGGATACATGTTTTGAGTCTTTCTTTGCGTGGCAGAAGAAGCATCATAATGTAGAACTTGCCAGGGAAAATATAAGGTTTGCTACCGGGGTGGTGGGATCCTTATATGCGGCAGTAAGGGCATATACCAAAGAGGAAGCGTCCGTTATTATCTGCCCCCCTGTATACTACCCATTTTATGATGCCATACTGAACACCGGCAGAAAGCTGGTAACCTGTGAGCTTGATAATAACAACGGTTATTACACCCTGGATTTTGAAAGGTTTGAGAAGGAGATCGTGGACAATAAGGTAGAGATGTTCATCCTGTGTTCTCCCCATAACCCTGTAAGCCGGGTATGGTCAGAGGAAGAGCTGGATACCATGTTCGGCATCTGCCGCAGACATGGGGTATTGGTGGTTTCAGATGAGATTCATCAGGATTTTACTTATGAGGGGAAAAAGTTCGTATCATCCGCACTGGTCATGAACGGTAAGTATAAGGATATTCTGATTACCTTAAATGCAGGTTCCAAGACATTTAACTTAGCCGGGCTGATTCACTCCCATGTAATCATATTTGACAAACCGCTGATGGAAACCTATGATGCATACATCAAAGGAATTGGTTCACCGGAAGTCAACCTCATGGGTGTTGCAGGCGTGGAGGCCGCTTTCCGGGGAGGGGAAGAATGGCTGGAGAATGTGAAAGCGCTGCNNAAGCGCTGATTATTCACAATTACAATTATATGAAGCAGGAGTTTGCAAGGGAACTCCCTAAGATCGTGGTTACGCCTCTGGAAGGAACATATCTGTCCTGGATTGACTTAAGGGGCTATCTCACAGGGGAAGAGACTGCCGGCTTTATCCAGAATAAGTGCCGTCTTGCCTGCGACGCTGGGGAATGGTTCAGCCTCATGGCACACGGATTTATCCGGATTAACCTGGCTACGGATACAAAGAATGTTGTTACTGCTGTTGAGAGCATTATCAAAAACATCAAAGAAAAGGTGGGGGAATAAATGGCTGTTTATATCAGTGTAATCTGTTTTTTAATCTATCTGGGTGTTCTGTTTGTATTACAGAAAAAGGGCAAATCTTTTAATGTACGTGTAGTAGCCGGTCTGTTCGGTGGTATTATATTTGGTGCGATTTTAAAGACAGTGGCAGATGATGCAGCGGTTTCTGAGAGCCTGCGCTGGATCAGTCTGGTGGGTACTGCTTATACCAAGCTTTTGAAGATGATGGTTATCCCACTGATTTTTGTATCCATCGTGTGCGCTATCATTAACCAGAAGTCAGGCAAGAACCTTGGAAAGATTACCGCTCTTGTACTGGCAATCCTCCTGTCCACGGCAGCAGTTTCAGCAGTGGTAGGCGGTGTTACCGCTATGGCATTTGGTGTCAGCGCAGAGGGACTGGAGATTGGCGAGGCTGAGAGCAAGAAGACTTCCCAGCTGGAGGAGAAGGCTAAAGAGGGTCTTTCCATTGAAGATACCATTATTGACATCATTCCATCCAACCCAATCTTTGCCCTGTCCGGACAGGGAAACAATGCAACCCTTTCCGTGGTGCTCTTTGCAGCATTCCTTGGAATCGGAGTAATCGGGGTACGGACATATGCTCCGGAACAGGCGGAGTTTTTCGGGAAAATAATGAATTCGCTAAACACCTTGGTGGTGGAAGTGGTCATGATGATTATTATGCTTACGCCATTCGGTATCTTCTCATTGATGACCAAGACTATTGCCGGAAGTGACTACACCAGCATCCTGCGGCTTGTAACCTTTGTTCTTGCTTCCTATACAGCTATATTTATCATGTTCATCATCCACGGACTAATACTGGCTGCAGTGGGAGTCAGCCCGCTTACATATTTTAAGAAGGCCATGACAACCCTGGTATTTGCATTTACTTCCCGTACCAGTGCAGGAACCCTGCCGCTGACCATCAGAACCCTGACAGATGAGATGGGCGTGGATAACGGAGTTTCCAACCTGGCCGGTTCCCTCAGTACCTCCATCGGACAGAACGGCTGTGCGGCTATTTATCCTGCCATGCTGGTAGTCATGGTGGCTCCTGCTGTGGGCCGGCCCATTACACCTTCCTTCTTTATCCTGATGGTAGTCATCATCACATTTGCCTCCATCGGTATCGCCGGTGTAGGCGGTGGCGCAACCTTTGCAGGTATCACTGTGTTATCCGCACTTGGACTCCCGGTTGGTCTCGCAGGTTTGCTGGTAGGAATTGAGCCAGTCATCGACATGGCCAGAACTGCCCTGAATGTAAGCGATGGTATGGTAACCGGTTTAGTAGCTGCAAAACTGACCAAAAATATTGATATGACAGTATATAATGACAAGTCGCGGAACCTGGAAAAGAAGTCAGCTTCAGCAAAAGGGGATTAATAATAAAAATAATTTACAAAGGATGTGCGAACATGGGTAAACGTGTTCTTATTGTAGGAGGTGTTGCCGGCGGTGCGTCCGCCGCAGCCAGAATAAGGCGTCTGGATGCAGATGCGTCCATAACCATATTTGAACGGGGAGAGCATGTATCCTTCTCCAACTGTTCACTTCCCTATTATTTAAGCAGGACCGTGGAGGATAAGGACTATCTGGTGCTGATGACGCCGGAGGGATTTGAGGATTCCTATGATATTGAGGTGCGTGTTAACTGTAAGGTGTGCGGCATTGACCGCAGTCTCAGGAAAATACGTATTAAAGACAGTGTATCCGGCCGGGAATATGAAGAATCATATGATGAGCTGGTGCTTTCGCCGGGATCATATCCGATCCGCCCTAAGTCAATCGAGGGAGTATCTCTCCCTCATGTATTCACAGTGCGCAATGTGAATGATATTGCAATGCTGGATCAATATGTTACCAGGGAAGAAGTCCGCAGTGTGGTTGTAATCGGAGGCGGCTTTATCGGCCTGGAGGTGGCGGAAAATCTGAAATCTGCAGGAAAGCAGGTAGCTGTGGCAGAGGCTGCCAGCCAGATCATGGCACCTTTTGATTATGATATGAGCCAGATTCTGCAAAAAGAGCTCTATGATCAGGGCGTGGAACTGGCTGTGGGTGACGGTGTTAAGGCCATCACTGAGGATAAGGTAATCTTAAATTCAGGCAGGGAGTTGCCCTGTGATGCAGTGGTGCTCTCCATTGGCGTACTGCCGGAGACAGAGCTGGCAAAGCAGGCCGGTCTGGAAATCGGTGAGACCGGTGCAATCAAGGTGACACCGGATTACCGGACCAGCGACCCGCATATCTATGCAGTGGGTGATGCCATCGAAGTCTACCAGCGTCTGACCCACAAACCAACCAGGCTCCCGTTAGCTGGTCCGGCTCTGCGCCAGGCAAGGGCAGCCGCTGATGCCATATATGGCATGTCCACCAGGAATAACGGAGTCATTGGCTCCTGCGCTGTCAGGCTGTTTGAGTTTAACGCTGCTGCCACAGGCCTTAATGAGAGAACCGCAAAAGCAAATAATATACCATGCGATTCTGTCTACACCATGGCCATGGATAAGGTAGGCCTGATGCCCGGCAGTTCTCCCATGCACTTTAAGCTTGTATTCGAAGTACCCACAGGAAGGATCCTGGGAGCCCAGGCCATCGGCAAAGGCAATGTAGACAAGCGGATCGACGTTATCGCAACACTTATTGCCATGAACGGAACACTGGAGGACTTAAAAGGACTGGAACTCTGCTACTCACCGGTGTTTGGCACAGCAAGGGATGTGGTTAATTTATCTGCACTGGTGGCACTCAACGTCCTGCACGGAGTCTTTAAACAGGTTCATGTTAGTGAAGTGAGAGAATTGGTGGAGAGCAAAGCCTGCATCATCGATGTGAGAGGCCGGGACGAGTTTGAGATGGGTCATCTCATAGGAGCTGTGAATATCCCCTTAGGTGAATTGAGGAAGCGTGTATCAGAGATTCCTCATGACAGGCCGGTATACTTACACTGCAGGACCAGCCAGAGAAGCTATAATGCATGCATGGCGTTAAAGGGCCGAGGTTTTGACAATATCATTAACATATCCGGTTCCTTCCTGGGAATCAGTTGTTATGAATATTTTACGGATATGACTACGAGGCGGGAGAAGATACTAACGGAATATAATTTTATGTAAAAGTCATATATGGAGATGGACGGTAAGCCCTGGGAAAAGGGGCATACCGTCTGTTTTTATGGGGGGAAGAATTATGGAAGAGAAAAAAATGGCTATACTTTCTATATAATTCAAATATAGCAGGTAAAAATGGAGGAATGTATATGAGAATTCCAAAGCACATCGGGATCATACCAGACGGCAACCGCCGCTGGGCCCTTGGAAAAGGGATGGGGAAAGAGGCAGGATATGACAATGGAATATCCCCTGGAATGGTCCTTTACCACCTTTGCAGAAAACTTGGGATTAACGAAATGACCTTTTACAGCTTTACCGTGGACAACACAAAGCGTCCATCAATCCAAAGGGAAGCTTTTTCAAAGGCGTGCGTAAAAGCCGTGGAGGAACTGTCAAAGGAAGATGCCGAGCTTTTGGTTCTGGGAAAAACAACGTCAGCCATGTTTCCGGAGGAGTTAAAGCCATATACCAACAGACACCAGTTCGGCAATGGGGGTATGAAGATCAACTTTCTGGTCAATTACAGTTGGGAGTGGGATCTGGGACTTCATGACGGAGCCATAGGTCCTGAATTAAAAACCGCCGATGTTTCCAGGATCGATCTGGTGATCCGGTGGGGAGGCCGCAGAAGGCTGTCCGGTTTCTTGCCGGTACAGTCCGTTTACTCGGATATGTATGTGATCGATGATTATTGGCCGGATTTTACACCCCAGCACGTATACGATGCGATTGAATGGTACTCCAGGCAGGATGTGACCCTGGGAGGTTAACGATACACGGAGCGGACCGTTTGGTTCCGTTGCAAAAAGAATAGGGTTTCTAAAATTTGACATACTACTGACTGAATGATATTTTAATGGAGGTAATTATGCCAGAGACGGTTTTAGAAAAGACAGAAGGACGGGTAAGCTATCATGACTCCGTGGAAGAGATGCTGGTGAGGATAAGGGATGACGGATTATCAAGCGTATTTTCCAGATGGGACGANNACGAGCAGGAAAAGATACGGTGTAAATTTTGCCTGCAGGGATTAAGCTGCCAATTATGTACCAATGGACCTTGCAGGATCAATGAACAGAAGGGACCAGAAAAAGGTGTTTGCGGAATTGGACCAGATGCCATGGCCATGAGAAATCTTCTTATGAGAAACATTATGGGAGCGGCCACCTATGCCCATCATGCTTATGAGGCCTTCCGGACCTTAAAAGAAACTGGAAAAGGAAATACAGTTTTTCAGATTACAGACGTTGATAAATTAAAGTGGATGTGTGAAAAAACCGGGATCAATACAAATCAGGATGTGAACCAGTTGGCTGTCTGCCTGGCAGAGTTTCTTGACCGGGAGATGAAAATAAACCCTGATGAGAAAAGTGTGATGGTGGAAGTCTTTTCACCGAAGAAACGAAAAAAGATTTGGGAAGACTTACACATTTACCCTTCAGGCGTTGAACACGAAGTGCAGAACAGCATTGCAAGCTGCCTTACCAACGTAGATGGCGATTATGTTTCCTTGGCAACAAAAGCTCTGCGCTTAGGTCTTTCTACGATTTATACTGCGCAGATTGGCCTTGAAATGACGCAGGATATCTTATTTGGAACGCCGATGCCTCATGAAGTGGATGTGGATTTGGGAATTATGGATCCCGACTACGTAAATATTGCATTTAATGGACATCAGCCCTGGATTGGCGTCGCTGCTTTACAGAAGGCAAGGATGCAGAAGTATCAGGATATGGCCAGGCAGGCCGGTGCAAAGGGAATCCACATCGTAGGCTCCATTGAGACCGGACAGGAATTACTGCAAAGATTTGAAATGGATGATGTGTTCGTTGGCCTTATGGGAAACTGGTTATCCATTGAACCGTTTTTAGCAACAGGAACGGTGGATGCATTTGTAATGGAAGAAAACTGCTCTCCGCCGGCCATTGATCAATATGCAGAAAAATATCAGGTTGCGCTTGTAAGCGTCAGCACGATTATCGGTGTTCCCGGCACAGAACATAAGATGCCATATTATCCGGGCAAGGCAGAGGAGATGGCGGAAACGTGCATTAACGTTGCCATTGAGAACTTTAAGAAAAGGCATGGCCAGATTAAGCCTATGGTACCAAAATACAAGCAAAAAGCCATTGCCGGATTTTCCACTGAAGCAGTGTTAAAAGCAATCGGAAATGATTTAGATAATCTGGTGGATGTAATCGCAAAAGGCCAGTTAAAAGGAATTGTTGCCCTGGCTAACTGTTCCACATTGAGAAATGGACCTCAGGATTGGAATACGGTGAATTTGACAAAAGAACTGATTAAAAAAGATATCCTTGTTGTGGCAGGGGGCTGCGGAAATCATGGATTAGAGGTTGCGGGAATGTGCAATTTGGACGCCGTCGATCAGGCTGGGGAAGGACTGCAGGGAGTGTGCAGGGCTTTGGGAATCCCCCCTGTGTTAAGCTTTGGAACCTGTACGGATACAGGAAGGATNNGGATGCGGACATCTCTGACTTACCTATCGCAGTGACAGCACCAGAGTGGATGGAACAGAAGGCCACCATTGATGGCTTGTTTGCCATTGCATATGGAGCCTATACCCATCTTTCTCCCACTCCCTTTATCACCGGCGCACCAAAACTTGTAAAGCTGCTCACAGAAGATGTAGAGGGACTGACCGGAGGCAAAGTGGCTTTAGGAGATGATCCGGTACAGGTAGCCAATGATATTGAGGAACATATCATGAAAAAAAGGCGGAAAATGGGCTTAAATTAGATTCCAGGCGGGAAATGAAATGCCCCCGGAAGATGAAATGACAAGTTTCAAAGACTTTGCAGATAAAGGGCTTCGGGGATTTTACCGAAGCCTTTTTTTATATAAATATCGGACAGACGGAAAGTTAACGCAAACCTTTCAGGTGATTTTAGAGAAGTCAGGATAAACAAAGCGAAATTGATATTCAGCCACCATGTTAACATCTTTTGTCTGCTGAAAACAGGGCTGTATTTCCCCATATTCAGCAAAGTAATTACAAAAGTCTGCCGTAAACAGTTTTGATAAAATCCATCCGGCAAGATCCGGTGGCAGAGTGTTCTTTACAGCGATGAAAGAAGGAACAGTTAAGGCTCCCTCTTTTGGATACCGGAGTGAAAGAAGTGTTTCATCTGCCCGGAAAGCAAAGATGGAGGGAGTAATTGCCGCAGGGAGGATCCCTTTTTGGACGCTTTGGAGAGATTGAACCGGCATATCCAGGATCGTGGCATTTTCCATGAAAAGATCGGTAAACTCTTTGCCGTACAGCCAGGTAAGCTGTTTAAAGACACCCCGCCCGGCTGAATTAGCCTTTCCTCCAAAAACCTTGGGATACACTGCCAGTTCTTTAAGGGTTTCAGGCAAAGGCTGACCGGCTAATAACTGTCTGTTAAATACCATGATAAGCGGGATTACTAAAAAAGGAAGAAGACGCTTGTCCTGACAGAGATTGCTGTTACGGATCTCTTTTTTTAATGGAAGTAAGTCCTGTATTTCCAGAAGTTCTTCCTTAAACAAACCATAAATTCCCGGATCTTCAAATACCTCTAAATCGGTGGAGACTATGATATCCGGTGTGATCCCGGTGTTTTTCACCTCTTCTGACAGTTTTTTCGGATATCCCAGACCAAAATATTCTGTTTTCAGCAGGATATCCTGTTCTTTCAGAAGCGATGTTACTTTTTCTATATGTTTCTTTTCATACCGGTGCAGGACACAGATATTATTCCAGTACATACTTATTTCACGCATAATTCGCCGACCCTCATCTTTCTTTGCATTTCTACAATATATTGCTGGTATGCATGCAGACGTTCCCAGGTTTCCTGTTCCTTTTCATTGCTTTCGATTACCGATTGTATTCCGCCGTTTTTCATACAGATCCGGCAGTCACTCATTAATGCTGTGTGTGGGTCGTGTGTGGCGATCAGTACCAGTTTCTGCTTTTTCAGCAGCAGATGTAAAGACTTTTCTTTATGGATACCGGCATTTTCCACTTCGTCAATCAAAACAATTGGACTTTCACACAGAATGGCTACATCTGCGATCATCAGGGCGCGGCTTTGGCCGCCGCTTAAAAGATTTAAGCTGTCACTTCCATGCAGATGTTCCGGAGTAATGGTATTGGCCTGGTCAATGACTTCCGGAAGAACCGTTTGCCAGTCCCGCTGCCGGCAGGTACAGTGCATGCGGATAAATTCCTCTACTGTCACATCCAATACGAAACGCATATTCTGGCTGAGATGGGCAATCAGCTGCCTGGAGGTGTGAAAGCGGGCTTGTCTTTCCGGTATGTTTCCGTCGATCCATATATGCCGCCCGGAGACCGTGTCGCCGCAGGCCAGTTGTTCTAAATCCTGAATCAGCCGGCTTTTCCCTGAACCGGTATGGCCTACAACTGCGAACAGTTGTCCGGGCTTCATGGTAAGGGGAGCAGGAGATTCTGGCTGTCCGTTTTTATTGCGGCCTGGGATAATTGTCAATTCATGAAACATAGGGCACCTCCTTAAAGTCCATCTTTTCCACAATTCCCTGCTGATACATGGTGCCGATCCGCTTTTCTCCCACACAGTAAGAGCAGACACCGGCAGGCATGGTGTGACGCAGGGTGTCATTGCTGTTCCATACTGTTTCGGGAAGGCTTTCTAAGTACTGGAAGAGAAGTCCGCTGCCGTAACCGGATAATCCGTCTACAGGAAAGATATGAGCGGTTGGATTTAAGGAACTTATATTATAGTGGATAATTTCTTTTTCTGCCTGTGAAACCATATCGATTTTGGTCATGAGAATGATATCAGCGGTTGTCAGCATCGGCCCCAGTTTTTTGGGGGAACGAAGACTGCTGGTACAATCTGTCACACAGATGCTGACCGTGTGGGCGGTGGCAGGTGAACAGCGGTTACAGAGTCCGGCAGTTTCGATAATCAAATATTCGGTTTTCTGCTGTTCATTCCATGCGATCATTTCCTCCAGGTTTGAAATCAGAAAATGATCCGGGCATATGTCACCGGATAAGCCCAGTATAAAAGGAACGTTCAAAGCCTGATAGGCAGCAGGATCATCGGAATGCAGACAGTCAATCTTGCAGACAGAGGAGCACTTGCCGGCAGACTGAATATGCCGGATCAGATTTGTGGCAGCAAGGGTCTTGCCGGTGGCTGCTCCCCCGCTAATGAGAATTATTTTACTTTTCATTTTTCCTGTCTCCTTGTATAATAATGATGTTTCCACCGTATTATAGCAGACATAGGAAGAGGGAGGTGTCTCATGTGACACAACGGGAAAAGGACCTGGAATTTTTAAAAACCACAGAATTATTCCGGGGAATGAATGTAGGGGGTATGGAGTATGGAATGTGCAGCTTAAAAAAAGGCAGCTTGGTCGGCAACCGTTACCTGGGAGAGAAATCCATCGGTATTGTAGTAACCGGCGAGATTACCGTCTCTTCGGTCACTCAGGATGGAAAAGAATTAACCATGAAACGGATTAATCCGAAAGACTGTTTTGGGATCTGCACGATTTTTACTCATGCTGAGATGCCCAACACACTCCAGTGCATGTGCCCCACAACCGTACTGTACATAAAGAAAAGTGAACTTTTGAAGGTGTTTAAAAGGGATCCGGAGCTGATGCTTCATATCATGACGATTTTCAATAAAAAGATTCTGTTTCTGCAGAAGAAAATCGAAATGCTCAATACCACCTCTGCCAAAGCACGTCTGGCAGATTATTTAGTGAGTCATGCCAACAGAAATGGGGTGATTTTCCTGCGTACAGGTAAGACCGGATTATGCTCAAGCCTGGGAATCAGCCGTGCGACATTGTATAGGGAACTGGACAACTTCCGGCTTTCTCAGGCAATCGAGTATACGGAACAGAAGATCGTGATCAGGGATGTATCTCATTTGAGACAGTTTTCCCGGTGTCATCTTGACTCCCAGGCAGCTTCATGTTAGTATGCAGAGGTTAGTCAACACTAACTAAAAGCGAGCTAAGGAGAGTCACATATGTTAAAGATTGCAGTATACGGGAAGGGAGGAATTGGCAAGAGCACAACTACCTCAAACCTGGCAGCAGCATTGTCTGACATGGGATATCGGGTGATGCAGATCGGCTGTGACCCAAAAGCAGATTCCACACAGAATCTGACATTGGGAAAACCGGTAAAGACAGTTTTGGATGCAATTAAGGAAAAGTCTGATCATGTGGAGCTTTTAGATATCGTATTTCCCGGTTACAACGGGGTGTTATGCGTGGAAGCCGGAGGCCCGACTCCTGGAATTGGCTGCGCGGGGCGCGGCATTATTACCGCTTTTGAGCGGTTGGAAGCATTAAATGCTTATGAGATATACAAGCCGGATATCATACTTTATGATGTTCTTGGTGATGTGGTATGCGGAGGCTTTGCCATGCCCATTCGGGGCGGCTATGCGGAACATGTATTTGTTGTTACTTCGGGTGAGAAGATGTCCCTTTATGCGGCAGCTAATATTGTCAGTGCTGTGGGACAGTTTTCCAAGCGGGGATATGCCCGGTATTCAGGAATCATTTTAAACTCAAGAAATATAGAAAAAGAACAGGAACTGGTATCTGAATTTGCAGAGGAAAGCGGCGGGAAGATCGTGCGGATTCTGCCCCGGGACGGAGTTGTACAGGAGGCAGAGCATCAGAAGAAAACAGTTGTGGAAGCATTTCCTGACAGTGCTATGGCAGGAGAATACCGTACATTAGCCAAATCGATTCTGGAGGTGTGTGGTCATGAAAACTGATTGCAGTACTCTTCATTATACATCGCCTGCCCACGGCGGGTGGGGGGTGGTCCGGCTGGCCATGCTGGTTCCGGAAAGTTACCAGCTGTTTGTTTGTCCCTTTGCCTGCGGAAGGCATGGGGCGCTTGGAGCCATCGGGCATGGCTTAAAAGACCGTCTCTCCTATTTATACATTGATGAAAGTGATATTGTATCGGGAGGATATGAGGATTTAATTCCGGAAGCGGTGGCAGAGCTCCTGGAAGCTCTGGAGAAAAGGCCTAAGGTTCTGATGATCTTTGTCAGCTGCCTGGATGACCTACTGGGAACAGACCATGAGTCCATACTGGCTGTTTTACAGGAACAGCATGAAGATGTACGGTTTACTTTCTGCCATATGAACCCGATCACCCTGGATACGGATAATCCTCCTCCGGTCAATATCCGCCGGAAGATGTACGGTCTCTTAGAACCGTCGGAAGGTAAGATGCGGCAGGTCAATCTCATAGGGAATCCGGTGCAGATCCGGCCGGAATCCGAATTGTTTGCGTTTTTGCAGGCGCTGGGAATCCAGCAGGTCAACCACATTGCACAGTTTGAAACCTTTGAAGCATACCAGCAGATGGCGGCTGCCCAATGTAACCTGGTGATAGCTCCGCCGGCAGTGAAACCGGCCATAGACATGAAAGACCGGCTGAATATTGACTTTGAGTTAGCCTATACTAACTATCGGGAAGAAGATATTCTGAATACCTATGAACGGCTGATGAAAAAGCTGGCGGATAAAGAGGAGGTCCGGTTTGATCTGGAGCCGTACCAAAGGAAAGCGAGGCAGGCAGTCAGGGAGGCCAGAGAGGCAGTCCGGGATAAACCGGTTTTTATCGATTATACGGCTGTGNNTTCCTTTTGCGGCAGCCAGGGCATTATGCGAGGCAGGATTCCATGTAGCAGGAATTTTTGCCCGGACAGTTGGGGAAGCAGAAAAGGAACATGCGGACTGGATCTATGAACATATGCCGGAAATTCAGATTTTGAATCCAATCGCCTATGATATTCCCACAACGATCGGAGCATTTCCGGAGGACAGCATTGCTATCGGCTTTGAAGCCGCATATGTTACCCGTGCCCGCCATGTGTATGGTCTGGTAAACAATGAAGGAAACTATGGATTTGACGGTTTAGTACGGCTGATGCAGGGAATCGTCCATGCGGTTCAAGTGGAAAAAGATTTAGAAACGCTTATAAAAAAATATGGGTTGGTGATATAATGCATAAACTTTCGATACAACTGCCTCCCTTTGCTCCTGATTATTCCGGTGTATGTTCTGCGCTGTTTGCGCTGGGCGGCCTGCTGGTGATACATGATGCTTCCGGCTGTACGGGAAATTATACTGGTTATGATGAACCAAGATGGTATGATTCCCGCAGTCTGGTGTACTGTTCAGGACTCAGGGAAATGGATGCGATTCTTGGCAATGATGAAAAATTTATACAAAAGATAGAAAACGCCGCAAATGATTTAAAGCCGAATTTTCTTTGCTTTCTGGGAAGTCCGGTTCCCATGGTCATTGGTACAGATTTAGAAGGGATCGCGGCAGAGCTGGAAGAACGTACCGGAATTCCTTCCATCGGACTGGCCACAACCGGTTTGCATTACTATGATAAAGGGATTTCGGATGCTTACATAGCTTTTGCGAAAAAGTTCTTTCCGTCACCGCAGGAGGTCAGTCCGTCTGGGGACAGCGTCAATATTCTGGGACTGACACCTCTTGATTTCTCCAACAACAGCAATGCAGTTGACTTGATCGGCGAGCTTGAGAAACGGGGCTTTACCATTCAGGCGGATTTTTCTATGGTATCTGATTTCCATAAGGTTTGTCAGGCACCGTCTGCCGGTGTAAACCTGGTAGTGTCAAAGAGCGGCCTGGGCCTGGCAGAATATATGAAAAAAAGGTATCAAATTCCTTACGTGGCGGGAGTGCCGGCCGGGGAGTCGGCGGCTGACCGTTTGGCGGTAATGCTGAAAGAAACAATGGAAGATAAACAGGAGAGGGTATTGGAAACGGCTGCAGAAGAAACGAGTCAGGTTTTGATGATCGGTGAAGAGGTTTTGATCCGGTCGCTGGCGTTTCATTTTCAAGAAGAGAGGGGAATAAGGGAAATCCAGCCGGCGGTTTTATTTGGCAGAACACAAGGGGTGTACCGGCAGGACAGCCTTGCGCTGAACAGTGAGAGTGATATCAGAAAACTGGTGAACAGTGGAAGATACCATACCATTATAGCTGATCCGCTGATCCGGCAGCTGATCCGGGAAAAAGAAAGTGTTCGATTCATCGAGCTGCCCCATGTGGCGGTTTCCAGCAAGGTATGCTGGGATCATGCGCCGCAGCTGATGGGAAAACGATGTGCTGTAATATAACTTATCAGATGTGCAAAGCAACTTCTGATAAAAAGAGTAAGAAGGGAGAACTGAAAAGATGAAAAAGACAGTAACGCGTGTATTAAGCATGGCCCTGTGTCTGGCCGTATTATCAGGCTGTACGGCCAAGACGGCTTCTACAGAGGCTCCGGCCGCAGCAGCCGGTACAGAAGCGGCATCAGCGGAAGACAAACCGGAGGCTGGGAAAGAGGAAGAAACCACTTCGGCAGCCGGCGAAACCAAGACGATCATTGACCAAGGCGGCAATGAGGTGGTGATTCCGGTTAATATTGAGCGTGTGGCGATTGCGTCCTTATGGCCGCTGCCATCGGTTTATGTATTGTATCAGGGTTCAGGCGCCAAACTGGTGGGCATGCATCCTGCTTCTAAAAGTGCGGCAGAATATTCTCTGTTGATGAAGGTGGCTCCGGAATTAAAGGATGTGGATACTTCCTTTATTCAGGGCGGCGAGGTCAATGTGGAAGAACTTATTAAGCTGAAGCCAGATGTGATCTTTTGCAACGCCAACAATGCAAAAGAAAGGGAAGTACTGTTAAAGACCGGTATACCGGTGGTTGGCTTCAGTACTTCCATTGCCGGGTTTAATACGGTGGAAACAGTAAACAAATGGGTCGAGCTGTTGGGGGAAGTATTTAATGAGCCGGATAAAGTCGCCGGTATTACTGATTACGGACGTGAAGTGGCCGCTGATATTGAAAAACGTTTAAAAGATGTAAAAGAGGAAGATAAACCGAAAGTGATGATTATCTATCATTATAAAGACGGGGTATTCCAGACCTCCGGCAACCAGTTCTTCGGCCAGTACTGGTGTGATGCCACCGGAGCTGTCAGCGTATCAAAAGATATTCCGGGGTCAGGCGTGGATCTGACCATGGAGCAGATCTATGAGTGGGATCCGGATATTATCTATGTAACAAACTTCAGTCCTTACCTGCCTCAGGATTTCTATGACAACAGCATTGAAGGATTTGACTGGAGTCCGGTTAAGGCCGTACGGGATCATAAAGTTTATAAATTCCCCCTGGGAATGTACCGCTGGTTCCCGCCGTCCTCTGACTCTTCCCTGTGCCTTTACTGGATGGCCCAGAAAAATCATCCGGAAGTTTTTACAGATTTTGATTTGAACCAGACAATTAAGGACTTCTATCTGAAATTTTATAATATGGAGCTTACAGATGAAGAGGTGGAGGGCATGTTCAATCCTCCCCGTGAAGCAGCAGATGGAGTATAAATATGTTGATGAAACGATATGGAGCCGGAACCAGGATCTTACTGATCCTGGCTCCGGTATTAACGGCCCTGATCTGTCTGGGCATCGGGCGCTATTCTTTTAACCTTGCTGACATCTGTAAACTGTTATATACCTATGCGGTTTCCGGAAAAGATGCCATTGTGCCCCAGGCATACAGTGTCGTATTCAATATCCGGCTGCCAAGAATCATTCTGGCAGTTCTTTGCGGAGCGGGGCTGGCTGTCTCGGGAGCGGCCTTTCAGCCCTTATTTTCCAATGCGCTGGCGACTCCCGATACCCTGGGGGTGGCACAGGGAGCATGTTTCGGTGCGGCAATGGCCCTTTTGTTTTCGGACAGCCTTTTATGGGTTCAGCTGGTGGCCCTGGTATTTGGCCTGATCGCCATTATGCTTACCTATTCCATCAGCAAGGTCAAAGGGCAGTCTTCCACATTTATGATCATTT
>DJBG01000095.1:0-29210 GCA_002429965.1 Hungatella sp. UBA5982
GCCATGGCCTGCGTATTCTGGCGTAAATACTGTATGCCCTTGACTACACAGCACTGTCGCTACGCCATCCCAGAAGTGAGCATCAGCCCAAGAGCCATGCACAAGCACGAAAGTAAGCCGTTGCTGTGCTGTTAAACGATATCTTTCATCCGATTCGAGGGCACCATTGCTCCTAAGCCATCGTCCTTCAGAATAAGGGGAATTATAATAATCATAAGGCATAAACCTATCATCGTGATAGGGAAATTGATGAATTTCCTGGAGATTAGGAAACATGTATAAGACAACTCCTTTCATTTAGTGGTAATGTAGTAACATGTCAATTATCTTATAATATGTAAAGCACCTGCCTTAGTGAGTATAATTATCTACATGCACAAAAATATGCTCCCTCCTAAGTGACAAGCTTTTATTATTTCACTTGTCAACCTAGAAGAGAGCATTTCAGATTTCACAACAGTCCATTTATACAGTCAATCGAATATTCGCAATCCGCGACCCTACTTGATGCAGTTAAATTTACTCCGCCAAAGCCTTAATCTCCTGATACTTCTTATGATCCGTATATAATTCTCCGGAATACGGATTTTTCTTTGTCTTATGTATTCTGTGAATCATATAAGCAAATACTCCGATATTTGCAAGAAGAGCCAGCAAACTCATGACAAATAAAAAAGTAGTATCCGGTGATACACCTGCCACCGATTGGATTCCTGTTCCGGTCAATACCGTATACCCATCAGGGGAAAGCATTCCTTCCCGTATAGCTGCTTCTGCAATAGCCTTACTGGATCGGGAATGCACCAGAAAACTGCTGGCATCCTGAAATGCCGGAAACGTCTTGACAAACATACACCACAGTGCAAGAGTCTGGGCACGATGCTGCAGCCATGCCCCCTTACCCACTGTAAATGCGCAAATTGTGGGGGCCAGTAAAAGTGCTAATCCGCAATACCAAGCATGAGTCGGAAGGCAGTTATAGGTATAAGCAAAATTCCATAAATCATAGGCGATAATCCAGAACCACATCATATCAGGCCAAAGCATATCCTGGCTTTTATCCTTACTGGTCTTCTTTCGAATACAGATTCCAAACCAGCCAGTAATGGTCACAATATTTAAAAGACCTGCAATCCCGTTCATGACATTCCATGAACCGCCGATATAGTACTGAACCTGATTGTTCATATACTCCATAACCGGTGTCACATACTGGCTTACTTCAAAATCACGGAAACAGGCTTCCAGGATATTGATAGCCAGAATTAACGGCGGGAAACACAGCGCAATTTTATTATGCTGCAGCTTTTTGATATGACGGATACACCAAAAACCAATACACCCCGCCGTAGAAGAGTAAACCTTTGCAAGATGAAACCAGTCCATATAAGACGTATCCTTTAACGTCGTCACCCATAAAACTGTTAAAACAACCGGAAGCACAACAAAGCAGCCAAACCCCACCCATTTAAAGCGACGGCTCAATTCATTTGCAGCAAACAACGATAAAAACACCCCAAGCCATACCAGTAAAACCAATATTGTAGGAACACTTTCTGAAAACACAAACATACCCATTCCTCCTTGTTTAATACGCTTCTATTTCTTTAATATTAAATTCATGAGAACGTTCTGGCATTCACCTTTTCTTTTAAATGACGATTTCTTCTTCCACAGCCTCCGCCAATTCATCGTTAGAATCCTTTAGTTACACACGATTTCCTTAATTATCATGTCGTCGCCTTCCAGGATTTCCATATCCATACTGCCGCAGCCAGGGCAATTTAAATCACTGTAAACGGCATTAAATACCCTGCCGCAGCCTTTACATTTAACAATACCGGGAATGACGATAAGTTCCAGTTCTGTTTTTTCCATAAAAGTCTTATAGGAGGCAGCAGGCCAGCTTTGCTCTAAGTATCTGGGCACGATACCGGAAAGCTCGCCAACTTCGATGACAAGCTTGCGGACCTCTGTTATATTCTGCTCCTTTACGATACGCTCAATGGTGTGGACCATAGAGTTTAATACACCAAGCTCATGCATTGTTGCCTCTCCTTTTCTTGTTAGCTTCTTCTGCCAACGCTTTCTTTGAGGGTGGTTGCAGCAATCTTTCCGGTACGAACAATGGCGTTGGCGGCAATCTTGACAGGAAGCTTTTCATAGGTATTGGGAACCGTGTTATAGGTGCGCTCTAAATGAATTGCATCAAATTTGCATTTGGTAGTACACATGCCGCAGCCAATACACATATAACTGTCGATTTCTACCGCACCGCAGCCAAGGCAGCGTTCCGTTTCTTTCTTTAACTGTTCCTCGGTGAAGGTCATACGTTCATCATAGAAGCTGCCTTTTTTCTCAGGAGAATGGCCTGGTCTCTGGCGGGGAGTCGTATCAAAATCCTGTAATCCGATAGCAACGTTATTTTTATCAAAAGCATGGTATTCCCGGCGGTCACGGCCAAAGACAAGAGACTGTCCCGGCTGTACATAACGGTGAATAGAGATTGCACCTTCTTTTCCGGCTGCAATAGCATGGATAGCAAATTGGGGTCCGGTAAAACAGTCACCGCCGACAAAAACATCCGGTTCCGAAGTCTGTAAGGTCAGACTGTCAGCTTTGGCAGTACCGCCGCGTCCAAGCTCAACCTTACTCTCTGAGAGAAGTCCGCCCCACTCAATGGTCTGGCCAATGGAAAGCAGTACGGTATCAGCTTCCACAGTAATGGTATCATTTTCATCGTACTTTGGAGCGAAATGCTGGCCTTCATCGAATACACTGATGCAGCGCTTAAATTCTACACCGGTCACCTTTCCATCTTCTGTCAGGATGCGCTTAGGGCCCCAGCCATTATGAAAGGAAACTTTATCTTCCTCTGCCTCTGCAATCTCATCCGGTAATGCCGGCATTTCACTGGTACTTTCCAGACAGTAAAGATTGACAGCAGCAGCTCCCTGTCTTACCCCTGTACGGGCTACATCAATTGCTACATTTCCGCCGCCAATCACAACTACATTTCCGGAAAGCTCTGCCTTTCTTCCAAGGTTTACATTGCGAAGGAAATCAACGCCTGAGATAACACCGTTAGCTTCCTCCCCTTCAATGCCAAGACTTCTGCCCCCCTGTGCGCCTATTGCCAGATAGAAGGCTTCGTAACCTTCTTTCCGAAGTTCATTAAGAGTAATATCTTTTCCGACTTCAATTCCGGTTTTAAAGGCAACACCCATTTCACGCAGAACATCTATTTCAGCATTAAGAACCTCCTTTTCCAGGCGGAAGGAAGGTATACCAAGGGTAAGCATACCGCCAAGCTTTTCTTCCTTTTCAAATACGGTTACCTGATAACCATCAATTGCCAGGTAATATGCACAGGAAAGACCGGAAGGACCGGAGCCGACCACTGCGATTTTATTTCCAAGGTGATAACGCATAGGCGGGATATAGCGGATCGAACCATCCAGCTCTTTATCTGCAATAAATTTTTTGATTTCATCGATGGAAACCGGTTCATCGATATCTCCGCGGGTGCACTCGCTTTCACAGCTATGAGGACAGATGCGTCCGCAGACAGCAGGGAAAGGATTTTCTTTCTTTATCAGCTCTAATGCTTCATGGTAGCGGCCGGAAGCAGCAAGCTTTATGTAACCCTGTACGGAAATATGAGCCGGACAGGCAGTTTTACAAGGAGATGTACCTTCTTCTGCAACATCTTTACGGTTCTCGCGGTAATCCACATTCCAGTTGTTTTCTCTCCAGACATGGTCACGTGCGGTAGGTTCAGCCTTTATGGCAACAGGCGTTTTGGAACAGAGTTTTTGGCCAAGTTTTAAAGCATTAACCGGACAATTTTCCACACACTGTCCGCAGGCTACACAGTTTTCCTTTTTTATCTTGGCAGTAAAGTTGGAACGTATGGAATCCGGAGTATTAAAAAGGGTTGCAAGACGCAGGGAGAAGCAGGAGCAGCCACAGCAGTTGCAGATTGCCGCTGATTCACCAAGTCCGTCGGTATGGGGCATTTCATGCATCAGGCCGTTATTTTCTGCAAATTTAATAATTTCTTTTGCTTCTTCCCGTGAAATCTGGCGGCCTCTGCCTGTTTTTATGTAATATTCGGCACCTTCACCCATCTGGATACAGATGTCTTTTTCCAGATGGCCGCAGCCCTCATCCAGTACACGGCGTGACTGGCGGCAGGAGCAGTCAGATACCGTGAACGTATCATATTTATCCAGGTAATAAGAGAGACGTTCCCAGGGCTTTGTACCAGGGATATCCTTGATGGCCTCTTCTACCGGAATGACACGCATCATTGCCATGCCTTGAGGGAATTTTGCTGCCATAGGCGCAAGACGCAGTCTGGTATATTCTTCGAAGGCTTTGCCGATTTCAGGATGTTCGTTAAGCTGTTCACGGTTATTTACCATCATTTCTAACATACCGGGGGCAAATATATTCACATAAAACCGCTCTTTATGATCCTCCTTATCCTTCCATACTTTGGCGACTCCNNTCTAAGAGCGCCTTTGTCTCTTTTTTACTCTTTCCGGAGCGCTTGGCAACATACTCGAAGGTTCGGGGTTTACGCAGCCCGATAATCATAGCAATATCAGCCATGTCATCTGTTACGACACAGTTTAGAGCGTAGTATTCGGGAGAATTTTCATCGATTTTGTTCATGGCTCCGGCTATACCGCCTACCATCTTCGCCAGTCTTACAATTTTAGGTCTTAATTCACTCATAATTTCCTTTCCCGCGCTTGTCTTGCGCATTTGAAGTTTATGAATACCTTTTTATGATAGTTATGCTTTTATTATTCACACCAGGATTTTACTGCATTGCTTAACCAGTCGGTCCATTCCTTTATACCTTCATCTTTTAAGGCACTGATGGGTATGATCACAGCGTTGGGATTACGAAGTCTAATATTAGCTTTGCATTTTTCCATATCAAAATTAAAATACGGCATTACATCCATCTTGTTAATCAGTATCACATCGCAAATAGAAAACATCAGCGGATATTTAAGAGGTTTATCATCTCCTTCCGGGACGGAGAGGATCATCGCATTTTTTACTGCACCGGTGTCAAATTCTGCAGGACAGACCAGGTTGCCTACATTTTCTAATATTACAAGGTCAAGTCCTTCTGTATCAAGTCCCTCTAATCCCTGGCGGGTCATTTCCGCATCCAGATGGCACATACCACCGGTATGCAGCTGGATAGCCTTTGCACCAGTTTGCTGAATGGTACGGGCATCCACGTCAGAATCAATATCCGCTTCCATAACACCAATGTTAAAGTCGTTCTTTAGGGCATTAATCGTACGTGTCAGAGTCGTGGTCTTCCCGGCTCCGGGACTGGACATCAGATTAAGAAGAAAAACCTTCTTTTCCTTTAATTCTTCACGAAGCTTTCCGGCTTGTATGTTGTTGTCAGCAAAGACACTTGTTTTTATCTCAAGAACTTTAAAATCTTCCATGTGTCAAGCTCCTTTCTTTATATTCTCTTTTCTGTCATCTGTTGGCTTTAAATCACTTTTTGGAATTTTCCTTTTTTCAGAGGTCTTTCAACCTTCAGGAAGAAGGAATATTTTCCTAAGTGCTCTGGTTCAGCCAGGTGAATCGCTTAGTTTATTTTTTAACAATATTATTATAAAATATTCTATGGAAACTAGCAATATTGTAAAAAATTATTGTCACTATGACTTATTTATTTGTTGAATTTTTGTAAGAATGTATGATAAAATGGTATTGATTTCTGGTATGGCCAGAACCAGAACAAGGGGGGGAAACGATGGAATTTCAGAAACTTAGCGCTTTGAGCCTAAAAGAAATGTTTATTTGTCAGATTCGGGACATGATTTTATCAGGGCATATCCCTGTTGGAAGTAAATTACCTCCTGAAAGGGAGATTGCGAGGCAGATGCAGGTTAGCCGTGCAGTGGTTAACAGTGGGTTCGCAGAACTTGAAAAACAGGGTTTTTTGGAAGTGCATCCAAGGCAGGGGGTATTTGTAGCAGATTACGGCAAGAACGGAAATATCAATACCTTAAATGCCATTATGGAATATCACGGAGATACACTTGGGCAAGCAGAAATTTACTCAATTCTTGAAGTACGTCGGGCATTGGAACATCTAGCAACGGATTCGATTATAAAGAATTCAACGAATGAGGATATTCTTGGATTAGAAGGATTATTAGTGGAAGTTGCTGATGCAACTTCGATTGAAGAAACGGTCTCAGCCACCTTTTCTTTTCATCACAGACTTTCCGTTATCAGTGGAAACAGTATTATACCTTTAATTTACATATCTTTTAAACCAGTTGTAACACAGCTTTGGAAGCGCTTTTGTCTGCGTTACGGGAAAGAGGCACTATACGATAGCGTACTATGTTTATATAAATGCCTCAAAGAGCGTGATGCAGAGGCCGCAAGAAGATGTACCGATAAACAGCTGGATGAGGCTTTGGAAGGTGGGCATCAGATATATTGAGCGAATACAATAAGAGGGTGTTCTATTGCTCCTTTCTAGAAAACAAAAAAGCCGGACAATTGAAGTGCATCTTGTACTCCGATTCTCCGGCTTATNNATGGTTACCATCTTTGAACGGTCTGCCGTTAAATCCTGCAGTAAGGCGCCAGAACCACCTGCTATTGAGATGACTTTTTTCCAAAACGGCCAATTAAGCATTTTCTCAATTATTTTGACTGGTAGAGGTATCTATTATTGTACGCCTTTTTTCAGGCGCACCACATTCCAACTATGTCTTCCGAATACAGTTGAAAAGTTACCATTTTCCAGTCTGGAAGCATTGGAACTCGTTGGCTTTACTGTATCAGGAGCTGTCTCCGTATTCTCTGCTTTCATGTCATCATGAGTCAGCACCAGATGATCTTTCACCTGATACCCCTCAAACTGCCGTAAATCACATGCAGCTTCCACATCTTCCTCCAGATCCTTATTCACCGCAAAGATCGTAAGTGTCTCCAACTCCTGATCCCAGATGCATACGCCGTCCAGTATGGGCACGGTTCCGTAAGTCCTGCTCTCATATACCGGTGCCTTAATCTGAGTCAATAGAACAGTTCCTTTTCCATAGACGGAAGCATGCATGTAAGGATAGAATATGGTCTGACGCCATGCGCCTGTATCCGATGTCATGATCGGAGCGATCACATTCACCAGTTGGGCCATGCACGCGATCTTCACTCTGTCCGCATGTCTTAAAAGGGTAATCAACATGCTGCCCACTAAAAGTGCATCTTCAAAGTTATATACATCCTCAAGCTGCTGGGGCGCCTTATCCCATGGTTTGATCCGTTTATCCTGCTCGTTGCTGTGATACCAAACATTCCACTCGTCAAATGATAAGTTAATCTCCTTCTTCCCATGTTTTTTCGCCTTCACTGCGTCGCAGATAGATACGACTCCCGATATAAAATCATCCATCCCCTTCGAGCTGGCAAGGAAATCTGATGTATTATTGCTGCGGTTCCCGTAATACTGATGCAGAGAAAGATAGTCCACTTCGTCGTAGCACTCGTTTAGAACCTGATATTCCCATTCACCAAACGTAGGCATCATCAGACCGGAGCTGCCGCAAGCCACTGTCTCGATGTTCGGATCCAGCCATTTCATCATCCGCGCGGTTTCTGAAGCGATTCGACCGTACTCCTCTGCTGTTTTGTGGCCCATCTGCCACTTTCCGTCCATTTCATTGCCCAGGCACCATACCTTGATGTCGTGTGGTTTCACATAGCCATGTGCCTTACGCAATTCACTGTAATAAGTACCGCCCTCAAAGTTGCAGTACTCCAGAAGATTCTTCGCATCCGCCGGACCTCTTGTACCGAGGTTGACCGCCATCATGATATCGCTTCCGGCCATTCGAGACCAATCTGCAAATTCATTTAAACCAAACTGATTTGTTTCGACCACCTGCCAGGCCAGTTCCGTCCTTGCCGGTCGCTGTTCCTTAAGCCCCACGCTATCCTCCCAGCAAAAACCAGATACGAAATTACCCCCAGGATAGCGTATGATCGGCACCTCCAGCTCCTTTACCAGTTCCAGAGTATCCTTTCGAAATCCCTGCTCATCAGAATTTACGTTTCCCTCCTGATAGATTCCGCCGTAGATAGCTCGTCCCAAATGCTCAATGAAAGAACCGAATATCCTCTGATCAACGCTGCCTGTCAGAAAATACTTATCGATTATGATCTCTGCTTTTTTCATTCTTCTATTCTCCTATTTAATTAAGCTCCATACTGAAGATCAAGATACCTTAAAATAATCAAACGAGGCAGAACCGCCTGTTTCTTTCGTCGCATAGCTAAACAAAGCGAAGCGATAGCCCACAAAATGTGTTAATCTGTATGACATGTTCAATTGTCTGCCAATCTCACTCNNCACTCCATCTGCTGCCGTCTAAGCTATAATAAAAATCAGCAGTGTCAGCCATGTCACGAAAATCAAAGTCGATGCGAAGATATATTTCTCTCTGGTTTAAAGGTATGCTTTCTACTATTACCTCTGGCTTTCCCGGCTCATATCGCATATTAGCTGGCTCAAACGGTTCAGGTTTTGCCATAGCCATAATGACCTTCGCTCCATCATCCGCCATCATAACTCCCACATAACCATACTGATCTTGAAAAGCACTCAAACCTGCAAAATCACCATTCATCATATTTGATGTATCAATTAAAACCTTACCAGAGCAGATAGGGCCAAAGGTTCGTTGTGTCAATGTATTACGGGCATCGGATATATTGTGACAAAGCGTACCATTCGTCAATTTGAGCCATCCTGGTCTTTCGCTCAGCGACCAGTATCTGTCATCGCAATTATGATTCCACTGCCATTGGAGAGATAATGATGTTTGATGATTAAAATCATCAGATTTAACGATATTAAGGCGGTTGAAATTTTCCGAATTTACAGTGTTTATATTGTGCAGCTTTCCATAGGCCTCAAACACCGGCCAACCCTCTTCCCAGATAAACGGGACAAGAACCGGAATCCTGCCAACGGAACCATGATCCTGAAACATCAGGGAATACCATTCTTCACTCCCGGTATCAAAAATCCCTCCCTGTGCGACACCCTTATTGTGAAATCCCATATCATTATCGAAAATCACTTTTCCATCATACTCACCATCAATTCTATCTGAGCGATAACATATTTGAATTCTCCTTCCCGTAGACCGAGGGACTGGAGGCCATGCTATTAAGAAAATATAGTACATTCCATTCCGTTTATATAGGTGAGAGCCTTCGGCCGGAAGGCCGCCTTCTCCTCCCACGTCAGCTTTTGGAATAATCACCTTGTCCATGCCTTTAGGTTTAATAGCCTTTGCATCGGTGGTTAATTCAATGACCCGGATCGCTCCACCCCCGAACACCATATAAACCTTACCGTCTTCATCAAAAAGCAGAGACATATCATGGTAAATACCCTCAAGCGTGTACCTGTCCCATTTATTGCTTTCTATATTTTTAGTCTGGAATATATATGTTTTATTCGAATTGTATGCCGTGAATGCAACATAAAAAGTATGATTAGCATACCTCAAACAGCCCGCCCATGATCCTCTGCCATAATCATGTTTTCCATTTTTCAAAGTCATTTCATCGCTGGTTTCCAGAATATCATAAACATAACTTACAATTTCCCAATGAACCAGATCCTTTGATCTCATAATTGGACAGCCTGGTGTAAAGTGCATGGTAGTGCTGGTCATATAATAGGTATCATCAACCCGGNNTCAGTCCACCAGATATGCGTTTCCCTTTTATCTTCTATTGTTTCGCCATATTTCTGCATCCCCTGCTCCTTTCACTCTCATTATTCTAAAGTGAATGAACTTAAGCTGATTCCACCCTCGCCTTTAAATTCGTAAAACAAAGCTTGAACTCCATCCGGAATCATGATATCAGCAGAATTTACCACCCAGACGTTTGAATAACCTACCGGAATTTTCCCTAAGGTTTCCCCATCCCACGAAATTTTCACTTCAAAATACCCGTTTCCATAACCTCTCGTTTTAAGGGAAATCCTTGTGATACCCTTGCATTCAAAGTACTTAAATCCTGCTATTGTGGAATCCTGCATATTGGCGATATATCCCATTTCTTCATCACCATCCCGTCCATCCTGCGTAATTCTGGGATATTTCCCATCAATCCAGCCAGCATGATGAAGCAGATGGTCGTTTTTCATCGATTTAGAGAACAAATTACAGGCAATATATGCAAAGTACTCCCCCTTTCCAATTAAAGGGCCGCCATTTAAACCGCACGATGTCATTTCAACTTGCTCAATTGAGCCGTCCTCCTTAATCCGAACTGGTTCGGCACAGCCCTGGCGGCTGAAATTGGTTCCATTTGTATGTCTATGATAAAAAATATACCACTGCCCAAGTACTTCTACCATGCCGCCATGATTATTCCCGGGAACGTACGTGTGCTTCCCGGCCGGTTTCCGGTATGTAATATTCTCATCACAATTGCTCACAATCGCGCCCCGATAAGTAAAGTCTTTTGTGGGACACATACTCGTTGCATAGCATAATTCATGCATCTGTCTCGAAGAATAGACAAAATAATAAGTATCTCCATGCTTTCTGATAGATGGTGCTTCAAAGAACTCATGTCCTTCAAACCCTGTCCCGCTGCCATAACAATTTCCGGGAACTATTATTACAGGCTCCTCAATCATTGTCAGCATATCTGGCGCAAGTACTGTCGCCATAGCGCCTTTGCGTGATTTATCTCCAGGGCCGCAAAAACCAGTATACAAATAGACTTTATCACCCTCCGCTAAAACTGCCGGGTCAAATTGCGGCTGATCATTGGATCTCTCTCCTAGTCGTGTTCCATCTATATCACGTACATACCCATAAAAGCTGTATTTTCCGGCAGGGGTATCACTTACCGCCACCGAAACAATCGGAACTTTATCTAGAACATAATATAGATAATATTTCCCATTCGGTCCTCTGACTACATCAGGCGCATACAGACACATGCTGCCATCTGCATTTAAAGGATCATTTGTCTTTTCATAAATAACACCCTCATACCTCCAATCGCTCAAGTCATCTACCGGAGCAGAATAACATACATAATCATTTAAGCAATATGCAAAACCATTGAATCGATCATGTGAACCGTACACATATACTCGTTCCTCAAACACATGTGGTTCGCCGTCAGGAACATATTCCCATGACGGCAGATAGGGATTAAACACCTGTTTTTTCATNNCTTTCATTTCGCATTCACCAGCCTTTTCCTTCTTACCCCTTAACTCCACCTAATACTATTCCTTTCACAAAATATTTTTGCAGGAAAGGATATACCACAACAATGGGCAGGGAGCCTAAAAATATTTGTGCAGACCGCAGGGTTCGGTCCGATATCGTTGCCATTTGCTGAATTTCTTCTCTCGTCATCATACTGAATGAGCGCTGAACCGCAATGGTTTGTATGTATGTCTGTAATGGATAATTATCTGGCTTGTTCATGAGAATCAAGCCGTCAAACCAACTGTTCCAGTTTGCCACCAGCGAGAATAGCAGGAGTGTTGCAAGCGCAGGTTTTGACAAAGGCACATATATTGTCCAAAGGGTGCGCCAATGCCCGGCTCCATCAATAAATGCCGCCTCTGCAAGTTCTCTGGGAACTTCACGAAAAAAGTTAAGTAATAGAATAACACTGAAGACAGGAACGGCGCCAGGAAGGATCAATGCCCAAATACTATCCAAAAGGCCGAATTGTCTTATTACCATGTACCATGGAATTAACCCGGCATTAAAAATCATTGTAACAAAAAAGAACCACGCATAAACTGTTCTGAACCGAAAGCTTCCCTTCGGCTGAGACAACGGATACGCCGCCGTAATCGTAAGTAAAATGCTTAAGCCTCCACCTAAGATAATTCGTATAACTGAGACTTTCATTGAGCGCCAAAATGCAGGACGCTTTGCAACAAATGCGTATGAATTTGTTGTAAAATCCTTAGGCCATAATGATACATCTCCGGCAGCCGCTGCTGCACTGGAACTGAATGAAACAGCAGCGACATGGACAAGCGGTATCACGCAGATCAAAGCCAGCATGACCAGGATAGCAGTATTCAATACCGGAAACCACTTAAATTTCTTATTCCTTTTCATATACGATTCCTTTCCTAAAACAACTGATAGTCTGCGAACTTAATAGCAAACCAGTATGAAACCGAAATTAAAGTCAGTGAAATAACTGATTTAAACAGACCTACCGCAGTAGCAACTCCAAATTGTGCCTCTAACATACCAATCCGGTAAACAAACGTATCAATAATATCTCCACTTGCATACACCGGTGGACTATACAGGTTGAACACCTGATCGAATCCGGCATTCAGTACATTACCAAGACTTAATACCATTAATAGAACAATAACCATTCGCATACCTGGAAGGGTAATATGCCATATTTGCTTCCAACGGTTTGCCCCGTCAACCTGTGCTGCTTCATACAAGCTTAGATCAATACCTGTTATTGCTGCCAAATATACAATCGTTCCATATCCAAATGACTTCCATGTCTCAGTTACTATTAAAGTAAATGGGAACCATTTATTATCACCCAGAAAGAATATCGGCTGACCACCGAAAGCTTTTATAACCTGATTAATCAGTCCGTCCCCGGGAGCGAGTATGTCTATAAATATACCCCCTAATACCACCCATGATAAAAAGTGGGGTAAGTAAATAGCCGTCTGAATACCTTTTTTCAATGAATTATTTTTTACTTCATTAATGAGAATCGCAACTACAATCGGGATCAAAAGTCCGAAAATTATCTTCATTATGGCAATAAAAAGAGTATTCCAAAGTACGCTTATGAAATTTGGTAATCTGAACAGATAAATAAAGTTGTCAAATCCAATCCATTTCTGGTCACCAAATAGTCCTTTGGCAGGCACAAACTTCTGGAATGCAATAACAATCCCTCCCATCGGTAAATAGCTGAAACAAATGAGCAATATCACACTGGGTAAAATCATCAAATGCAATGGCAGTTCCCGCATTCGTCCATGTTTCATAAATAAGATCCTTTCTTTCCTTTTTGAATAAAAACGAGAGGAAAAGTTTTTGTTAAACCTCTCCTCTCGTAAAATATTTTCTATTTTTTAATGGATTGATACCATTCGTTAACTTCCTTTGTCATCTGAGCCCCGCCAAGAGCATTCCAGTTTTCAACGAACTTATCAAACTCATCTATGGAAACATCACCCATGATAATCCGGACAAACATCTCCAGTTCCATCGTACGCAGAGAAGATTGTTTATCTACCATAGTCGGCGTAGGTGCACCTACAAACTCTTCTCTCATCACCTGACCATTTTCAATATATCCATTCAGCGCATTAAAGACTCCAGTTGGTCCATATATTTTCTCCCAGCCCCACTGAGAAGTATCACCGCCATAGTAAGCTTCCAGATTTCCTTGAATTACAGCTGGTTCACCTTTCAGAATACTCATATCCCCCAGCTTGCGTGCTTTTTGAATCTCATTAAATGCCTCAAGGTTCTTATTGGTTGGAGCCGGTGCAACCGGTGAGAATTTCCAAACACCTACAGCTCCATTTTCAGCCGGCATATAATAATAATCAAATTCATTGTTCTCACCCCAGTTTTTCTCAAGGTGCAGATTAATCAATTTAACTACGGCTTCAGGATTCGCATAATCTTTGCGAACAGCATAATACCATTGAGTACGGAACTTCTGCGGAACTTTAGGTAATGTATCATCACTTGATACGATAGGATAACCAACCCAGTCCGCTTCCGGATCATTTTGATAGTTGCTGATCAGCGGATACATCGGATTCCATTGCTCACCAAAATTAATACCTAATTTCCCTGCTGCTATCATCTCTGCAACCTTGGCGCCGTCTTTGATTCCAAATTCCGGATCAATTTCGCCGGCCGCATACATATCCGCCAAAGCCTTTAAAGCCTCTTTTATTTCCGGCAGCACGCTTCCCCAGGCTAAAGTTCCTTCATCCGTTTTCACCCACATATTCGGATACGAATGATATCCTGCAAAAAAACCTTCTGTACCCATGGCACCGCTGTATAAATTTTTTGTGATTGCCATTGCATAGGTATCATCTTTGCCATTTCCATCGGGGTCAAGCGTGGAGAACGCTTTCGCAATTTTCAATAAATCCTGCATGGTCTTGGGTGGTTCCAGGTTAAGCTTATCCAGCCAATCCTGACGAAGCCACAAATATTGTGTACTTTCCACTGATGCATCTGCATAAGGCACAGCCATTAAACGCTCATTAAAAGTAGCAGATTCCAGGATTCCAGGACCTTCTGAATTATAAACTTCCTTCGTCAGCTTGCTGGCATACTTGTCATAATACTCTGTCATATCTGCGATCATATCTGATTCTGCCAATTGTTTCAGCTGTGTTCGATTTACGATCAGTACATCCGGTAAGTCTCCGGATGCAATAGTAACATTTAACTTCTGTGTATAAGCATCATCATTGAGACCGCCTCTTACCGTCCAGGCATAGTTAATGTCAATGCCTAAATCCTTTGAATACAAATCCAACCATCTGTTGCTTTCAATTGTTTCGCCTGGAGTTTTCGGCAGTATGTTGTCATTCAAATCATTATCTACCGTACGGGCAAACGTCATTTTAACAGATGGATCATATTTTCCAAATGGATCCACATGTTCTGCCGCAACAGAGCTGTTTTTTTCAACCGAAGAGCCTGTTTCACTTGATCCGCTTGCAGAAGACGTTGAAACCTCCAAACGATTGCCTCCGCAGGCAGTCAGCAGCAAGCCGCCAATCAATACAGCAGATATACCTGTGCTTATAATACGTTTTCTCATATAACCCTCCTAATTTTATACTTTATTACCAACTTCTTTTCATATTATAAACACATTTTTTGTCATTTTCTACAACCATCTTTTGATTTACTTAACATTTTTTTACCATAAAAAACTTATGCCTTTACATATTTTTACATCTATTACTTATTTTTAGTTTTTCAGTCTTTTCATTGCAATAAATGAATCCCGGTACTCCTGAGGCGAGATCCCCTCTGCTTTTTTAAAAAAGCGAGTAAATGAGGCTGCTGTGTCGTATCCCACCTTCTTTGCAATTTCATATATCTTTTCATGAGGATTTTCAAGTAATTCTTTTGCTTTTTTTATTCGGGAATTTTCTATAAAACTGGAAAGCTTATGTCCGGTCGTCTGATGGTAAAGCCGCGAAAGGTATGAAGGATTCAAATAAGTCTTTTCAGACAAACTGGTCAGTGATAAATCTTCAGATAAATGATTTTCGATATGCCGCCGCACAAAATCGATTGTATCATTTGTCCTTTTGCTCTGCTCTTCTTTTTGCATGTCAAAAAGCATATGAGACAATTCAAAAAGATGCTCTGCTGCTTCCTTCCAGGTAGTGTATTTTTCGCCGTTATACAGCCTGTTTAAAATATGGGATTCTGAAAACCGTGCTGCCAGCTGGAAACGATTTACACAGGTAAGATAGAATGTTATGATCGTCTGATATGCCTCTAATGCGATCACATCATTTTTATCCTGTATTTCACCAAGTGGTTCAAGCCATCTTCGCAGAGAATCATAGTAATCCTGTTCCTCTCCGGTCTCTATGGAATGATGCAGATTACTCAAGTCTTTGCGGTACAGCAATCCCTGCAATAAGTTGGTCGCGGTATTAGAATTACCCCCAAAAGACGGAATAAATGTCTGTCTCTGCTTCCGAAACTCCCTTTCATCAATGATTGTTTCCATGTCATGCCCAACTTGATAATTGAGTAAATCAATGAGGGATACATATTTCTCTGCAACTTCCTCCCATTTACATGGTTTTTCTGCTAAAGCAAAGCTTACAGGAGCATTCAGCCTTTCCCGGCAGGCTGACTGAACCATTTCCAAAGTCCCTTTTATAAAGACACTCATACTGTCATATGGATTGTCCGGATATGATTGTATTTTATGTGGCAGAGCAAAAACAGCTATTTTTTCGTCCTTAAGCGGAACTACCAAGCTGTTGATATGCATGGCAAAGTATCTGACGATCAGCTGCTTTATGGAATACATAATCTGGTTTTTCTCCCAAAAGTCTACCGTTTTAGGCAAAATCAATATTTCGCCCAAAATCAGCATCACAGGCTCGTCTGCCTTTAGATGTATAAAGAGCCTTTCAAATTCTTCCGCATTAATCTTTAATGAATTATCATTATTAAGTAGTGCATAAAAATACTTCTGGCAAAATAAATCCTGAGCAAGATTTATTTGGTCCTTGGCATTTTGTATCAATTCATTTGTCTGATTTTCATCTTTTAACTCCTGTACTACACGTTCAACTGTTTTTATGATCTTGCCATATCCCTCGGTCTTCAATATGTATCTTACATTGCTATATTGAATTGCCTTATATGCATAGTTAAATTCACTATGCCCTGTAAGGAAAATCACACGGCACCATGGCCAGCGTTTCTTGATTTCATCCAGCAGCTGAAGACCATCGATTTCAGGCATATTTATATCTGTCAAAGCAATATCAATTCTCGTGCGTCCCAGCCACTGTATCGCTTCTTCGCCAGAATATGCTTTGTAAACGTCCAGTTCCAAATTTTCAAGACTCGAGAAGATATCATATAACCCATTAACGATAATCTCCTCATCATCTGCGATTAAAAGTCGATACATTTTACTCCCCCCTAAGCCCTAAAATCAGTTCTACCAAAAGTCCTCCCAACAGACTTCGCTTAAGCAACACTCTGCTAACTTCATCGTACTGCAATTGTAAACGTCTGTTAATATTAAACAATGCTGTTACTTCTGCGTCATCAGATTGTGATGTCAACATTTTTTGCAGCTCTGAAAGTTTTTCATCTGTCAAACTGTTTCCATTATCTTCAACAATAATNNAATATGTAGTCTTCCATTATCACTTTCAAAAGAGATGGATATGATTCGATCTTTCATTCTCTTTTCCACCGCATGTTCAAAAGCGTTCTCGATCAAGGGCTGTATAATGAGCCGGGGAACAGGATATTGTGCAAATTCCTTTGGGCAGGAACTGAATTCAACCTTAAGATTCTTTGTAAAACGCATGGACAGAATACTGGTATAAGTGCGTGCATGTTCAACTTCTTCATTAAGAGGGATAATATCTGCGGCATTCCTGGTAAGATAGCGGTAATATTCACCCAGATGATTGGTAAACTCTATCAGATTTTCATCCCCCATCTGAGCCATAGTATTGATAATGAAAAAACTGTTATATAGAAAATGCGGCTTGATTTGTGCCTGCAGCTGCTTTAATTCGGCACGTTGGGTCAATATTTTCTGCTTATAGGCCTGATCGATTAACATATTTAAGCTATCAACCATTTTGTTGAATCTGGTATACAGATAAGCGAATTCCTTAGATCTAACGTCATTTGTATCTAAACTTATCTGCAGATTCCCTTTTTCTACCTGCCGGAAAACCTCTACCAATTTTTTAATAGGTTTATTTATGAAGCGGTTCATGGATAATGTGAAAATTATAATTACTATTATTGATACCATGATGAATACCCATATCCAGCTGGTAAAATTTCGCATCGGTGTAAATACCAAATTTTCCGGCAAATATCTGAGTAATAGCATATTTAGATACTCTGACTTCGCATACACGGAATAGCAATGATAATCTTCTATTTTACTAAGATTAGTGCCACTTTTATCAACAATACTAAGATCACCCAATATCTCATGGAACTGCAGAGGCTTCCCCGTATTGGCCATGGCGATTTCATTCGAGTTTGTAAGATCGATCAAAAACGATCCACTATCGGGATAAATATTAAACTGCTCCAAATCTTCCTTAAATACGTCTTGATCCAACTCTATCTCTATGACATAGTTACTGTTTGGGCCTGTATTGTCCGAAGGATAGACTGTTGTAAGATATAAACCATCTTCATATCTGATGNNGCCCTGCAGCGGTCCTTGTACGTTCATATACCCTGTTATCTAAATCATCCACTCCCCTGGAAGACGAGATCGTTTTATCGATTGAAAACACATGGGCGCTGACATTTTTTACATAGCTGCTGCTATACGCAATTGTTATAAGTCGTGCCTGAAGCTGTCTCATATTGCTGACTATATCATAATCACTCATAATGCTATACTGGACTGCGAGACGGTTAAGATGCTCATCATTTAAGCAAGTGTATTGCAATATTTTAAGCCGTTCAATTTCTTTTTCCAGCTGGCTTAAATAAAATTCAATCTGAGCAGTTGATGATTTTGACAGCTCTTCACGTACCGTGTTGGCTCCCCAATTGCGGATATAAATTCCAAGTATTAAAATTGGAGCTATAACTATTAAAAAGATAGTTATTATTTTCTTGAAAAGACTGATATTGGGCTTATGAACTAATGAATGCATATTTCCCCTCCCTGGTATGGCGTTTTTACGTTGCCTCTGAAAGATATCTATAATCCATGCTTTTTTAAGCATATCAGGTAAGGTTCTTTTTAACAATCACATATTCTTCTTTTTTACCTGTGTTCCACAGCCAATCTATTAAGGAAATGCCAATAGATTTTCTTAGGATATATCGTGCGAAAGAAAGTAGATGCCAGCCTAAAAGTGGAGCACTTAACAAGCTTTCCAAAACTGACCGTAANNAGCCTAGTTTCTATTGTCGCTTTATAATCGGCATTCAACCACTTAAACAAACTCGAAAATGAGGATTGTTCAGAAGAACGATTACTTATATCAGCTTGAGATTATCTGTTTAAAACAACAATTCAACTATTTATATTAATTTTCCTTTTTAAATTTAGCGCACAATAAGTATAAAGATATGTATTAATTCACATTTTCGGCATACAATTGTTATAACAATAGATAGGGTCAAATTATGGATCGAATAAAAAAATATAGAAGTATTCTAATAAATATAATACTGATCATAACTTTCAGCTTATTATCTATTTCCATAGTTAAAAGTCTATATAAAATCCATGTGGTCTCTTCCGTACAACCTGCTGATGGAATTTTAGTTCCGATCATAATGTATCATCAAGTAAAAAATAGTGGTTTTGGCAATGATGTCATTAGTCCCAAGGAATTTGAAAGTGATTTAAAGTATTTAAAAGAAAATCATTACAATACTTTAACAATGACGCAATTAATAGATTATGTTCATGATAAAAAGGAATTACCCCAGAATCCAGTCATTCTATCTTTTGATGACGGATATCTTAGTACCTATTTAAATGTTTATCCTCTACTAAAAGAATATGATATGAAAATAGTTTTATCTATAATTGGAAAAAGCGTCGATGATTTTTCGAAAGTATGTGATGAAAATATTGATTATTCTCACGTAACATGGGATGAGGTAAAAGAAATGCAGCAATCTGGACTGGTTGAAATACAAAGCCATTCCTATAATTTACATAAAATTACGAAAGAACGTTATGGATGCAGTCAAATGGCTAATGAATCATTGGAGCACTATGAAGAATTTTTATCGAATGATATAAATACGCTGCAGGAAAAAATTATGTCTGTGACAGGAAGTAGTCCAAATACGTTTATCTATCCATATGGTAAATATAACGACAAATTAGAAACCATCATTAAAAAACTAGGTTTTAAAGCGACCATAACTTGTAAATTTGGGGTAAATGTGATAAATAATGATCCCGATACTTTATACAGTCTAAAGAGAATACGTCGAGCCCATAATCAGAGTATTCAAAAAATGTTAAAAGAAGGAATGGACACTGTGAAATGATCACCGGGATGCCAGACTTAAGTTATTGCTTAAAACTGCTTACGATTTCGTGCCCAGTTGAAAAACCCCGTACAACCATCATTATCAGAGCATTTTCCTTCCAATAATGGTTGTACAGGGCTAAGCACCTGAAATATAGTAAAATATTACTAATAAATATTTTGATTTTCTCTGAACTGCCTCCACACATTCTCAAAGAAGTTATCATCTTCAGGAATCGTTCTCACCTTTCTCCATTCAAATTCAGCCTTCCCATTTCTATAAGAAACTTCCTGTATCAAATCTGCACTGCTGCCGTCATCAAGGCAGAATGTAAATTCTTCCGGCAGCCTTGGATCTGGCTTTTGTCCGCTAAGATCCGTGTAAAGAGCGCTGCCTCTGCTCCTTCCTTGATGGTCAACATAATCTTTCATAGCAGAGAGATACACAAACTGGCTGATAAGCATATCTCTAAGCCGAAAGGCGCGCCAGAGTTCCTTCCCGTTTTCCACCCAGGCGAAATCACCCAAATGCGAAAGTTCCTCTTGAACCTCCTTTATGGCCAGTTCAATCTTTTCGGGATTCCGTATGGCCGCTCCGAACCGGCTCATGCGGACGGTTGCACGGTTCCAAAGCTCTCTCACTGCGATTCGCCCTTCTTTCTCACCCGTAACCTGCGATACCATCTTTTCCGCATCATATACCGCTTTTCCGGCAATTTCTTCAAAACTTTCGCCCGAATTATCAGGCTCTCCCTGTCTCCTGGCTGCTATGTACTGCGCAGCTCTTGCTGAGCCGACCTGGCCGGAATTCAAAGCGCTTCCGCCCGGGCGATAGACACCATGGCTTCCGCAGACCTCGCCGGCTGCAAAAAGTCCCTCCACATCCGTATGCCACCATGCATCAGCCGCCAAACCACCATTATTGTGCTGAGCACACACTGCAATCTCAAGAGGCTTTGTCCTTAAATCTACTCCTCTTCCAAGATAAAATTCCACCGCCGGCATATTCATATGGCTTAATCTCTCTATCGGTGTCCCGAAACAAGCGCCCGCCCGGCTTAAATATTCAAAGGCCTCCTGATCCAGATTTTCAAAGTTCACCGGTTCTCTGCCGGGATTCTCGCGAAAATCAAGAAATATCCGTCTGCCTCTGCTTCTTTCAATATATACCAGAATATCAATGATCGAACTTCCTCCTGAAAGCTTTCTTACGTCAAAAGGCCATTGATATCCTTTAAGAAAAATACTGCTGAGCATAGCATCCCGGTTTTCAAAGAAATCTGTTAAAAACTCACGCTCATCATTTCCATTTTCATCCGTAGAAAAGAAACGGGGAAGCGCCTGCATATAGGTTCCCGATACGTTCCACCGCGGATGGATGGACGCTATCCCATACTGCCATTCTGTCAGATTTTTCCCTTTCGCCCCCGCCTCAAATGCCAGACCGCTGGATCCATAATGTCCGGCCGGATACACGCTATCCGCATACATCCCGGCCGGCCCGCCGGTGGCAAACACAATATTTTTACAGGAAAAAAGTACAAAACGTCTTTCTTCATCATCCGGGCAGCTCAAATCCAGACAAAGCAGTCCATACACTCTTTCTCCGTCGGAAAGAATCTTAATTACCTGCATCCTGTCAAAAATCTTAATATNNTCTTTTCCCTGACTGCCTGTTCTAAGCACTCTGTCATCTGTTTTGAAGTGTATGGACCTACACTTGTGGCACGGCACCTGGGATCGTGGTCCGTCTTGTAACCAACGAATTCCCCCCACCTGTTCTGGGGGAAGTTCACGCCGAGGTTAACAAGCTTAAGAAAACATCTGGCAGATAATGCCGCTTCACACAAGGCAATGTCGCCGTCCATACACTGGCCGCTAAACAGAGTATCTGCCATATCTCCCACGCTGTCAGGATCATTTCCGCAAAGCGTCAGCTTATAATAGGTCTGTTTATCAGAACCGGTGTTGCGGGAGGTTCCCGCTCCCACATGATCGGTCACAATCGCAATATCTTTCTGGCCTAAAGCCCACAGCTGATCTGCCGCATTGAATCCGGCTGCNNAACATCTGTAGTTTCATCTGGTCCGCCTTTCTTTACAGAATTAATGGGGCTGCTGCCGATTTCACATTCTGCAGCAGCCCCATTCACATGGTTTTATCTGGCTTATTATAACCTCTGGATATGAAAGCCTCCATCTACATCAATATAATTACCGGTTGTATAGAGGAATTTATCACTGCAGAAAACGCTGACCGCATTGGCCACGTCCTCCGGCATCCCCCACCTGGTAATCGGGAATGCGCCCCGCTCAATAAGGGTGTCATACTTTCCCTGCACCGTACTGGTCATATCCGTAGCAATAACTCCCGGGCGGATCTCATGGACAAAAATGCTTTCTCCTGCAAGACGGTCCGCATAAAGGGTGGTCAGCATAGATATGCCTGCTTTAGAAACGCAGTACTCTCCGCGGTTTGTACTGGATACAACGGCAGAGCAGGATGAAATATTGATGATGGTTCCCCGCTTTTTCCCCTCTACGGGCTGTTTCAGCATCTGGTTTGCAACTGCCTGTGTCAGAAACATATTTCCTTTTGTATTGATACCTACAACACGATCAAAGCTTTCTTCTGACATCTCCAGCAAATCCGCCCTTACATTTGGGGCAACACCTGCATTATTGACAAGTACGTGGACAGCACCGTATCTCTCCACCGTTTTTCTGACAAGATTCTCTCTGTCTTTGGAATCTTCAAGATTTCCCTGAACATATGTATATTCAATCCCGTCAGCTTTAAGCCTGTTCATATTTTCCTGATTTTTATCTTCGGCAGAAGTAGCCATGATGACCACATTGTAGCCGTCAAGGCCCAACTGATAAGCAATGGCAAATCCAATGCCGCGGCTTCCTCCTGTTACNNTAAAGGTATGCCCGCAGGGTGTTTCTCTTAAATCGTGTCTCTAAGGATGTAAGAGGACCTTAATACTGCCCGATTTCCTATCAAGGCAAGTTTCAAGAGCTTTCTGAATATCATCAAGAGGAAAATGATGGGTGATCAGAAGTTCAAGGTCTAATTCTCTGGCAACTTTAAGTGCAATCGGGAAATCCCAGCAGTATCCCTGAGCACCCTGGATTTTAATTTCATGGGTGACAAATCTGCTTGCAGGAATATTGATCTGCGGATTCTCAAAGATTCCAATAACAGTGGCCAGGCCATTTTTCTTTAACGTCATCATCGCCTGTAAAAATGATGCTTCCAGGCCAACACATTCAAAACTCTTATCAACGCCCTTTCCATTTGTAATTCGGCGTATCTCATCTTCCAGATTTGTCTTTCCCGAATTAACCGTTATGGAGGCGCCAAGCTTTTTCGCTGCTGCAAGCCTTTCATCAGAAAAATCTGCAATAATGACTTCAGCAGCTCCGCTCTTTTTGCATATGGACGCAATCAACATTCCTATCGCGCCTGCTCCGATAACAAGAACTGTCTCTCCAAGGCGGATATCTGCGCGGCGTACCGCATGGGTTGCCACACTCAAGGGTTCAATCAGGGCACCTGTATCATAAGTCAGGTATTCAGGAAGTTTATACACATACGGCTCATTGATCAGAATATAGTCTGCCATGGCTCCGTCGCCATTTCTGTATGTAAACGATATATTCTCACAATATCCGTAATCTCCACGACAACAGGCATCGCATGTTCCGCAGACAATACAAGGTTCCACCGTTACCCGGTCTCCCACAGACACATTGGTAACGTCTTCTCCAACCTCAACCACATCTCCCGAAAATTCATGCCCAATGGTCACCGGAAGGGGGGCCGAAGGATGTTTCCCTTTAAAAATGTGGATATCACTGCCGCAAATGGCACTTGATTTAATCTTAATCAGAACCTGGCCCTTTTTCGGAGACTGAATATCCCTATTCTCGATGATTGCTTTCATGGGCTCGGTTACTTTCCCAATTCTGCTGGTTTTTACACTCACTTTTAAGTCCTCCTTCATTGGAAACTTTTCTCACGCATGGAAGCTTCCTCTCTGTACTCCTTATAAAAGCCCGCGTAGATTTCGCTGTCTTTGATGACGCAGCCGGTTCTTCCATGGTCTCTCATAATCTGAGTGCATTTTGAACAAGTGACGCAGCACTGCTTCGGATCCATTTCTCCTTTCAGCAGAATATCGCGGGGGGCATCCGGATATGCAAAGCCAGAACGTCCCATACCCACAAATTTACAGCTTCCGTCAGCCAGGTTCGCTGCACCCGCATAAGGAAGGAACTGCCGCAGCCAGGTATAACCATTTCCCACAACAGGCACATCACCTGCTGCTTTCTGAATCTGCCGTGTAAACTCAAACAGCCGGTCCATGCTTTCAAGGGGATGTTCATCCGGAGTGGGAATTCCCATGCTGGATAAATCGAAAGGTCTTGTTACCTGAGGATAAATATAATAGGGATTTCCGGCAGAATTGCTTAAAAGGTCAACGCCCTCTTCCACCAGCATCCGTACAAGAGCCATGGGCTCTGTGGGATCAAACTTCCACATGTCTTCCCGATCGCAGCCGAAGCCATAGGGATAAGGATGAGCGTCAAATACATTGAAACGGCAGGCTATAATAAAGTCATCGCCCACAGCTTCCCGGACGGCACGGATTGTCTGGCGAAGAAACCGGCTCCTGTTTTCAAAGCTTCCGCCGTATTTTCCCTCTCTTGTGTGGCTGGCAATCAACTCACTCAAAAGATACCGGTGGCAATTCTTTATATCCACACCGTCAAAACCTGCTTCCTTCGCCAAAACCGCACTTTCCACATAATGAGCCGTTAAATTGTCCAGATATTCATCGGTCACGACAGGTGCATCTGCCGCAAGCCCGACTCTCGGATCCAGAATAGGGTCATGCTGGGGAACAATAGGCGCTCCCTTATGGCCTTCCGGTCTGGAATAGCGGCCGGAGTGTGTTAACTGTAAAATATTCAGTGGTTTTTTACCATTGCGGGCAACTGCCGACTGATTGCACCGTTCAACAACTGCCTTAAACTGCGGCATATTCTCCTTGGTCAGCATCATCTGGAGCGGATTGGCCCGTCCTTCCGCGACAACCGCGCAAGCCTCCCACCAAAGTAATCCCGCTCCGCCTTCCGCAAACCTCTTATATCTTCTTTCAACAAGCTCAGAAGGAGAACCATCGGGATTTGAATCGCAGCCTTCCATTGGAAGAATTGCAATTGCATTGGGTGCAATCCGTTTTCCTACCTTTACCTCGGCACGAAGCGGAGATAAATCTTCGCTGAATTTTATATTTACACCAAGAGAATTTACTTTTTCTACAACCTCATTCAATGTCTTATAATTAAACTTTTCATGTGACGCCATTCTTCAGTCATCTCCTTATTTTTAATGCCAGTCATGCTGCTTCATATAGAGGATTCCAGATTCGGCAATCTCATCCGCGCTCTTATGGGGCTGAACCCACCCGGCGTCAAAGCCGCCGGGCGCAAAAGTCTCCATTGTGATATGCCCTTTATAATCGTATCTTTGCATCAACCCCCATAAGTCCTTCCACGGAAAGAATCCCTGACCCGGAACTCCTCTGTTATTTGAGCAGGCATGAAAATGATACATTTTTTCTTCCTTCAGCACGGCTTCAAACGCATCCGTGATGCTGTCTTCCTCAATTCCGGCGTGATATGTATCAAAATGTACCCCTACGTTTTCCTCTCCAATATCGGAAACAAGCTTTAACGCCTGAGCCGCTGTATTGACAACGCTGGTCCGATACCGGTTTAAAGGTTCAAGAGCAAGCCGCACACCGCATTCTTTTGCTATGGCAGAAACTTTACGGATACCAGTTACTGCAAGCTCCCACTCTCTTTTTTCATCATCCTCAGAAAGCTGGTGTTTCTTTCCTCCCCCCGTATAAAGAGGGCCGGCAAATACTGTTGCGGAAACTGCTTCCGCCGATTTCAAACATTCCGTCATATATTTTATTGTGTTCTGCCGGATCGTCTCATCAAAATTGGAAAGATCACGCCCAGCTCCAAGTGCGGCGCAAAGGCTCACTTCCATATCCAGGGAACGGATTTCATCCATAAGTTTCTTCGGAATCTCAGGAACAGTCATGGGAAGTTCCACTGCCGTAAATCCCATCTTAAATGCTTTTTCAGGCAATCCTACACATTCAAGTCCCAGTTCATTCACCCAATTCCAAAGATTAATTCCCCAGTGGTTGCTCATATATATCTCTCCTATCTTGTTGAAGCCCGTATAATTAAATCTGTCTCCAACAGCTCTTTTAACGGCTGGGGAAGCGCTCCCTTCTCATCTTTATATTGGATTTGATGGATCAGATTATTGGTCGCCCTTACACCTATATCATAAAATGGCTGTGCCACAGTGGAAAGTGGCGGCTCCACCATCCCTGAAAGGGTTACATTATCAAAGCTGAGTACAGAGACGTCTTCCGGAATGCGGATCCCCATCTCATGAAGGGCATGAAGAATAACAAATGCCTTCGGGTCACTGGTTGCAAATATCACATCCGGCCTGTTTTCCGAGTTCATCAAAGCCTGTGTCATGCTGTAGAAGCTGCTGCTTCCTGTCGCCTCCCTCATAACCAGGTTTTCATTATAAGGGATGTTATGATCTTCAAGCGCCGCCCGGTAGCCCCGATAACGCTCATTATACAAATAAAGGTTCTCCCGCCCCAGGGCCAAAGCGATTTTTTTATATCCGGAACCAATTAAGTACCGGACTGCATTATAGGACGCTTTAAAGTTGTCTATGGCAACAATATCTATTTTTCCCTCGTCCCTGGCATAAAAGCGGTTTATAAGCACAAGGGGGAATCCTTCTGTGCGGAGGTTTCTTATATGGATAGAGTTTGGAAGCATGGAGCCTACAATAAAACCATCCACAAGACGTGATTTCATAGTGGAAATATACTCTTTTTCAACACCGCTATTCTCGTCGGTATTGCATAGAATTACTGTGTAATTTTTTTGTCTTGCCGCATCTTCGACCCCCCGTGTAATCATGGGAAAAATAAGGTTCTGGATATCCGGAAGCATAAGGACTATGGTATTGGTCCTGCCCATTTTCAGACCTTTCGCCATGACGTTGGGGCTGTAGCCTGTTTTCTGGATGGCCTCCATGACACGCATCCTAGTGTCATCACTTACATAACTTTTTCCACTTAAAACTCTCGATACGGTTGTAGCTGAAACACCTGCCAATTCTGCAACCACTTTAATATTTGTCATTCCAATCACCTCAATATGTGAATTCCATAATATGGATCCTTTTTCCCAATTTTATCACACATTGTCAGAATATACACGAGATTTCAGCATAGTCGTTTAAATGCATTCAGTCGTCCCAAAATACAGTTGCTCCACGGTGCGCTGAGGTACAATTCTTGCGGTAAAGATTTAACCATCCCTTAGCCGGTTTATGAACGGGTTCGAAACGTTTTCTTCTGTCAGCAAATTCCGCTTCTGTCACATCTACCGTCAGCATTCTCGCCTCAACATCGATATAAATCATATCTCCGTCTTTAATCAAAGCCAGGTTTCCGCCTTCATAAGCCTCCGGACTCACATGTCCGATTGCAAGACCGCCGGTTGCTCCCGAAAATCTGCCGTCCGATACAAGGGCAAGCCGGCTGCCAAGTCCCTTTCCGAGAACAGCTGCCATAAATGTCTCCATATGGGGCATTCCCGGGCTGCCCTTTGGCCCTTCATACCGGATAATTACAACATCGCCGGCCACAATTTCATCCCTTAAAATCGCATTCCAGGCATCGTCCTGAGAATCGTAACATTTGGCCGGTCCTGAAAATTTCCATGCTGCCGGATCTACCGCACTGAATTTGACAATCGCACTGTCCGTTCCGATATTGCCGTGAAGAACGGCAAGTCCACCCTGTTCATGGATGGGATTTTCCACAGAATGAATCACATTCATATCCTTATTTTCAGCAAGTTTCGCCTTATCACCGATGGTGCCGAACATACCGCCTGCTGCCGTATCGATTTTCCCTGCTTTGGCAAGTTCCTTCACAACAGCCCCAAGCCCTCCGGCCGCATCAAATTCTTCCATTGTATAAGTTGGATGATTGGGATAAATGGTGCTGATAACCGGCACTTCACGGCTGACTTTATCAAAGGTTTCTGGGACAATATCGCATTTTACCTGACGTGCAAGTGCCGGGATGTGAAGCAGGCTGTTGGTAGAACCTCCCGTTGCCATCATATAGCGTACGACGTTCTCAAAGCTCTTTTGTTCTATAAAATCACTTGGCCGTCTTTCTTCCTTTACTGCCTCCACAACCTTTTCAGCCGCTTCCCTTGCCATCTCATGCCACCGGGGGGTCTGGCTGCGGACACTGGCGTTACCGTGAGGAGAAAGACCAAGAACTTCGGCCATGGCGCACATGGTATTAGCCGTTCCCATAAAGGGGCAGGCTCCCGGAGTCGGGCAGGCATTTCTCACGATTCCCTTGTAATCCTCTTCGCTCATATCACCCGCAATGTAGGCTGCATAAGCCTGCTTTGTATGGGTCAGAGTCAACATTTTCCCCTTATAATGACCTGCCGCCATGTATCCGCCTGTAAGCATAACGGTTGGAATATCCACCCTCAAAGCGCCCATGATCATACCCGGAACAACTTTGTCACAGGTTGCCATGATAATCATGCCTTCCAGCATGTTTAATTCTGCAACCGTCTCCACTTCACTCGATACTAAATCTCTGGCCGGAAGTGTGTAACGGTCACCCGGTGTATTGGAGCAAATTCCGTCACAGACACCGGTGATAGGAAGTTCCAGTGCAAGTCCACCTGCTTTATAGATTTCCTCCTTCATCTCTGCAATGACATCTTTAAAGGGGAAATGTCCCGGATTCATTTCATTCCATGAGTTTATCAGGCCGATTATAGGTCTGGCCGCATCCTCAGGCGATATTCCCATCGCATAAAGCAGTGTATTGCGATGATCCATAGACTCTTCATTCCATTGACGTATCATCTTTTCTCCTCCTGTCATTATCCCTAAAATGATACCTGGCAACGCTGTATCAGCCTCCCAGATAAGCTTTCCTTACAACATCAGACTTCATCAGTTCTTCACCTGTTCCGCAGATGTTTACCATACCGTTTTCAAGAACATATGCTTTGTCACAGATAGAAAGCGCTTTTCTCGCATTTTGCTCAACGAGCAGCACGGTAATTCCGGAATCCCGGATCTCCTTAATTAAATCATATACCTGGTTTACAATAATTGGCGCAAGTCCAAGGCTGGGTTCATCAAGCAGCAAAATCCTGGGGTGCTCCATAAGTCCTCTGCTGATAGCCAGCATCTGCTGCTCGCCGCC
>DJBG01000095.1:29273-58862 GCA_002429965.1 Hungatella sp. UBA5982
GAGGTCTTTCCGGCTCCGTTGGAACCGATGATGCTGACAATCTGCCCTTCATCCGCTTCCACATGGACCTTTTTCAGTGCCCTGACATGACCATAGGTGACGCTTAAATCCATTACTTTCAGCATTGCCATGTGTTATCCCTCCTCCTTTCCAAGATACGCCTCAATTACTTCTGGATTTCTCTGTATTTCTGCAGGGGTACCCACTGCAATCGTCTTTCCGAAGTTCTGGACATGAATGATGTGTGAAATGGTCATAACCAGCTCCAGCCTGTGTTCTATCAAAAGAATTGCAAATCCAATATCTTTGGAAAGTCTTGAAATCAGCTCCGTCAATTCCTGTACCTCTGTAGGATTCAGTCCGGCAGCCGGCTCATCTAAGAGCAGTACCTTTGGATTACAGGTCAGCGCCCTTGCGATCTCAATACGGCGCTGCATGCCANNAATAAGCGGATATTCTGAAAGGTGCGTCCCATTCCTTCTCTCGTAACAAGATATTGTTCTTTTCTGGTTACATCCTTCCCATCCAACATCACCGTTCCCTGATCCGCCGTGTATACATTGGAAATAACATTGAAAATAGTTGTTTTCCCGGCTCCGTTAGGTCCGATAATTCCATGGATCTCTCCCGCATCTGCACGGATAGAAAAATCCTGAATAGCCTTTACACCGCCAAAGCTTTTATAAATATTCTTAACTTCCAGCAAGCTCATCAGTCTTCCTCCTTCTGCAGCTTTACCCGGCCTTTTCCTCTTCTTAACAAATCTGCAAGCTCATACTCGCCCAAAAGTCCAGAAGGTTTAAAGTTGATAATTAACAATACCAGGATTGCATAAATAATGCTTCTGTAATTTGCAAGCCCTCTTAACACCTCCGGGAGGCCACTTAAGATTGTTGCTCCCAGGATTGATCCTGTCAGGCTGTTCACACCTCCGAAGAATACCATGATTACCCAGTCGGCGCTCTTCTTCCAGCCGAAAATGCTGGGATCTACGTATGTAATATAGAAAGCATACAGGCAGCCGCTGAAGGAGGTAAGGCCAACGCTCAATAGGAACGATGTGATTTTGATTTTTGGGACATTGATTCCCATGGCCTTCGCCGCAAGCTCATCTCCCCGGATTGCAATGCACTGACGTCCATATTTACTGCTTTTAAACCAGTTTACCAGCAGGATTGCAATGACTGCAAACGTGAACNNACGCCATCAGCGTTGTGGTTTTTTTCGGAATACCGATGAAACCGGAAGCGCCGCCTGTAAGCTTAGTCGTTCTGTTCAACAGAGCGGTAATCGCCTCTCCAAATCCAAGTGTAACCAGGGATATGTAATCCTTCCTTAACCTCACGGTTGGAATACCCACCACAAAGCCAATACCAACCGCGATTATAACAGCCGCAATACAGGCAAGAGGAAACGGAACGTTCAGTTTTACGACAAAAATACCGGATACATAAGCTCCAACTGCCATGAATGCCGCCTGCCCAAGGCTGAACATTCCCGTAAGTCCCGTCAGAACATACACGCCCGCAACTGCAACAAGCGTAATACATATCTGCGTGAAAATATTCATGTATAATACCATTGTGAGTACCCCCTATGCCTTTTCCTGAATATTGCTGCCGGCAATTCCGCTTGGGCGGAGTAACAAAAACACCAGCATAATAAGGAAAATAAATACCGGGGTGTATCCCGAACCCACAGTACTGATTAATAGTGTCTCAAGCAGCCCGAGAAGCACGGCTCCGATGATCGCACCCGGCAGACTTCCCAGACCTCCGATTACCGAAGCAATAAATCCTTTTACTACCAGACCGCCCAGAGTCGGATACAATGTGTAGTTAATGCCCAGAAATACACCTGCAAGTCCGGCAAGAGCACCTGAAACCACAAACGCAAACTGAATAATCCGTGTAGCATCAATACCCATCAGGTTCGCAGTATCCCTGTCAAAGCTGACGCTTCGGAGCGCCCTGCCGATTCTGGTTTTCTGAATAATATAGGCCAGTACAAGGAGTGCAACAGCACTGGTGCAGAACATCAGGAGATCTGATGTAGAAACAACAACCGACCCAAACTTAATTGCCGCCTTTTTAAAGAACTGAGGATAGCTGTAAAAATTTGCTCCAACTTTCACGGTAACAAGTCCTTCATACAGCGTTCCTAATGTAATAGAGGAAACGAAAAAGTATACGGAAGAGCTGTTACGCTGTATAATACGGCGAAATGCCACAAATTCTCCAATCAGTGCAATGCAGCCGCCCGTTACTATCGCAACCAGAATTGTCGGAATCAACCCCAGTCCTTTGGAAGCTACCAAAAAGTATCCAACAAACGCACACAGCGTCATGGTAGCACCATGAGAGAAATTTGAAAACTTTAATACATTAAATATCAATGAAAAGCCCGTCGCAATCAGCGCGTAGACAGATCCCGTCGCAAGGCCGTTGATTATAATCTGCAGTGACATGATATGCCTCCATCCATTTAAAAGCTTTAGTTATCTGCGCTGAATCTTTCCAACATCTTTGGTGTTGCTCCTTCATAGGTAAACATAACCATATCAAGACCGGTAGTCATATGAGTCTTTGGATCAATGGAGATATTTCCGGTAAGGCCTTTAAAATCCTTTACATTTTCAATCGCAGTACGAAGAGCAGCAGGGTCATCTGTTCCTGTTTCTTCCAGACTCTTAGCGGCAATTTTAACGATGTCATATCCAAGGAAAAACTTGTTGGTAGCTTCTATCCCTGTTTTTTCTTTAACCGCAGCAATCATTTTCTGAAGCTCCGGCTCCGTGTCATCCACATTGTTAATGCAGTATACGCCATCACTGCTTCCGCCTAGCATAGTGTTGAAAGGCGGACATGCATCCAGGCCGCAGATGATTGCGCCTTCATATCCCAGCGCACGTGCTGCCGTAACAATGTTTACAAGATCCTTGGTGTAGTTTGGCGCATAGATCGCATCAACATTTGCATTCACGATAGGGGACAGTAAGGTTTTAAAATCTGTATCGTTTGCATTATAAGCAACTTGCTGTTTTCCATCAACCGTACCGCCGTTTTCGGTAATTGTGGTAATGAAAGGATCTTTCAAAGAAAGCGAGTAGGCATTACTTTCATTATAAATAACGCCGAAGGACTTAAAGCCGTTCTTCATAGCGTACTTTGCCATAATGGCTCCCTGTTGGATCGCATTGGGCTGAAAACAGAACATGTTCTTATATGGAGTGCCATCCGCCTTAAGCTGTGCGCTGGGATCCATGGCAAGGCCCATAACCGGAACTTCATACTGCTCCGAGGTTTCCTTAATAGCCAGAGCGATATTTGCAACAGGCGGTCCTACGATAAGGGAAACCTTGTCAGAAGTAACCGCTTTTGTATATGCATTAATAGCTTCTGTTACATCCGCCTTGGTATCATAGGTGTTCATAACAAGCTTTTTCCCTTTTACTCCGCCATTCTCATTGATTTCATCCACGGCCCACTGTGCTCCTGCCTCTACCATCTGGCCAAGGCTGGAAGTAGCGCCCGTAATGTCCTGGAGACATCCGATTAAGATTTCTCCATCTGTTGCCGTTCCCCCCGCTTTGGTTTCCGTTCCTGTTGATGCTGCATTTGCAGCGGTGGTTGAAGGTGTCTGGGAACTCCCGCATGCCGCCAGATTGAATGTCATCAGACCCGCAAAAATAATTGCTATTGCTTTTTTCATATAAACTTCTCCTTTTCTCTTTTGAAAGAATAAGCACCCTTTTCAGATACTTTCCTCCGTTTTTTCGTGATACTTTGACAATTTCCCTTCTAATCCTCAATATGTTATCGTTTTCATACTGATTTTTAAAAAATTTAAAGAGTACATTTCGCTATATTGCTCAAATATCCACTCTTTAAATCCAAAAACATCATACATCTTTTTTATATTTATGTCAATATATCCAAAAAAACTTTTTTTAATATTTATTTCGTATATGAAAAGGTTGTCATATACGGCGTTTTTTATGTCTTTTTGTTGACAACTATAAAGATGTGAGTATAATTTAGATAAACAGGATTGATAAAACACTATAAATTATTGCAATTAAGGAGAATTCAACTATGAATGAAATTCTGAATAGAATTCAAAAAATCGGCATTATGCCGGTTGCAGTACTTGATGATGTAAAAAACGCGGTTCCTCTTGCAGAGGCTCTCTGCAGCGGGGGGATTCACTGTGTAGAAATTTCCCTCTCCACCGACGCAGCCGAAGAATCCATTCGCATAATGACAGAACGGTTTCCGCAAATGCTGATCGGAGCCGGCGACATTCTGACAGCCGAACAGGCCAGTCTCGCAGTTAATGCAGGAGCAAAATTTATCATAAGTCCGGAGTTCTCATCATCTGTTGTAAAATATTGTATCGACAGGGCCATACCAGTAATACCGGGTGTTTCCACTCCGGACGATGTTGAAACGGCAATCTCATTTGGGCTTGACGCTGTAAACGTTTCCTCTGCCGGACAGGATAGGGGCCTCCATATGAGCCAGACCATGTATTCATCCTATAAACACATAAACTTCATTCCGGCTGACGGCATTAATGAGAAAAACAGCAGTACCTATCTGGCTTTCGATAATATTCTGGCTTGCAGCTTGGTGTTGGAACAGGAATTGATTCAAGCAGGGGAATTTGACAAAATACGCGATCTGACAACGAAGGCCATCCAGACTATGCTGGGTTTCGAATTCACCCATATCGGGATAAACCTCAGTACCGATGCGGAAGCAGACAAAACAGCGGGAATATTTGAGGAAATGTTCGGATTTCAAAAAAAATCAGGAGCCGGTTCTGTATTCGCCGGTTCTGCCATTGAATGTATGAAACCTCCTTACTTCGGTACGAAAGGTCATATCGCTATCGCTACCAACTCCATTGTCCGTGCAAAAAATTATTTTGAAACAGCAGGTTATAAGTTCAATGAAGCTTCTGCAAAATTCAATAATAATAAAATGATTGTAATCTATTTTGAAGAGGAAGTCGGAGGCTTTGCTGTTCATATTCTTCAGAGGTGATTTGAACTGATAGAATGTGTTTCGAAATTAAAAGGACGGTTTTATCCAATCCCTATAAGACAAAATTAAAGCCACAAGCATTCATGCCTGCGGCCTATAAATGGAGATAGTTGGATAAGCTGGGATTATTCTATTCCTACAAATCCGTCCTGGTCACTCTCCAGATGACCCCCGTATTCGGAATAAACGCATCCGGGTTCCCCTGAATATTCAGTCCGGTATCTACGATATACATTGCTCCGTCAGGACCGAACGACAGATGGGCCAGTCTCTCAAGACCTCCTCCGTTTGACAAAGAGGACGGAAACCCCGTTCGATTGATGGCAAACGTGCTGATGGTCCTGGATTTCATATCGATTTTGGATATTCTGTGTCCTGCATTCGCATAAGATATGGTATCGCCGACCTGGGTGCGTATGGTGCTGCCATATTCAGCGATGTACACATCCCCATAGGGACCGAATTTGGGATTATAGTTAAATTCAAATCCCCTTATGGAGGAATTGGGCGGAAATGTCACATAGGGCCTTGGGGGAACATTTGGCTGATTTTTAAAGAGAAGAGAAGGCTGTACACCTCCGCTAGGCGTAAAACGCGGCGAATTTACGGGTTCGCCTCCGGAATAATCCGGCCATCCATACCACAAATTAGGTGTAATATAATAAAAATCATCCGTAGCATTCTCAATGGGCCTGCTTCCCACTGCCTGATAACCGTTATTGACCGCATACAACTGGCCGCTGAAGTCAAATCTTAAGTAAGAAGGATTTCTGAATCCCCATGCGACCTGTTCTAAATTGGAGCCGTCCAGATTTGCCCTTAGAATGCTTCCCGATGCCTTGATATACCGCTTTCTGATCTCGTACTCTGTATTCTGAATGCCATAGGGAGAAAAAGCCCCCGTTAAAGCGATATCATCCGGTAAACCTTCTGTCAGTATATTATTTGTTGCGTAGTTTTGTCCATGAAGCATGACGTAATCTCCTGTGTAATCACACAGAAGCGGAGAAACGGTCACCCACTCATTGTCATTCCCAACGACACCGCTGTTAGTCACCGTTCCCTGCCCGAAATACATCTTATTATCCGGAGAAAAGGCGACCGGACTGTTATAGTTATCGCCGTTGCTGGGCAACCCCATAATGATATTCTGCCTTGTACCATCTTTGTATATCTTTGTGATAAATCCTCTGTGAGATACGTAGATCACGCCGTTTAAATAATTAATCCCTGATATGGGGGTAACAAAATCATCTGCGATCGTTTCAAACTGACCATTGATTATCTGTAATATCCGGGGATTTCCGGTAGCCAAACCGGAATCAGCCACCAGGATCTCCCCGTTCTCATTAAAGACCATCCCAATCGGAGAATTCAGATTTTTTATATATACTTCTATCTGATAACCTCCGACGATATAGATATCAGATGGATTCAAATACCTTTCCGCAAAACCATTGTCTTCATTGCAGGAGCTGATTTTTCTCCCATTACTGTTATAGAACATTGGCTTTATCCAGAAATTTTATTATTACATTATATTCATTTTTGTTAAAATTATACAGTTATGGGAAATAATGCAGCAAGCTTATTTTATAGAATTATATAAAGCTGTGAATCAGGTCCTTGAGCACGCTTTCCTCTGTTTTTTGTTCTATCAGCGGCAGTCCGTCTTTTAAAAGCCTGTTTTTTCGGTGGAACTCCATTTTTTCTTCCCGATAGAGGATGCCGGTGGGGATTTTTTCACTGACTTCCATCGACATTTTAATGGCTTCCAGCCGATCCGTCGGGTCATAATCATCTCCAAGAGGCGCCGCCATATTTTTATAGTAGGCAAAGGTATTGATTTTGTTGAAGGTGATGCAGGGCTGCAGGATATCCACAAACGCATACCCCGGATAAAGGATGGCCTCCTTCATGATGCTCACCAGCTGCTTTGAATCACCGCTGAAGCCTCTCGCAACAAATCCTGCTCCCGAAGCAATGGCCAGGAGCACCGGATTTAAGGGCGTATTTCTGTTGCCATCGGTCTGAACTCCCGTAATGAGCCCTTCACCGCTGGTGGGTGATGCCTGCCCCTTGGTCAGGCCGTATATCTGATTGTCATGAACAAAATGTGCGATATTGACATTCCTTCTTATGTTGTGAATAAAGTGGTTGCCTCCTTCGCCGTAAGAATCCCCGTCTCCGGAATTTACTATGACAGTGAGCTTTTCATTGGCTATTTTGGCGGCAACTGCAGCCGGAAGGGCCCTTCCGTGAAGCCCGCAGAAGCTGTTGGCGCTTAAATACTGAGGTGTTTTCGCTGCCTGACCGATACCTGCCACCATCAGCACTTTATTTGGCTCTATGCCCAGCTCCTCTAACGCCGTTTTCAGGCTGTTTAATATGGAAAAATTTCCGCACCCCGGACACCAGGCTGTTTCATAAGTTGTGAATTTATCCATCTACTTGGAACCTCCTTCCAACACCTGCTTTGCAATTTCTTCTCCTGATATCTGTCTGCCGTCATATTTCAAAATGCTCTTATGGCATTCTATGCCTGTCTGCTCCCTTATGAGAGAGGCCAGCTGTCCCGTGGCATTCTGTTCTACGTTGATTAAGGTCCTGTCCTTTGCATAGATGTTCAGTTTTTCCTGAGGAAGGGGATAAATATCTCCAAACACCAAAGCACCATAGCTTCCATCCCCGTTTTTATTCAGCAGGGATACGGCTTCCCTGATGGGACCATAGGTAGAACCCCAGCCCAGGAGAAGGGTTTCACACTGCTCTTCTCCCATAAACTCCGGCTCCGACAGCTCCCGGATAAGGCCTTTTAATTTTCTCATCCTCTTATCCACCATTTGATTCCTGACTTCTGCCGATTCCGTTATCCAGCCTCTTTCATCATGCTCATCACTGTCAGCGGCCACAAGATGGCTGGTCAGTCCCGGGATAAGCCTGGGAGAGATACCGTCCTCCGTTATCCTGTAACGCAGATACTCCCCTTCCGCTTCTCTGGCATGGCTGATCAGTTCCAGCCCGGATGTGTCAAAGGGCTTCACACAGGCCGTTGTATCTCCCAGATATTGATCACTGAGCAGTATGACAGGAATCTGGTATTTTTCCGCCAGGTTCAGCGCCCGGAAGGTCTGATAAAAAGCATCCTCATGATTTCTCAAGGCTATGACCAGCCTGGGAAATTCCCCCTGTGATGCAGAAATAACGAACTTTAAATCGCTTTGCTCTGTTCTTGTGGGGAGACCGGTCGCCGGGCCGGGCCTCTGCACATCCACGGCCACCAGCGGAATCTCCGCAATGCCGGAAAATCCCAGTGCTTCCACCTTTAAGCAGAAGCCGCCTCCGCTGGTCCCGGTCATGGCCCTTGCTCCCGCATAAGAAGCACCCAATGCCATATTGACCGCGGCGATCTCATCTTCCGCCTGCTCCACCACGATCCCCGCATCATGTCCCACAGAAGCCAGATATTCCAAAACAGCCGTGGAAGGAGACATGGGGTAAGCGGAATAAAACTTTAGCCCTCCGGCCACCGCACCAAGTCCCAGGGCCTTACTGCCTGAAATGAGCATGTAATCCTTATATCCGCCATCCAGATGCTTAAATTTCGCTTCAACGGCTGTGTATCCTGCTTCAGCCGCCTTTACATTGACCTCAAGGATCTCTTTCTTCATGACACCGGCCATGACTTCTCCCGCATATGTAAATGGCTCGCCAAAGAGCTTCAATACCGCGCCCACCGCCACGCTTCCGGAAGCCTTCACATTCCCCAGTTCTTTCGCTATTTTATTCATGGGAAGCTTAATGACTCTGGAATCCTCATNNCAAAGCTGCTGTCACATAATATAAATCCTTTGGCCGTCAGTTTATGCTTATGCAAATCAATGGTTTCCTCATTTAAGGCAACGATCCCATCCAAAACATCGCTGTGTGAAGTTATTTCCTCCGTCCCGAAGCGAAGCAGGGAAAAATTGTGCCCGCCGCGCACGCGGGACATGAAATCTCTGGTGGTATAGATATAATAGCCGGAATGCTTCAGCAGCTTTTCCAGAATTGCGACCGTGGTATCAATGCCCTGCCCGGCAGCACCACCAATCAGAATATTATACATAGACTTTCCTCCTTTTGAATTTTGACTAATTATATCTTATTTTTGCAATATTATCAATATTCCTCTTGAGATGCTTGAAATATTTGTATTGAGTTTGTTAATTTTTTATTTATTTCGACAAAATATTTAAAAATTAATAATTTAACAGACCAATTACCGAACCAGCTCGTAGTATTTTCCTTTTTTCCGCAGAATCATGGGGCTTCTTTCATCTGGTTCCTACAGAGCCATATGACAAGAGTCTGCCCCACTGTGAAAGGGCAGACTCTGTATGATTTTGCAGACCTTCTTCATCGAACAAGATTGATAATTGCAATTAGTCCGCAACTTCGGCTGTTCCTTCGGACTTATCAACCGTGAAATCCATTGGCTTATAACCATTGGCATGAAGTTGGAGCTTAAATGTCAAGCCATTTGATGAAGTACCATAAAGCCCGTTCGGGTTGCCAAGGTAATGTCCTGACTCGGAAATCTTGTTATCGAAATGAATGGTTTTCTTTTCTCCGGCATCAATAGCTAAGTTATCTAATTTTACATAATAACCTTCGACTTTGTTAGTTTCTTTTTTATCGATAATCGTAAAATATATCTCAAACTTGTCAATCGGTTTGGAGCCGGTATTCTGTAGAGTAATTTCAAGATGATCCGATACGTCTTTTTTATCAGGGCCGACATTATCCTCTACCCGTATATCTTTAATTTCAATTGGCAAAGTGGTTGTGCTGGTTTCCCTTATTGGATTTTCGGCAAAGAGAGGATTCGAGTCGTCCTTGTCACTAACTCCATTTCCGTTGGTGTCCGAAGCATAGGGGTTTGTACCAAGCACTTTCTCTGCTGCATCCGGAAGTCCGTCTCCGTCAGTATCAATCTGGTCTCCCGTTGAGGATGGAGCCGTATTTTGTATGCTTGTGGGCGGTGTCGTGTTTTGTGCGTTTGGTGAATTTTTGCTGCATCCGGCCAGAGCCAATATGGTGCAAAGCATGCACAAGGGTAATAAATAGAATTTCTTTTTCATGGGGAATCCTCCTGTTTATTCTTCAAATATATCTTCACGCCTAAGAAGTATCATAGCCGCGCAAAGCCACAATATAATACATGGAGCCAAAAGCGCGGCAACATCAAACCATTTGATAGCCACAACTTCCAATGCTGTATTCTTGTCAAATCCCGTCTTTACATTTAAAAGTGCAAAACCGGCGCGTTCGTAATGCTTTGTAGGCGAACATTCCTCAATCCCATCCCGGAGCGATTCATAAAACTTAAAGCGATCCAGTACCTTTTGAGAATCTGCCTTATTCATGCCCATAGAGGCGAAAAAACCTCCGGGAAGTTGATTATCCATATCCATCGTATCGCCAATCTGCGGAAAGATGAAAGAAATAATCAGCCAAATCATCACGGTAATCAATAGCGCCTTATTTCCGTCCCGGACGAGTATCGCCATAAAGAGGCCGAGCCAGAGGAAAAATGCCATGTATAGAAAAGAGATTACGAAAAACAAGCCTTGCCTTGTTATATCATCGACTGTAATAGGGGCATGACTGATTACAATGACAGCCAACAGTGTAATCACAAATGAAAATAAGGATATAAGCATCAACAGAACAAGATTTCCAATCACCTTACCATTCAAAAATCCGTCCCTATATATCTGACGGGAAAGGATGAGGCGCATGGTTCCCCCTCGCCGCTCCTTGACGATTGAGGCGTTCCCCAGCACAATTGCCATCAACGCACCCAAAAGCCCGATATAATTCGCAAAATTCTTTGAAGCTGAAAGTGGGTTAAAAGATGGCGGTGGCGGTAATTCTGTTTTTCCTAAACTTTTCAAAATACTAACCGACTGGTTGTAACTTTCTACGTTGATTTTTATCTGAAATGAGCCTAACACCACTGACACAATAATCAGAAGGAACAACATGGACAATAAGGTGATAAATAATTTGTTGCGAAATGCGTCTATCATTTCTTTTTTTGCCAATATCAACATAAACCTACCTCCTTCCTTGCTTTCTGAAATATACAAGTGCAATCATTGCTGCAACCACAACAACGGTTGTAATAAACCACAAATAACGTATATCAGTGGAAACCGCAGCAGATATTACAAGCGCATTGCTCTCTAAGGTTCCATTCTGGCAAATCAGCTTTATTTCATGAGTTCCGGCGTTTTGTGATGGAGGTACTGCCAATGTTAAAACAAACGATCCTGATTCGCCTGATTGCAGATCCAGATTTTCCGGTTTCACACTCTCTACGACCCATTTATACGGAAGATCAACTTTAGGACGAATACCGGAAAGTAAGGATACCCCTGTGTTTTTCACCTTGACCGTGAGGGAAACAGATTTCCCATTCGTCACCCGTAGCGTATTTACTTCACAGGATAGGGTAAGCGGGGTTTCAGGCTCGGCAGCAAAAGCACTATCGGCAGAGCATAGGAGTAAAGTAATGATAATCCCACATATCATACGAAGTCTATTCCTCATAGCACCCCCTCCTTCTTCACCGTCAGAGCTGACAGGCAAAAGGGAATCACTCCCATGTTCAGGATATACAGAAATCTTCCGATCTGTTTTGCAAAAGCAGTCCCCGCACTCATTAACGCACTTTCGGAATGAACTTGCAGTAAATCGTCTCCGATATATTTAAATTCGACAGCGGGTGAAAACCAATCAATGAGTTTTGAAATAGCTGTATCACTGGGTATTTGCTTGATGGTTCCGGCTATATTATTGACTGCAAATTCATAGTTGCGCTGCGTCTCCGCAAGTTGCGGAATAACGAAGCTAATACAGATCCAAGCCACCATCATCACAAGGAAACTGAATGTCCGACTCCGAGAATTGATGGAGGCCAAAAAGGAAAACATATAAAAACCAATCATGTATAGAAATGCGGTTATCATAAACAAAACAAGTCGTAGAATTTCATTAGCGTTAGGGAACAGCCCAGTACATACCGCGAACAAAAGCAGATTAAATATAAAAGCAGCCAAAAGTAAGGCTCCAATCATAAATCCCGCACCAATAAGCTTGCCCGCAATAAATTCAAATCTGGAGATGGGTCGTGTGAAGATTACATGCAACGTTCCACCCTCCCGTTCGCCGGAAAAAGAATCAAAGCCTAAAAAAATCGCAAGCACCGCCCCGATCATAANNGGAAAATCAACGGTGCTTCCGGGACTTCCGTTCCTTGTGCGTGTGCTGCCGCAACAATGTCACCATATGCCCTGAGCTCCGCATTTTTGGTTGTAGAGCCTACATATGCCGAGACAATGGACATGGCAAGAAAAAGAATGACCATCAAGAGAAGGACTCTATCCTTGAAAACTGCGGTAAATTCCTTTTTGGCTATAATAAGTGCCTTGCTCAATGTACACCACCTCCCGACTCAATGCGGAAGTAAATCTCCTCCAGTGATTTGCAGTCACTGAATTTTTGCTCCAATTTTTGCAATGTATCAGAAATCAACAGCTTACCGTGGCTGATGATTCCTATATCGGTACATACTTTTGTCACTTCTGATAATAGGTGCGTATTCATGAAAATAGTAGCACCCCACTCGGCATTGACTTTCAACAGAATATTACGAATATCAAGTGTTCCCTGCGGATCAAGCCCGGAGGTCGGTTCATCTAAAAACAGGAGCTTGGGCTTATGAAGGATGGCCTGTGCGATGCCAACCCGCTGCCGCATTCCTTTTGATAGGGTTTTTACTTTTTGATCCGCCCATTCGGTAAAGTTCAAAAGTTCCAAAACCTCATTAATATTTTTGTCAACATTGGATACGCCGGACAATTCGCCAAAAAAGCGTAAGTTTTGCCGTGCAGTCAGCTCTCCGTACAGCCTGACGTTTTCCGGCAGATACCCGATCAGGTTCCGCACTTTGAGATTGTCTTTCTGAATATCCAGCCCATCAATGGTCGCACGTCCTGATGTGGGCAGCAGCAGAGTTGTAAGCATTGAGAGAGTCGTTGTTTTGCCCGCTCCGTTATGCCCTAAAAAACCAAAAATCACACCCTGTTTTACTGTGAAGCTGACTTTGTCAACCGCAGTAAATGTCTTATACTGTTTTGTTAAATTTTCTACGTTTAGCATAGCATACCTCCTAATAACAGTAGATGGGAAAGCTGTGTAACTCTCCCACCTGCTGTTATTACTGATTTGTTGTTTTCCTCATTGCAGTTACAACTTTATTCTATCTATCCAAAATTAAAATCCCATGAGAATACACATTAGATTTCCACGAAATTAAATTTCACACAAATCATGAAATAATAACCATCACTTTAATTGTGTGAGAGATTCGTCGAGCGCCGATTTACACGCCCCTGCATCCGGATTAGATGCTCGTAATTCACTAAGGACAGCATCAATTCCGGTATCCGCCTCTTTCCATCTTCCCTGATCCGCTGCTTTCATTGAGGCAGCCGCATTATCCCATGCAATTTCCAAATCCTTGACNNAAATCGCCTTTCTCCACCAGCATCAGAACATCCTCCTCAATTGTTCGGAAGCTGGACAAATCTGCCCATGGATCAGATTGACTGTTTACGAGGCTTGTGTGACGGATAGAATAGCCAGTTCCCGATAGTATGATGATGAATCCTACGATAACAACTGTTTGCAGCATTGCGCGGTGCCGCTTGGGTTCTGTTTGCGGCTGTGCCCCTTCTTGTGACAAATCTTTCTTCGTAATGGTTAGGAAAACGACCGTTGCAAGGATAGCGGCTAGGAAAATAACACTTGTAAACGTGGCACCCAGACCGAGCCCTCCATTTGCCTTGGATTGTGATAAGAAATCACCCAACGAAGCACCCAAGGGCCTTGTCATGATATAAATCATCCAGAAGCTCAACACGGGGTCAAGCCCTGCCCGCCAGGCAATCGCCACACAGATGATACACACACAGATGATAAGACCCGTTGTCAAATACCCAAGTCCAAGCCCTTCCGCCATCAAGTCCCCACTAGCCGTACCTAGCGCGAATGTAAACAAAATGGCCAGCCAATAGAATGCTTCCCTACGCATGGTATAAATCGAGTGGATGGACAAATCTTTCTCACTGTAATACCATGCAGCGAAAGTAAGCGCCAGACAAACGCTGAATAAAATGGTGGAAAACTCAAGCGGGACACCCATACCATCAGTCAGGTTATCCGTTACAAGAGTTCCAAATACACTGATGAGAACTACAGTAGGCCAGTAAATACTCGGCGTATATTTTGTTGTCCGAAATTGCAGGAACAGTACAATTAAAAACAGAGTTCCCATGAAAATGGACGTGCCAACAAGCCCCAGCCCGAGATTAACATTCAGAAAGTCAGATGCGGTTTCTCCAACTGTTGTACACAAGACCTTGATAATCCAGAAAAAAATGGTTACCGCAGGCACCTTGCTTATCATTGATTTAGTTTTCTCGTTCATTATATTACCTCCAGTTCACGTGTAAATCATTAGATTTCCTCACTAGGCTACTCTATAAAAATGAAAATCTGATGAGAAATGAATTTTTCTCATCAGATTTTCATTTTTTTGCTATAATATATATATAGAATGGAGGTTGGTAACAATGCGTCTTTTATTGATTGAGGACGATGCTTCTTTGCAGGACATTATTGCAAAAAGGCTTAAAGCGGAGGGCTATTCGGTGGATTCCTGCACCGATGGCGAAAGTGGCTATGATTACGCCTCCGGGCTTGAATATGACTGTGTGATTCTTGATATTATGCTACCCAAATTAAGCGGGCATGAAGTATTAAAAAGATTACGTTCAGAAGGAAACAAATCGAATATTCTTTTGCTTACCGCGAAGGACAGTATTGAAGACCGCGTTGCGGGATTGAATGCCGGGGCTGACGATTATTTGGTCAAGCCTTTTGCGTTTGAGGAACTGCTCGCCCGTATACGCACCATCATGCGCCGCACGGGAGAGAGCCGGGACAATTTGCTGGTTCTGGAGGATTTGTTGATGAATGTGAGCGAACACACCGTTACCCGAGCCGGACAACGAATTGAGCTGACCTACAAGGAATATGCCCTGCTGGAATATCTCATGCGCAATCAGGGGCGGGTACTTACCCGGACACAGCTTTCCGATCATGTGTGGAACAACGAGTTTGAATATGATTCCAACATCGTAGATGTGTATATCCGCTACCTGAGAAATAAAATTGATAAGGCATACGGACGAAAGCTCCTCCAAACAGTGCGAGGAGTTGGATACTCGTTAAGGTGCGAGGAATGAAAAAGCTGAAAATTCGCACAAAAATGATGTTGTGGTACACCCTGCTCACCGGTATTCTATTAGCCGTTTTTCTACCGGTATTATATCACACCATAGCTGCGACCTTGCTCGACAGTGAAAAGAATAACATTGGAGCTACCATGTCAATCGCTGAGTCCTCCATCGAATTTGATAACGGACACTTGTCCATAGGGGATGAATTAAAAGCACCTGCAAATACATTCATTATTATTTGGGACAAAAGCGGTCAAGTAATTTATGCAAATACACAGAAAAACCTATTTTATACAATTCAATTTACGGAGGGAAACCCTTACCGAATTTATTACAACAATGAAGATTGGTTGGTGCTTGACAAGACGGTTCAGGAGAATAATCACGTTGTAAAAATCAGAATTTGCAGCTCTATTGACAAGATGGAAGCTGTCCTGAACCGAACGCTGTTTCTTATGTTAGTTGTAATCCCACTTTTTTTATTAATTACGATAATCGGTGGGCTGTTCATCGCAAAACGGGCATTGCGCCCTATCAGCAAAATCACCGATTTGGCGAGTGAAATCGGACATGGAGATTTGTCGAAACGAATCACTGGAATAGAAAGCATGGATGAAGTGGGCGAACTGGCCAACACTTTCAATGAAATGCTGGCTTCGCTGGAAAATTCCTTTGAAAAGGAAAAACGCTTTTCGTCCGACTCATCCCATGAACTGCGGACGCCGGTAGCGATTATCATGGCAAATGCGGAAGCGATATTGGCCGCAACACCGGGTGCTGACCCCACCACTGCAGCCAATACCATATTGGCGGAAAGCCATCGAATGAACACGGTGATTTCTCAGCTTCTAATGCTTACCAGAGGGATTGAGGGAAAATACCAGATACAACTCGAAGAAGTATCTCTGCCAGTTTTGACAGATGCCGTACTGGAACAGCTTCAGGAGGAAGCCGCAAGCAAGGTAATCACGCTTGTCAACGAGACGGCGGATGTTACGGTACAAGCCGATCAAAGTCTCCTGACCCAAATGATGCTGAATCTGGTGGGTAACGCAATCAAATACGGCAAACCTGACGGTCATGTTTGGGTAAAAGCAGAGCGAGAGGGTGACGGCTGTCTCATTACTGTTTCAGATGATGGTATCGGCATTATGCCGGAGGAATTGCCTTTGATCTTTGATCGGTTCTACCGTGCCGACAAGTCCCGTGATCGCAGCGGCAGCGGGCTTGGGCTGTCGATTGTCAAATGGATTGTAGATATGCATGGTGGGAAGATTGAACTGGAAAGCACACCAGACCAAGGCTCGATATTTCTGATACGGATGTAAAGATGAAATATTCACTATGTTGTGTAGTAACAATATAGTGCTACAAAACACTTTTCCGTACTTTTCCATGTATCACTGAACCGCCGATATATATTATTAAAGTTCTCTTCATTTTGGCCGCAGCCTATCCATAATATCGGTAGTAAATATCTACTTTAGCGGAATCCAAACTCTGATATAGCGAGACACAAAGAGGACAGCTAATTATAATATGCGGATACGTGAAAGCTCATTTTTCATTTCCGCAGCCCTTTCGTTACCCCGCTCAAGCTCTGTCATAAGTACAGTAAGCCGTAAGCCTTACATTATCCACAGGAAGATTGTAGTGAAATATCCGATAAAAGATGCAAAAGCCTGCCCTCTTGCAAGAGGGCAGNNTCATTTTAAAGCAGCCCCTTCTTTTCCGGTCTTTTGGCCGTTCTATATTATGGTTTTTTTATCATTACAGCAATAACAATTCCAACTATAACCGCACCGAGCATGGAGATCAGTGTGCTGAAATAAGAACCGCTTGCATCGTAGAGAAGTCCTGCAATGGTGCTTCCAAAGGAAGAAAATATCAGATTTAGATTCAGCAGAGAAAAGTTCACGGAATAGTTCTTCTTCCCATAGAATGCGCCTACAAATGCTGAATTCGTAGTAGGCACGCCGCCATAGGCAAGGCCCATGATCATAAAGCCTGCAACCAGCGCAGGCAGGATGCCTGTCATCAGGGACAAAATCAGCAAACCAAGACCAGCGCAAAACAGAATTTCATTAAACACCATGGTTTTTACCCGGCCGATCTTATCAAACAAACCGCCGAACAGAACCCGGCCGATTCCGTTAAATACGGAAATAAGACCGACTACAGTAGAAACCGTTCCGGCAGAAATCTCCGGGCTCACCTCCAGCACCATGCCTCCCGCCTGTGAAATTACCGCAAGCCCGGCGGCGCATAAGAGAACCGCCCAGATGAAGTAGAGCCAGAATGAGCTTCTTTTAAGCATTACAGCCGGTTCCATCTCAATGACTTCCAGCCCGGATGATTTCATCCCAGATGCTTCCACAACGGCTGCTTCCTCTCCGTTTTCAAGGCCATCCTCCTTTTTAGCCTTCGGTGCCTTAAGTAAGAAGCTACATAAAATCATAACGGCGAAAAGCAGAATCCCAAAGATTTCAAAGGAGGTTCGCCATCCTTCTCCCGGCCCTGTATAAGCCTGATACACTTTTCCGATGNNCAGAATTCCCGAAATCAGGCCCGGCTTATCCGGGAAATATTTTGTAACTGTTCCCATAACCGTATTATAGGCAATGCCTGACCCGGTTCCCGCCAGAATCCCGTAGCCGATGTAAAGGCCGGCAAGAGAACTGGTATTAGCAGCAATGAAAAAACCGGCAAGAAAAAGCAATGCTGATGCAACTAAATTGAATTTTGCATTAATCCGGCCGGAGAGAAAACCGGCCAGCACACCTCCCAGGCAGAAAAATGTCATGCAGATAGTAAAAGTAAAGGATAACTGGGCACTGGTCCACTCCGTAAAAAATTCTGCAAGAGGCCTGGAAAGAACGCTCCATGCATAGATAAGCCCCGCAAACAACATGAGTATTACGCCGACTGACGCATAAAACCAACGATTCCGCTTCATTTATATATTACTCCTTATCTTCTGGGTATATAGCCTCTGTACTGGCTGTAGGCGTCACAGGTCGGATAATCTGTGACAAATGCTCCCCTTATCTCAAAGCCGGACTTCAGATATGGGAATACATCTCCGTCTTTTGCCCATGACGGCGATTTAATCTTATCAGCGGTTTCCACAGCCAGATGATGCCATGCTGTAGGACCTGTAAACCACATTTCCACTACTCTGTACATAGGACAGCCATTGATTTCCTGTCTTACCTTGCTGGTCAGAATACGGGTACAGCAGTTATTTGCTTCAAAATAAGGGAATACTTCTTCAAACAGCCACTTATCTCCTTCTTCTTTGGAAATTCCTTCCGGGTAAGTCAGGGCAAAATTCCAGCGGTAATTGGCGCCCTCTGTCAGAGTACGTCCGGCGCCCTTTACATCTTCTTCCCACCACATGGGACAGAAAGCGAATACGAATGGCATGCAGCCGTTATTTCCGCCGGTGCATCTGGCATCGTCTCCCGACATCAGCACATCTCCTGCCGTCTCCGGCACGGTTCCCTGCCACTTTAAGGCTTCAATCGGCATATATTCCTGGAATGCCTTTACCTTAAGTGCCGGATCCATAATATTTACAAGCCAGCTGTGCTCTGTAATCTGCATGCGGGCCGTTCCAAATCTTTCTCCGCCCTCAGGAACCGGAAGCGCATTGTAAAAAGCATACTTGGTGCAGTAAGGTTCAAATTGGGAAATACTTTCCGGAATGTGATGGAAATATAGCCAGTGTTGAAGTTTATGTCTGTACTCCTCCTTTATTACATCTACATAGATAAAGCTCCGCATAGGATCAAATTCTGTTCCCATTTTTATTTCTCCTTTTTTGGCTGTGATTTCTTTTCAATCAATTTACAGAAAAAATCCACTCCTGCCCCTACATACCAGACTCCCACTGCCATGGCTGCCCCGATCTGAAAAGGCATGGTTTTATCAAAACTTAAAGTTTCTAGTGTCATCAAACTTAGGCCAATGGCCCAGCCGCCGAGCCAGGCAGGCAGGTATATGAATTTTTCTAAAGCAGAGGCGATGAGTACAGCCGCAAAACCTAAAACAGCCAGGGTTAAAAATAATCCCAGGTTTTCTCCCAGAATTAAATTCCCCATGATCAAAAGAGAAAGACACGCCCAAAAATCACCAAACCAAAAACCGACCGTTATTTTTAAGGCGTCTTCTCTCTTATTTCCGTTTGCCGCATAGATACCTGCACAAATTAAAGCCACTGCTCCTGTTTTAATTCCCAGATACGGCGCGGCCACCGCCCATAAGGGCGGAAAGACCGCAATGGCCGCAGCCAGGATACAGATTTGTTTGTTAATATGCATAAATTCTATTTGTTCTCCGTTCCAAAAACTATCCACACGGGAATCTTTCCCAGAAGCACCGAAAGACTGGGGGGACCGTTTATCTTACCGTTGTCGGAGTGATAAAGTCTGTGTATTTCTTCTTACGGATCTTGAATTCCTCGGTCTTGCGCAGCTCTGCAAAAGCCCCCTCGTTTTTCCGGATATCTTCGCCGTGGATGAACTTTCCGGACAGAGTTTCATGTGCATGCTCTAACTGCTCCTCCGAGAAAACAAATTTTGTCTTTCCGTCTTCAATCTCCATTTCCCCTACCATTCCGCACAGGCCGCAGATTGCTTTTGTTGAATCCGGCTCTAAGTAGAACAGCTTGTTATGGCAGTGAGGACATACACCCTCTTCGCCCTTATATTCGGCTTTCTCCACGTCCTTTGCAGCTTCCGCCAAGTTGCGGCCAAGCTGGTGAACTTCAGCAAGCTTATCATCCTCCATGAGGATGGACTTTGCCCACGGATACCAGGCATTGTCAATGACTTTCCACATAGGAGTCAAAGCGTGCATGGCATGCTCGCACTGTACTCTGGTTCCCCAGTCGGAACCACCCACGCCGATGTATGAGATAACCTTGTCCTTTAAAAGACGGTGATCTGGGATCTTTCCGCCGGTTTCCTGAGCGATCTTGGTGCCGATGACGTTATTTCCTCTGTCTGTTCTCGGGCCGAAACGGTCTGTAACAGTGTGAAATAAGCCGGAAGCTCCCTCTTCAAAAATAGGATCGCTGATAATGATTCCATCCGCATCCAGCATCTTGTCAAGNNAAATCATCATCCTTAATGGTGCACATGTTGCCTTTGCCGCTTAAAAGAGTCTTTGCACAGGCGCAGCAGCCGGTGCAGTGTCTGATGTTTAATGCAGACATCTGGATAAATTCCACATCGGCACCGACTTCCTTTGCTCCCATTAAAGCTTCCATACACATGGAATCATTGGTCCCGTTCTTGGTCCCGAAAGAAATGCCTAAAACCTTCATTTTTGTATTCTCCTTATTATGTGAATATTAATTTTCTTTCATTTTTAAAATGTAAAAGCCATCGTCTAAGGCGTCGATGATGATATAGCCTCTGTCATCCACCACAAGATCCTCCGTCACCGCAAGGCGGGGGCCAGGGAAGTTTGGAAAATAGGACTCTTCCGGCTTCTTGTTTGGATTCGGCGGGATAAAGTAAGCGATTTCCTTGATGTAATAAGGATCGGATACATCATAGACCCGAAGTCCCGCATGGAAATAGCAGCAGTAAAGCCTGTCGCCTCTCTGCTCCAGCCATGGCTTGTTGCTCATAGGCTCATGGATGTTGTGAGGGCCGAAAGGTCCCGGTACACCAAGACCTGCCACGTTAAAGTTCTGATATGGGAAATCCTCAGGAACTTCCGGATATGGGAACTCTGCAATCAGGGTAGGATGCTTTGGATCGCTTACATCGATCATATGCAGATTGTTTAAAGCNNTCCGGTGTAAAGAACTGGAAGCGCTCGCCTTCGTTCTGGCAGACAACTAAATCTCTGCCCGGAAGAGGAAGGGCCGTATGGGTTCTTGCTCCCGACAGTTCGCTGGAAAATGCAGGCATCAGCTTTAATTCGCCTAAGCATTTCGGTCTGGTTACATCATGGACATCCAGGACAACCAGTCCTGCACCGCCCCATCCGCAGTATGCGATTCCGTCACGTACAAATGGCGGTCCGTGAAGCCAGCCCTTATCCATAAAAGCCGGAACGTGAGGTGCACCCGGATCAAATTCGCGGTCCGGATAGCCGTCCGCATACTGGTCAGGTCTCCACCAGCGTCCTACTTCTACGGGATGAGTGGGATCCTCAATATCGACGATACGGTAAATCATACCTTCAAAGCCTACGCAGTCACTGGATAAATGTACATATCTTCCCCCGTTGTACATGAAACGGTGTACGCCCAGCACGTGCTTTAAGCCGCAGTCCCAGCCGCCTAAGAATTCAGGATTTTCAGGATCATTTTTCAGGCTGTAAATGCGGATACCTGCCTCGCATTTCACCTCATCTTTTCCTGGCTGGTCTACCAGTTCTCCCGGGCCGCTTCCGCAGCTCATTGCCACGATCATTAGATCATCGGCAATCTGAAGCTTTGGGCAGGTAGTTGTCGGATATTCCCTGGGATCTAAAAGTTCAAAATGTTTTACGAATTTCGGATTATAGGGATCTGTCACATCACTGATCATGACACCGTTTTGGGTTCCCCCGAAGCAGCATCCGAACAGATAGTACTTTCCTGTTTCAGTCTTATAGAGGGCCATCTGGAACATGCCGCAGTTTCCGTCCAAATTGTTGAAGGAACAGACTTCCAGGTTCTTAAGGAAACCGTTGTTCCCTTTTCCCTTTGCATAGAATGTATCCTGCATAAGTTTTTTCCTTTCTTTGAATAATTGTGTTAATACATGGTTTTATATGATAAAAAGGCGGCCGGAGGAGGTTGGCAAGAATATATCCGGCCACCTTTTATTCATCTTATTTCTTATAAGGGACAGCCATTTCTTCTCCCTTAAGTATCCGGAGAGCTCCGGCGGCTAATGATTCCAGCTCATTTTCTCCCGGCATAACAATTACCGGGGCAATGAATTTCACATACTCTGTAATCCAGCCTGTCAGCATCTGGGAATAGGCAACGCCGCCTGTTAAAATAATGGCGTCAACATCTNNTATCTCCTTTTAGCACCGGAGACATCTCTCCGATTCCCTTGGCAATCTGATAAGCCTCTGCCTCAAAGATGGTCTTTGCCTGCTGGTTTCCGTCTGCAATCATCTTTTCCACTTCTAAACAGCTGGACGTTCCTAAATAAGCCTTAATGCCGCCCATTCCGGTTATCTTTTTTGTCATTTCCCGCTTGCTGTATTTTCCGCTGCAGCACATGTCCACTATGTAGTTTAAGGGAATACTTCCGGATCTCTCAGGGGAAAACGGGCCGCCGTCCGACGGTATGGCATCCACAATCCTGCCTTTTTCGTGGGCGCTCACGGAGATGCCGCCGCCCAAATGAGCTACGATAAAGTTCATCTCCTGGTAGGTCTTACCGGCTTTTGCAGCCAACTTCCGGGCCATGGCTTTGGAATTTAAAACATGGCAGAAGCTCTCTCTTACGACCTCAGGCATACCGGTGATTTTGGCAATATCCTTCATCTCATCGGAGCCCACCGCATCGTAAATATAAGAGGGAATTTCCAAAGGAGCGGCAATGGCATCTGCAATCAAAGCGCCTAAGTTGGAAGCGTGTTCGATGGTGGACGGATCCACAAGCTTTTCTTTCATATCCTGGGTGACCAAATATCCGCCCGCATGGATCTTTACCAGCTGTCCGCCTCTTCCAACCACGGCAGATAAGTCTTTTTCTTCCACGCCATGGTTTTTCATGGAGTTTAGAATCGTTTCCTTACGCATGTCGAATTCATCGGTGACCTTTTCGTACTTTTTTAACTCTTCGTCAGAATGTACGATGCTTTCTGAAAAAAGCTCCTTTTCATCCTCGTAAACGGCAATCTTTGTAGAGGTAGAGCCTGGATTAACAGCTAAAATCTTATAACTCATGAAAGTCTCTCCTTCTCTTTTAATTAGACGCTGCCGCAGAAACGACGATGGAAAGGAATTTTTCCTCTGCGGAAGAACCTCTTGAGGTCAGGACAACGGGACATTTGGCTCCTACCACGAAACCGGCCATCTTGGCCTTACAGGTGCAGGTCAGCATCTTTCCCATGATATTTCCCGCATGGATATTGGGAGCTACCAGGACATCCACATCCCCGGCGATCCGGCTCTCATAGCCCTTTAATTTGGCAATTTCCCCATCCACAGCGCAGTCATAGGAAATTGGACCTTCCACGATACAGTTTTTGATTTCCCCGTCCCAGTTCATGCGTGCCAGCTCTGCGGCCTCGACTGTCTCGGGCATCTTGGAATTGACTTTTTCCAANNCCAGCACACCCACCTTGGGACAGTCGTAGCCGATGGCAATCAGGGTATCCACCGTATTTTCAATGATGGCCTTTTTCTGCTCCAGAGTCGGATAAGTAACCATGCCGCCGTCTACGGGAACTAAAATCTTGTGGTAGCCAGGAACGTCAAACATGGTAAAATGAGACATAACGCCGCCTTTTCCCAGTCCCTGCTCCTTATTCACAACCGCTTTTAAAATAACGCCTGTATCTAAATAACCCTTCATGAGGAAATCTGCTTTTCCTTCTCTTACCAGGGAAACGGCAAGCTCTGCCGCCTCTTTATTATCTNNTCTGGAACCTCTTCCCCCATTTCCTTCATGATCCGGCGGATTTCCGCCTCATCTCCTACCAGAACAGGTCTTGCAACTCCTTCTTTTCTGGCATGGAAGGCAGCCTCTAAGGTATGTCTTTCTCCGGCGGCAGCGATGGCCATCCGCTTTATGGAAGAATACCCCTTTACCTTTTCAATCAGTTCGCCAAAGCTTTTATAAACCATTTGTTCCTCTCTCCTTATCTCTGCGTTCTGCCTATTTCAAGTCCCTTTTCAAAAGCCTGGCGGTTAAGAGGAAGAAGCTTTGGTTTGGAACCAAGCTTGTGCTCAACGGCTGACCAGACAATTTCCGCATCAATGACATCTGTATAGCCCACATAAACACCAAGCATGATGACATTTAAGACCCTGGCGTTGCCAAGCTCTAAGGCAAGCTCCGTAACCGGGGCTTTTACAATTGTCACATCGTCCCGGTCAATATCTCCGTTTACAATAGAACTGTTGATGAAAAGAGTTCCGTTCTTTTTTAACGTTGGCAGGAACTTCTGTAAGGACGGGCCGTTCATGATGATTAAATCATCCATCACATCCCCTAATGGGGCACCGATGGCCTCATCGGAAATCACCACGAAGCAGTTGGCCGTTCCGCCTCTCTGCTCAGCTCCGTAAGAGGGGAAAAACGTAACATTTTTATCCGTCGAATCACAGGTGGCGGAAGCCAGGAACTTCCCCAGTGTCATAACTCCCTGGCCGCCGAAACCGGCCACACATAAATTTGTTTCCATTTTTTTCCTCCTTACCTGTCTCTGATGATGCCTAAGGGGAACTCAGACAGCATCTTTTCTTCTATAAAATCCAGGGACTTGATTGGGTCTAAGCCCCAGTTGGTCGGGCAGCTTGTAACGATTTCCACCATGGAAAAGCCCTTGCCGTCCAGCTGATTCTGGAATGCCTTTTTGATGGCTTTCTTGGTTTTCATCACATTCTGCGGGGTATTGCAGCTGGTCCGTTCTAAGTAAGCCGGGGCTGTAAGCTGGTTTAATATCTCGCACATATGCATGGGATAGCCGTGCTCCTTGGGATCACGTCCCTTGGGGCTGGTGGAGGCCTTCATGCCCAGCAGCGTGGTTGGAGCCATCTGTCCGCCTGTCATGCCGTAAATTCCATTGTTGACAAAAATAACCGCAATGTTCTCTCCCCGGTTTGCTGCAGACATGGATTCTGCCAGGCCGATGGAAGCGAAATCTCCGTCGCCCTGATAAGTGAATACCAGGCTGTCCGGATTTGCCTTTTTCATGCCGGTTGCTACGGCACAGGCGCGTCCATGAGGAGCGGTTGTGTTGTCATAAGCCATGTAATCCATCTGAAGACCGCAGCAGCCGATTCCCAGTACGCAGGCCGCCTTGTCCGCTAAGTTCATTTCATCTAACACCTCACCGATGAGCTTCATCACGGTTCCGTGCATACAACCCGGGCAAAATCCGGAAACTTTGTCTTCCTGGATTGTCTTCGTTCTTGAATAAATTTTTTCCATCTTTCCTCCTCCTATTTTTTGAGAATCTCTTTTACTGCCTCTATAACTGCTTCTCTGCTCATGATGTTTCCGCCTGAGCAAAGACAGGTTTCTATGGGACAGCGTCCCTTGATGCCGGCTTCCACATCAGTCACGAACTGAGCCGGAATCNNCTACATCCAGGACGGCCTTAACCTTGTCGTAGTTAATGTGATCGAAGGCAGAGTATGGGAAAGGATAAACGGTTATAGGGCGAATCAGTCCGGCTTTTACGCCTTCCTTGCGGAGCATGTCTACCGCTGACTTTGCGATTCTGGCGGAAATTCCGTAAGCGGCGATTACAACCTCTGCATCCTCAAGCTGATACTCTTCTGCCTTTGCTTCCTTTTCCCAGGAAGCATAAAGTGCCTCTGCATCTTCATTGGCCTTCTGCATATCAGTGGTCTTCCAGTGTCCCGGCTGAATCCAGGAACGCTTCTCATAATCAAAAGGATGGCCGATGCAGGCCCAGGACTTCTTTCCTTCCTTCATCGCTTCAACTTCCTCATCTGACTTCATCTCAGGAAGCACTACCGGCTCCATCATGGTGCCGATCACGCCGTCGGCCAGAATAAGCACCGGATTTCTGTCACGGTCCGCACAATCAAAGGCCGCATAAGTCATATCAACAGCTTCCTGTACCGTAAACGGAGCAAATACCAGCATCTTGAATCCGCCGTTTCCGGATGCCTTGGTGGCCTGGTAATAATCCATCNNGGAAGAGGTCATGGCCCTGACTCCGGCGCTTGCCGCACCATAAACCATATTTATGGAAGCCACCTCAGACTCTCCCTGAACGAAGCTGCCGTGAACCTCCGGCATTCTTCTGGCAAAATATTCCGGTATTTCGTTTTGCGGTGTGATGGGATACCCGGCAAAAAATCGGCATCCTGCTCTAACGGCTGCTTCCGCGATTGCTTCACAGCCTTTCATGAATACTCTGGACATTTTTTCTTCCTCCTCTTACTTATAAATCTCAATGGCGCCCTCCGGGCACATTCGTCCGCATATGCAGCAACTAATGCAAGCTTCCATATTTGATGGAGTTACATATTCGTAACCCTTGGAATTTACTTTGTCTCCGATTGTCAGCACACCTTTAGGGCAGAACTTGATACAATAGCCGCAGCTTTTGCAGCGTTCTGTCACTACTCTAATTTCTCCCATGTCATTCACTTCCTCCTTTTTATTTTTCCGCATCAGCCCATGGATAGGTAAGATAGAGATGTATGGGCATTACCGGAATGGATAGCCTGTCCTTTACCTCCGGAAAAAGCTCTTCTCTCACACATAAAAAATCCAGTTCTTTATAAGGAGCCACTATTTTTTCCAGTTTTTTATTTCCCGCCAGGACTTCCCCGGCCGTGGTGGCCGGACCCATGTTGGGATTACTGATTAAATGAACTTTGTCAACGCTTATGTGGGAAACTCCCAGGACCTCGCCCAGAACCTTGTCAATGTGTTCTAAGTCGTAAGACCATGGGCGGTAAGGGTTGATCACATAGTAGACCATGGTATCCTCCCTGTTTATATACGGGGCGAAACCCNNGATCGTGCACCAATGTAATCGCCTCCCACATCCAGAACCGTATAAGCTTCCTCATCCTTTAAAAAGCGGCTCACGCCTCCCACAAGTGTTGGCGCGTCCATAAACTGCTCCTCATAATGGAATTCCATCCCCAAGTCGAAAAGATCTCCGCAGAGATCTCTGGAACGGAATAAGGGCTTTGTCATATCCATGTCAAAAAAATGAACTTTCTTATCACCAGAGGTTAAAAGCTTCCTTGCCGCATTCACCGCAATCTCACTTTTTCCGCTTCCTGCTTCACCGATAAATAAGAAATTGTTATATTTCCCTTTCATTTCCTGTCCTTTCCGCAAGGGATATCCTGCTTAATTTCTTACCTCACTGGTATATTAATGAGTTTTTTTGTCAATTTCAAGAATGTTTTTTAGTGTTTCTCATAAGAAAAAGTTATTTATATGGTAATACTTTTCAAATAATGTTTTAATATTTGTGCACTTTGTACGATTATTAGGATTGGGGACTTTTCAAAACAAATTTTGTGGATTATAATAAGTTTTAGTTATATATTGATTGATTTTAAGGGGAGTGATTTTTATGAATCTCAGACAGTTAGAATATTTCGTTTCCGTAGCCGAAAGCTTAAGTTTTACAAAAACAGCAGAAAAATTTTTCATTTCCCAGACTGCCGTAACACAGCAAATTAAGACATTAGAAGATAATCTTGACGTGAAATTACTGAGGCGGACAAAGAGGCATGTGGAGCTTACTCCGGCGGGTACAGTCTTTTATACAGAAGCAAAGGCAATCTTAACCCGCGCAGAAGACGCCGTTGCGAAAACAAAAAAAGCAGCTACCGGATTTACAGGCAGCTTAAATATTGGAATCGCGGGAGGATATGACAATCCGCGGTTCCCCGATATACTCCGCTCCTTTCATACCGGTTATCCTAACGTTTCCCTTTCTTTTCGCGAAGCCGACACGGGAACGCTGTACGCCTCACTGCTGAATCGGACTCTTGACATCATTGTCAATGTCTGCTTCTCAAAGAGCGAATTGGAGGAAGAAGGCATCGTCTGCCATACCTTAGGTGTCTATAAACTGATTGTCATGCTTCCTCCCTCCCATCCGCTGGCCTCCAGAAGTGAGCTGGATCTGTCTGATTTGAAAAATAACACGTTTATTTTTACCGCCACAAAAGAAAGAGACAATGATTTCGGACATTACAGAAACACTATGGCTCATTTTATCCGTTCCGGCTTCACTCCTAATACGATATATTCTGACAACTTTGACATTACAGCACTAATGGTGGCCTCCGGTATGGGAGCTGCCATCGTGCCGTCCTACGCCCTTGCTTCCAGCCGGAATTTAGGAAAGGTTGTCACCATACCACTGAACAAGGATTCTGATTTATGCGAAATCGTGATTGCACGGTATAAAGAAAACCAGAATCCTACGATTGATAAGTTCTTCACTTATATATAAACGAGATGAAATATACAGTTCCTTTGGCACTTTGTTATTCAATATTCTCACCCCCTGTCAGTTTGACTGCGATACGTTCAAACAACCCTGCATTTCTCAGTGAATTGGCATGAATGACCGGAAATTCTGAANNGAAAAAAGGTCTGCCTTTGTCCTCCACGAATCAGCCTGCTCCTTAAAATAGGAAAGCAGTTCTGTCCGGTATGAAATGTTCACACTCCAGGCAATCCCACATATCACTTTTACAGTCGGTAACATCGCTGCAGATTCCACCCAAAACCCTGTGGGCACGAAGATTTTTCAGCAGTCTTTTTTCCATCACTTCCTCCATGCCCAAAATCCGTCCGCCAAAGAGAATGTACGGATTTTCATTAGATGCAGGCTCAACCAGCACATACTTCTGCTTTTGCAGGATGGTCTTAGGCTTCAAGTCATGGTGGGCATAGGAATTCCATATCATAGCGTTCCGTGATGGCCTTTCATATCGGCTATCTGCTCCAGCGTAAAGCCCACCTCTAGCCTGTCAGTAATGCCATTATGCCGAAATTGATGGAAGGTCAGGTTGTAAATCTTTCCGCCTTCATCCCAGATATTGTACTGCTTGCAGATTCGTTTAAAGTGATACTCTACCACGCTCTGAAAGACAGTTTGAATTCTACCCGGACGAGAAGTGCCGCCTTTCTTGTAGTGCAATACCCTGCGGTAAACAAAAAGATTGCCCCTCTTTTCCTCTGGCAGATATTCCTGCAATTCCATAGCCGCTGTCTGTTGTTTCCAAAGCAATTCAGAAGGTATCCGGCAATCCCCGTATCTTCTATGTGAATTGAGCGAAGGATTGGCTCCATATTTCCGCCGTTCTGCTTCCATGTCGGAATAAAAATCACATATTTCCCATTGTAGGGCTTTATACTTGTATGAATAGATCTGTCTATAAAAATAGGATTGCGTCCTGCATCTTCGTTCTCCCTCATAAAACACCATTTCACTGCTATAGGTCTGATCAAGCCAACGATAAAAGTCAGTAATGGCACTCACAT
>DJBG01000095.1:58939-65845 GCA_002429965.1 Hungatella sp. UBA5982
TATCCACCGTAGTTGAACATATCTACAATGCGCTCTTTCAAAGTCGGCAATACCGTCTCTCCAAACAGGGCATAGAGTCCCGACAACACCAACGCACCAATGACTACAGAAATCAAAATTTTAATAGCTTTTCTTAACCTCACCAAATGTACACCATAGAAAAAATTTTCTTGCAAACACCTCCAGAACTTAAATTTGTTAATTGTGTAAACCATAACTTTACCATCCTTTCTTAATTTATGTTAAAAAAAACACGACCTAACAGTTTAGTTAAATCGTGTGATTTTTTAGTTTTTTTAATATATTGCTAAGAGTTATATTTTTAAAAAATTTAAAACATCTTGAAAAAATTGAACTTTGTTGTTTTGATTATCCAGTTTTTTATCAATATTATATTGTTTAATTTCTTGACTAATATCGTTCCATACACGTAAGTTATAATTTCCCAGTCCATCACCCCAATATTTCTTTGGCGACATCCAAGAATTATAATTATATAAACTATTATAGGTTTCTGAATAAGTAAGATTTCTATAATTTGTATAATGCTTGTTGTATAAATCATCAATACTATCATTGATGTATTTCAGGCAAATCATTTCCAATTCAGAACAGTTTTTAAAAATTATATTAATTGATGTCAGCATTATTGTTTTATATTCTCTACATTTTTCTATAAAATCTTCACCACCACATTTTTGAAAAGAACCATAAATATCGGCAGTATTCCCTATACCATTATGGTTTACTGCTCCTCTTAAAGATGAGTGATAAATGGAACATACTGATTCTTTGAATTTACTTAAAATGTCATTATTTATAGCTCTGACCGCTAAAACAATGTCACTTACAATTTGATAGCTATCATTGATTTTTTGTAAAGTCTTTTGTGTAATTTGTCCTCGATTTAGTTGCTCTAATAAACCTAATGATTCATATAATTCATCACAATATTTTGAATACATCTTTAAGATTATTGATTCAACTGTGTTAATAAATTCCTTTTGAGTATTTTCCAAAATGTCTTTATCAACTTTTGTAATCTTACCTTTTTCTATATTGATTCCAGGTGCAGTATCAAAAAACAAAAAATTATCATCATCAAACTTGATTTGAGAATCATTTATTTTTTTTAATGCTTGAGATTTCTTTGATTTCATACCGCCCTTACGATCATCCTCAAAATTAGTAATATTCTCAAGCTCGGAATTTTTTTCCATACCCAACAGTAATACTCTAAGATGTCTATCTTTATCTTCTTTAATAAGCGTTTGTTGCAAAATTGAACATATAGACTCGTTGCCACCATAACCATTAATTTCATCACACATAAAGGATATTGAATTATTTCTTAGAATATATGATTGAATATCTGGTCTTTCGCCTCCATCTAATCCTCGTGTATCTATGATTGAATTGATATATTCAGGCATCTTAAATTGCATATCGCTTTCACATATTTTAATGATAATTTTTAGTGGCATAGGAGCTGTTTCAATTTTCCCATCGTTTATGTCTGTAAAGATATTTTTTAACCAAAAATTAAAGTTATCACCCTGAAAAGTAAAGGACTTATTTAATCTTTCTTCATAGTTTATAATCTTTTTTAATGTTTCAAAAGCTTCATCTACATCTGAAAACCTTTCCAAGATTTCTTTATTATCTAATGATAAAGAGATTTGAGCCATGTTTTTTATTAATGTTAACATTTCTTCTGATATATTAGATTCATTTCCATATAAACTCTCACAAAATCCATTTAAGTATATGTAAAAATCCTCACAAGCCACTTCTTCAATCAGTATTTCAGATTTTTCGGAATGTGGAATTATTTGAGTTTCACATATCGTCGTTCTTCCAGAGCCAGTTTTAAGCAGTAATGAATTTGATAATCTGCTTGTTGTAGTTAATGTATTATGTTCTATTAAATCAAACATTGTACAAATAATAGTTGATTTACCAATAGCTACTTTCCCGTTAAAAAACAGGTCGTATTTTTCAATTTCACAGATGTTTTTAATATCACATGACCTTTTGAATATCTGCTCTGACATTTTCTTTATTAAAATATGATTGTCACTATTTTGAATATCTGCATTTTTTCTATTTATGTTCTCGCAATACTGAAGCAATTCTTGTCTTTTTTCAATAACATCCATACTGTCTACTCCTTGTTTATTGTTTTCTCCATCATCATAAATAACCTGCCTCTTAACAATTCACATTCTCTTTCTAATTCTTCGTTGTAGTTCTAAGTTTCTCAATCAGCCTGTTCTTTTCTGAAATAATCCCATTTATATTGTTTTTCTTGCACTAGGTGGATTTGTAACATTATGGCCCTGTGCATATCCATAATCTACAAGCAATTCCCTGATATGGAGTTTGGCAAAAGTTGATCGAAACAGCCCTGTATATTCTGTCTAAACCAAAATTCTTATTTTCTTCCTTCATTCTTAATATCGGCTATTGCTCTCAGAATCTTATTTTCGTTTTCTGCCGTTGAATCTCTTGCCTTCTGACCAAGCCCTTCGGCAATGTTTTCTTGTTTTCCATTGTATCACTCATCCCACAATTTTTCTACATTTTCCCGAAATCTTTTGTAATATCGACAAAATTATAGGCAATCTGCTTATCTTCATGAAATTTTTTTGCTTTTTCTTCTCAAATAACAACCTGTCCCTTAAAATAAGAAAGCTGCTCTGCTTCTGGTACAAAGCATACACAGTACTCACATAGCTGGTCAATATACTGTAGTAGAGACTTTCCTGTGGATTTCATATCTTAAGCTTCTCCCTGTCTCAATAGATGAGATAGTATACAAAAGCAAGCACTTGCCTGTTTGCGACTGTGTCATATTCCGTTTGGAATTTTTTATATAGGAAATTGAAAAATACACAAAGTTTATAAGCATGTTTTATGCCGATACCAAATTTGTTGACACTTTTCATTTCGATATACTGGTTGGGTGTACCCGTATGGAAAGAAGGCGGTCTGTCAGTACGGACTGACAAACCGCCTCAGCCATTGAGGATCCAAATAAAAACCATTTTACTTGAAATCATCTTCCATACTTTATCTTTTCTACTGTGCATTATTATACAGAGAAATTATATCACGGAATAAAATTTTACCTATCCACCGTAGTTGAACATATCGACAATTCGCTGTTTGAGCGTCGGCAGTACAGTTTCCCCGAACAAAGCATACAATCCTGCAAGAACAAGTGCGCCGATGACAACCGCCATCAGTATTTTGATTGCTTTTCTTAACCTCGCCCTATGTACATGATAGAGGAAATCCCCCTTTAGATACCTCCAAAATTTGAATTGTTTGATTGTGTAGACCATAGATCTTTACCTTCCTTTCTTGATTTTGAGCATAAAAAACACGACCTAACGGTTTAAGTTAAGTCGTGAAATCTTATTTATTAATTATACTTTTCAGTGTTTCTTCTAATTCTTGAATTAATATATCTATATCTACATTTTTATACACTTCCTTCCTTGATTCTACATGAGAGCAAAAATCATTAAAAACATCCACTTCTTCTATAATTTCAATTACGGAACTCTTCCAAACTACTTTAGGCATAATATCACCCGTCTTAAAGATAATACATTTAATCGGGTAAGCTTTAATAATATTAGTTAAACCTCTATCTTCTGTAACCAAAGAGTCAATATATATAATATTGCCACATGAATGGCTACTATCTTGAATATCGCCACCCACATGCATGGATGTCATCAGATATCTTAAATGAAATAGATCCCAAGCCATACCACGTATAGTATTAAAAATATCTTTTTTAGCTCCAATCTGTATATCCTTGAAGAAACGACAAATTCTACTATCATTTCTATCTTTTAAAAACCAATAACATATTACTATTTCTCTTTCAAAATACAACCCTATTTTTTCATTAACAAATCTAAGTAACTCCGAGATTTTTTTCTTAATTTGAGATTTTGAACCAAAATGAATAATAATAGCCTTTAACAAGATGGAATATATAAATTGTTGAGATAATGTCAATTCATTTTTAGCATTAATATCGTTTTTCATTAAATCAATTGCTTCTTTTGTTTGCAGATATTCTTGCTCTGAAAACGGATAACTAATTGAAAAATTTTTTAACCCTGAGTTGCAGAACCTGACAAAAGGTAAGTAGCTTTTCAGCACGCCTAACTCTATTTTAACATCATTAATTTTTGCGCCATTTTCTAATAAATAAGGGGTACAATCTATACCTATACCCTCATCACTACATCTTTCTAAAATAGAAATAAAATGTTTTGGAATTGTACTTTTTCCTTCATAATAATCTAACAGATAATTCATCATTTGTATATCTAAGCGATATGTGAATACATAAGGAAAATTTGCTATTCCTCTTTCCATGGTTTCTAAAACAATTTCTTTATTCAGTACAAAACATCCATTATCATTAGACAATGTAGTTACACAGATTCCATCTTCAATGTTATTCATAAAATCTGGAATTATATTACCAGTATTATTTGAAACATCATTATCAAAGAATATAAATGTATGATCTTGTAATATTTCAATGTTTTCTTTAAAAAGCAATATCATATCGCGTTTATTTGCAGTACGTGTAATTAACATTTCCAATGCTTCTATGTTTAACTGATTATTATCCATATGTCCCTCTATTCATCGTCAAAACAATCTGCTTTTAGCTGTTGACATTCTCTTTCTAACTCCAGACTTTAAGTTTCGTTCCTGCCTCCAAGCTCCTGCTTTTTTACTAATCCCTGTGGCAACCTTTTATTATTTTTCATTGTAGCATTCATCCTCTAATTTTTCTACTATTTTCCTAAATGTCTTTGCTATATCTTGTATGTATAAAAATTTCCGTCTTTTTATCCCACGCATCTATCTGATCCATAAAATATGGATGCTCTACTTTCGGCATTCAAATCTATCAACTACATAAACCATAATTTTTTACTACCCTTTCTTAATTTGGGGGGGATAAAAAACACGATTGAGCGTAACGTTCAACCGCGTTTTTTATATACCTAGGATTCTTCCTCGTCGAATATCCACTTCTCGACTTTGTCAGTCTGGCTTTTACGATGCTCCTTGGCAAAGTCTATGTACTGCTCTTTTGAAGAAACAAATCTGGAAAATTCAGCAGAAAGTGTATCATGTAAAATGTTTTTAAGTTCAGTTTTGGCATCCGAATTTGCACTATCTTCCAACTCTTTTATAGCATTGTAAGGCTTATCTCCTTTTTGTAAATAGCCAAAAAATTGTCCTTCAAAATCAGGAATACTAACAATGACTTTGCTATTTTTTCCTTTCTGTGCTTCTTCAAGAATTTTATTATTTATTGTCCACATTGAATTAGCAATCCATTTTTCTTTGCGTTTTGCCCTTGGGGAATCTAAGTCGTGCAATACTGTATAGCTTATACCAAAATGATTCAGTATTTTTTGAAACATGGGAATATTAGCTTTTCCACGACAATTTACAATTGTTATATCAAGACTATCTTTTAGCTCTGAAAATACAGCCTGCTCTGTATCCCCCTCCACCAATATAACCTTGTCAGAAAAGAAAAACTCATTTATTGTAGGATGACAATTTCTTATCATCTGCAGCCTTTCTCTCTCATCATCATCAAATTCCGCTTTATCAGTAGAGAAGATTTTAGTTGCAGAATCGCATTGCTTTTCTACTCGCACGATGGTGGTATGGGGTTTTGAAACATCAATAAATATAGGCGAATGAGTAGTTATCATTACCTGCCAGTTTGCTAAATCTGCAATTTTATATAAGGCCTCTCTTGCCGCACGAACTGCAGGTGGANNGTGGCTTTGTCTTATCAATCATTTTCTCTGCTTCGCTCTTGGTGATTGGTTTATTCGGCTTCAATCTGCCGCCATCCTCATCTCCAATAATGTTATCCTCCCTGCCAATGATGACATAGCCCTTGTCACCATTTTTAATATCCTTGTCATCGTCATATCCACTGTGACCTTTGGTATTCTTGGCCTCCTCATCCCTTCCGCTGATACGCACCAGCATCTTGATAATCTCTGCACGGGTAATTGGTTCATCTGGCTTAAAGCCATCCGGATAATCAGCAGGATCAATGATCCCCGCATTGATGAGTGCCTCAATATACTTCTCCGACCAGTGACCGTGGGTATCCGGGAAGCTGGCTGTATCCTTTTTTGCCTCCGCCGTATCCAGCGGAATATCCCGTACTAAAATTGCGGCGAATTCACCGCGGGTAATGATTTCATCCTTCGGTATAAACAATTCCGGACGCTCTTGGGTATAAATAAAAAAACCGCCGCCAAGCAGCAGGAATAGAAGGAGGATGGCAAGTACGCCGACCTTCTTCTTTTTTTTATCTGTCATGAGAATACCTTCCTTTCATTTTCTTGATAAAAGCAGTTAAAGTATGTAATCTTCATGGCTTAAACTCCATGCCGCCATTTTGCTCCTGTTCCTTTTGATGCGCTTCCAGCATTTCCTGGGTCGGATAAAGGAGCTTTCCCTCCTGCATCTCAAATACGCAGAAGTCATTCCGGTCCCAGATCATTATCCTATGCTGGTAACCCATCTGCATTTCAACAAATTCTTGCATTTCTTTTTGGCTGCAAAGCCATACACCGGAGGTGTAGCGACCATCTGGCAGAAAACAATAGCCGCTGTACTGCGGTTGATGGCTTTTTAAATCCAGCGCTCCTGCCGGGCGTATCTGACTCAGCTGGAGCCTGGCATGGTCTGTGAGAATTTCCGGCTTTGCAATACCCATGATATCGCTGCGGTTCCAGCGTGTTTGCTCCCCGTTTTCCAGAGATACGGCAAAGACCGCCCGTCCATTGGGATTGGGCTTGCTGCCGAAGCCTCCGGTACAAAAATACA
>DJBG01000179.1 GCA_002429965.1 Hungatella sp. UBA5982
CTGGTCCGCAGCAGCCTGCTTTTTTGTTTCCTGCTTTTAAAAGCTTTTTTATCTTCTGGGGATGATAATGGCCGCAATAAAATAGGCCACAATCCCCGTGCCTGTGCAGGCCAGCACTGCCCACAAAAGCCGGATGAGGGTAGAATCCACGTTAAAGTACTCCGCAATTCCGCCGCATACCCCGCAAAGCATTTTGTCTGTATCGGAACGGTATAGTTTTTTCTGATTGTCTTCCATTTGTTTATCTCCTTTCTGCTATTTGACCTGTAAATACTATAATTATATTATCGGAAACAAAAGTCTTTCCGATAATCGGTTAGACGGAGTTACATTATAATTCATTCATAAAATCTNNGTCCTACAATCCAGATCCATATCTTTTCCAGCCCCGTTATCCGTCTGCTTCTTTCCCTGTAGGGCCGCAGTGCCTTCGTCTCCAACCTTGACAGCTCCCATCTTGCACTGGATATCGTAATTGTAATCTTCCTTTTTCCCGGCAAGTTCAAGCCTTATGGTGCCGGCCTGGCATATTGCCTCAATGTCTCCGGTAGTTCTTCCTAAAAATTCCACAGCGCCTGCACTGCTTTTCACCTGAAGATTTCCTACGCTGCCGCCATTGATCTTTATGACGCCGGCCTTTGTTTCAATTGTCAGTTCATCCGCAGAAAGAGCCTGGGATGTCATAGCCGGTCCGAAATCCTCACTTCCTGAAAAAAGGTTTGAATGTACTGATTGTAAGTCAACTTCGGAAAATCGGTAATTCTTTGGCACCTGGACCGTAAAAAGCAGCTCCGGGCCATCCTTTCTTTTCCAGCCATCATATTCCTGAAGCTCTAAATCATCATCTTCTGCGTACAGAGTATAACAGGATTGGTCCCTGTTGCAGAAAATTTTAACCTCACTTCCCTGGGGATCTTCCTCAAAAACCACGTTTCCTGTACGTATTACTATATCCATTTTTTTAACTTTCGCAGAAGAAAATATTTCCTGCCCTTTTTCTCCTTTATTAAAAACCTCTGGAATGCTAAGATCTAAATTTACAAAATCTACCTCATCCCAGAAACCATCCAGGGTGACGCCTGAAATTTCCCTTCTCCACTCAAGGGCTCTTTGAGGTACGATATCCCATAAATCTCCTCCCAACACAGCGGCTACGGCTGAAATCCCCCCGCCGATCAGGACGCAGACACTTCCGGCAATCAAACAAATCTTTATAAACCTTTTCATAAACGGCCTCTCCTTCCATGTAATAACCTGCTAAGGGCATTCACACAGCTTCTGAAAAGAAATGGAAGAAAGCTCCCATAAAAAGAACCGCAGAGGGCCAGAGCGATCATTCCTAAGCCAAGGAACAGGACTNNCCATGGAGACGACACTGCCCAAAATCAAACCAACCCCGGCCGCTAAAAGAGCAAAGGTCAGCGCCCCGACTCCAACAACTGCTGCCAAAAGGCAGCCTAAAATTCCTCCTAACAAGCCAACAAGACCTCCTCCGATTCCCATAAGGATAGGCGAAGCTGCAATGATTAATATGATCCATAAAACAGTTTTTACGGTACGGTTACCATCCATGCCTCGTCTTCGCCTGCCATGTTTTTTCTCCGGTCCTTCGTGACTGTATGGACCGTCATCGGATACCTCCGGAAGATCATACCGCTGCGCCATCTGGTAATTTGGATCTTTAAACCGTTCATCCCGATAGCCGGTCTCCGTGAATTCTCCTCCATCCTTCAAATTCCCGGATATGTCGGAACGGATAATGGCTGCTATCCGCTCAGGGCTTTCAAACTCTCTTATTACCTTTTCTTCATTTTCCGGTCCCGCTTCTTCCATATAGTCCCTGTAATATTCGATGGCATCCGCCTTTTCATTATCTGGAATATCCGAAAGCAGATACTCCAGCTCTCTCATAAACTCATCCCTGCTCATATATGTGCCTCCTCAAAAATCCGGGATATCTTCTGGGAGTAGCCTTCCCACTCACCTTTATAGAGATTCAATTGAACCCTTCCTTTTTCCGTAATCTTATAATATCTTCGGTTTCTTCCGTCAAATGCCAAATCATAAACCTCCAGACACTCTTCCTTCTGCAATCTTCGGAGTACCGGATAAAGGGTCGATTCAGAAATCTCAATGACATTTCTCACGTCCTGAGTGATCTTATAACCATAGGTACCCTCCTGATCCTTTGACACTATCGCAAGGACAATGGCGTCCAATAATGCCGCTCCTGTGTTAAATACCATGTGCCCACTCCTATTCTTATTATTGCCTATGTTCTCCGGGCTTACTGGTATACCCGAAGGGTGTATTCTTGATACTTTAAGAAACGCTATCTTGTTTCATCCTTTGGCGCCTGGGGTATGATGACCGCAGCGATGATGTAGAGAACCAGGCTTCCTCCCACCAGGGAAAATCCCATGAACGAACGGAACAAATGGCGCCACGACTGTAGAAACATCAGAAGAACCCATATCAGCCTTATCATAACAGGATCCACCTGAAAATATTCTCCAATGCCGCCGCATACACCGCAGAGGACTCTGTTCTTTACAGACCGGTACAAACGTTTTGGTTCCACGATTGCCCACCTTCCTTTCTTCTATTGAACTGATATATAATATTGTTTTATTCTCTATATTATATACCATATAATATTACTTGTCAACACCTATCAAAAAAATTTTAACCTCCCCCTGAAAAAACAAAAAAACGGATGCTATCAAGCAACTCAGCTTGAAACCATCCGTTATGATCACTCTATCCTGTAAATAAAACAATCCGTCACCGTATCTGGGCAATCCGGTTCACCACATCAATATATTCGCTGCAGTACATCTGGTATACCGACATGACGGCCGCCCGGAAGCGCACCTGTTCCGACGAACTTAGTTCCGTGATAACACAGCCGGCCTTTGTCAGCCGCTCCCTGTCATTCTGCTCACGAATCTCCCACANNGTTGGCAACGCGGATGCGCATTTTTTTCATATCCTCCACACATTTGATGGGACCGGTGGAATTGTAAAAATGCCTGGCGCCTGCATCATACCAGGAAAGGGCCACAAGACCGCTTCCTTCCAGCTCCTCCTTAAATTCTTCTCCGATCACTCCGTCCAACACCTTCCACATATGCTTTTCATCACGGTACAGATAAGGGAGCTGCAGCACATTAAACTTGGGTTTTATTTCGGTAAGCATCATAACCGAAGACCGGGCAAAATCGATCCCGCCGTATTGAAGCTGTTCCACCACTTCATTTTCACTTCCCATTTCACCGCCAGCAAACACATTGATCCGGATCCTTCCGGATGTCTTTTCCTGCACCAGCTCTGCAAATTTTCTTGCTCCCTGTACCGTGGGATAATCTTCCGGCTGGTTATCCGCGTAGGAAAACACATATTCCGGCGCTTCTTTCCGTCCCCTAAAAAAAAGAGTACCCAAAGGATTCCCCAATTTCAGGAGAATGAAAAAAAAGTAAGCTGCAGCTGCCACGAAAAAGACCAAAGCCGCCCTTCTTGCAATCCGTTTGTCCATTCCTTTTACCCCCAAAACGCCTCCCCTGGGCACAGAGGAAGCGTTTAATATTTTATATGATTTCTGTAAGCAGTGGGCCAGATGCAGGAATGCTTGCATTCCTGCATCTGGCGAACACTGCAAGAGTCAAATACCCTTTAGCTTGCTGCGGGTTTTTGCCTACTGGTTATGGATTAATAATGCTCTGAACCTCAGGGTCATCCACATTATCAGTATTTACCAGGATTACGCCTGTATCCACAGTTTTTTCTCTTACCTGGTTTCCATCGGACATCTCAAGAGCTGTTTTTACGCCGTCATATCCCATATAATACTGGCGCTGTACTACAGAAGAAACATCGTATTCGCCGCTGCGGATCATGGTTTCAATTTCAGCAGAGAAATCAAATCCAACCATGGTGATGTCAGTACGTCCGGATTCTGTAAGGCCGGTTACAAAGCCTACGGTAGAACCGTTGTTAGGACCAAACACTGCTTTTAAGTTAGGATATGTGGTGATAAAGTCCTGGCAGAAGCCTACTGCCTTGCTGATATCTCCATCGTTTACCTTAATATCGTTGTTTAATACCTGCCATTTCTCAGGAGCATTATCCTTCCAGTACTCGTCAAAGCCTTTAACACGGTCATTGATTGTCTGAGAACCGGTGGAACCAACCTGAATGGCGATCTGGGCATCTTCTGTTTCAGAAACTCCCTGATCTTTCATTCTGCGGATCAGTTCCTCAGCAGCAACCTTTCCTGCTTCCACATTGTTGGTCAGAAGAGCTGCGCTGTAGTTTTCGCTCTTGATCACTGTATCTACCAGAACTACCGGGATACCTGAATTATACGCTTCTGTAATAGGCGCGTCAAGGGATACGCTGTCTAAAGGAGCGATAACGATTCCATCTGCCTGTGCGGATACTGCATTCTGCAGCAGAGTGAGCTGGCCTTCTATATCTGATTCCAGAGCAGTTCCTACTACTACTACGTTGCAGCCCAGTTCCTTACCGGCCTGTTCTGCACCGGCCTGAAGCACGCTCCAGTACTGGTTTCCAAGAACCTTTACAATTACGTAAATGGTCTTCTCTCCCTTTGTTGTTTCACCCTTAGCGGAATCTTTTGATTCTTCCGCCTTTTCAGTAGCCGCCCCCTGGCTGGATTCTGCTGCGGTAGTAGCATTGCTTGACTGGCTTCCACAGCCGGTCAGACCGGCAACTGCCATAGCCGCTGCCAACAAAACTGCCGTTACTTTTCTCATTCTTCTTTCCTCCTGAATTGATTGTTTTATTTTTTCAAGCCAAAAAACCGCTTGATTGCCCCTAAGTCTCCGCTCTTCTTCGCTGTCTGAGATGCCACTGCGATCAACAGGATAATACCTACGATCATCTGCTGCCAGAACGAATTGACACCGTTTAAGTTCAGTCCGTTCCGGATTACTCCCATCATCAAGGCTCCGACATNNCAGACGCTGCAATCGCTTCCATCTCATAACCGTTTCCTGCCGTAGGCTGGGCACTGGAAAGACGGGAAGCAACCAGGATTCCGCAGATTGCTGCGGATAAACCGGAAATACAATATGCAAACATACGTGTCTTTACTGCATTAATTCCGGAAAGCTTTGCAGCCTCTAAGTTGGAACCACAGGCATAAATCTGGCGTCCGATCCGCATTTTTGCAAGAACAATTCCTAAAACTATAGCATAAACCAAAGTAATGATAACGCTGTAGGGAAGTCCATCCCCTCCGATCCTTCCGCCGCCCAGAACGTAAAACTGTTTCTGAATCTCCTTAGAAGGAATGTTCGTTGTATACAGAGGTGCACCGTTTACAAGCACGTTTGCCATGCCTCGGTATACCCACTGGGTTGCCAGAGTTGCAACAAATGGCACAACGCCCAGAATTTCAATAAAAAATCCATTCATAATACCTGTCATGATACCCATGACCAGGCAAAGTGCGATACATACCACAAGAGGCAGTCCCTGCATCAGAAGTGATACCATAATAATGCCTGACAGTGCCATGGAAGCGCCGGCAGATAAATCGTTTCCTCCGCAGACCAGACAGAAGGTCAGGCCGCAGCCGATGATGGTATAGGTAACGATCTGCTGCAGAAGATTCTGTAAATTGGCCGGGGCTAAAAATTTAGCAGGCTGAAGAATCGAAAACAGCACAAACAGTCCGACCAGGATGCACAGTGAGTAGATTGCCCGCCGTGTGGCTGCATTTAGCTTGTTGAACGAACCGCCTTTCTTTTCCTGCACCATTGCTTTTAAGTTTCCCATCCTTACTCTCCCTTTCTATTACCGCTGCCTGATAACACGGGCGCCGGTTTTCCTTCTAGTTTGTTATAACCTGCCGCAAGATACAGGATATCTTCCTGAGTAGCGGTCTTTGCATCTAATTCTCCGTTGATTTCACCCTGGTGAATGACCAGAATCCGGTCGCTCATGCCAAGGATCTCCGGCAGTTCAGAAGAAATCATGATAATGGACACTCCCTGGGCGCTTAACTTGTTAAACAGCTCATACACCTCATACTTGGCTCCTACATCGATTCCCCTGGTTGGTTCGTCAACGATCAGCACCTTTACATCATTACACAGCCATTTGGCTAAAACCACCTTTTGCTGATTGCCTCCGGAAAGATTTCCGCAAAGCTGATGCACGCTTGGGGTTTTTGTACGCAGAAGCTCCACATATTTTTCCGCATTCTTAAGCCCTTCCTTATCATTGATAAATCCATAATGGGTAATGTTTGGAAGATGGGCCATGTTCGTATTATATTTAATATCAAGGCCAAGAGCCAGACCATCACGCTTCCGGTCCTCCGTAGCATATCCGATCCCATGCTTAATGGCCTGGATCACAGAGTTGACCTTGATTGGTTTGCCTTCCAGCGTAAGCTCCATGGAATCCGCCTGATCCGCACCGAAGATGCAGCGCATAAGCTCTGTTCTTCCAGCTCCTACCAGTCCTGATATTCCAAGGATTTCTCCTTTTCTCACACAAAAATAATCCGCATTTACTTTAGTGCCTCTGCGGACATTTCTGGCCTCAAGAACTATTTCTCCGATGTTACGCTTGTATTTAGGATATTTATCCTCCAAAGAACGCCCTACGATCATATTTACCAGTTCATCCATAGTGATCTCATTTAAATTCCTGGTGCCTATGTACTGGCCATCCCTGATAATCGTAACCCGTTCACAGATCTGATTAAGTTCCGCCATTCGGTGGGAAATATAAACCATACCCACTCCCTTTTCTTTTAAGCGGCGGATGATACCGAACAACTGCTCGATCTCCTTTTCTGTAAGGGTTGCTGTCGGCTCATCAAGAACCAGTATTTTCGAATTAAAGCTGATCGCTTTTGCAATTTCTACCATCTGCTGCTGAGCAATGCTTAAGCTTCCCACATGGGCATAAGTATTTAGTTCAATACCCAGATCATCAAGGATCTTCTGCGCTTCCTCATGCATCTTGCTATCATCGATGAAAATTCCTTTTTTATGAGCCCTGCCGATGAATATATTGTCTGCCACACTGAGATGACCGCACATATTTAACTCCTGCATGATGATGCACACACCAAGCTCATGGGCCTTTGCAACGGAATCAATGTCCACCTTATTTCCTTCAATGAATATTTCACCTTCATCTGCCCGGTGAACACCGGATAAAATCTTCATCAGGGTGGATTTACCGGCTCCGTTTTCACCGACAAGCCCCAGGACCTCCCCCTTATTCACTGACAGACTTACTTTATCGAGAGCCTTGACTCCGGGGAAGCTTTTACTTATCCCTTCCATTCGAAACAATTCCTGTTTCATGCCCCTTCCTCCTCTCTGCTTTATATACACTCTCTGTGTTTGAATTCATTATACCGACACGCCTCGACAGATTCTATCGTAACTTTTTATCATCCGTAGTAGAATTTTATCTTTTCAGCCAAATGTACATAAAAAAATACCTGTCATCTCATCATGACAGGCATTTTAACAATCAGATTAACTTTGGAGGTCTTTCAGACTGGACATTCTGTACTCCGAAGGATTTACCCCTTCCTGCCGTTTGAAAACCTTTGTAAAATAATTGGAATCCATGTAGCCCACTCTGACTCCTACCTCCTTTACGTTCACATTAGGCTGTGCCAGCAGCTTTTTCGCTTCCTCCACTCTGTATTCCGCCAGATAAGAGGTAAAGCTTTGCCCGAACTGCAGCTTGAACATCCTGCAAAAATAAGGCTCTGAATATCCCACGGCCCTGGCTGTTTCGCTCATGGAAATATCATTCATATAATTGGACCGGATATATTCCTCCACCATGGATGTCATCACAGACAAACGGCTGCCGCTAAAATCAGACTCCTCATCCAAAACCGGATGGGCATCTGCCTCTTCTCTTTCCTTATGCGGTTTGATTTCCCCCTGCTGATCCTCCTGTTCACCGGCAATCCGCAGAGCCTCCTCAACCACGTTCAAGACCTCTTTCTGGGAATAAGGCTTCAGCAGATATTCCATAGCTCTGATGGAAATCGCCTTTTTCGCATAGTCAAAGCGGTCGTAGGCTGTCAGGAAAATAAGGCAGCAATCCTTATTTTCCTTCCTCATGATTTCCGCAGCCTGGATTCCGTTCATTCCCGGCATACCAATATCCAGGATCACCACCTGGATATCTTCCCTTTTAAAAATCTCCACTGCCTCTTTTCCGTTCTGAGCCTCAAAGATCTGACATTCCTCTCCAAATTTCTTCAGAAGCATCTTTTTGAGCACAATTCGCTCTATCATTTCATCTTCCACTATCATTAACCGATACATGATCCATTATTTCCCTTCTCCGACCAAATTCTATCTGTACCACTGTGCCGCTGTTTTCTCCGCTGTCAATGGTTACCTTCCCATATTCGTAGTAATAAGAAATCCTTCTATATATATTTCCCAGCCCGATTCCAAGGCCTGTCCCCTTTGTTTCAATGGCTTTCCTGATAGCTGTCAGGGTTTCCGGGTCCATGCCCTTTCCCGTATCCGCTACGGATATCCATAAAAGCTCACCTTTTTTCTCGATCCGTATGTTGATGCTTCCTCCATTTTCCTTTTCCTGTATCCCGTGAATTACCGCATTTTCCACCAATGGCTGCAGCATGAAGACAGGCACCTCTTCCTTGTATAAGTCCTTGCTGCAGATGATTTCCCATTGAATCCGTTCTCCAAAACGCATCTTCTGGATGTATATATAATCCTTTACTACCTTAAGCTCCTGCTCAAGAGGCTCAAAGGCATTGGACGTTCGGAGGCTGTAACGAAGAAGGCTGCTGATTGCCACAAGCATTTCCTCCGTCACCGGTGCTTCCTCCATCTGTGCCATCCTGGTGATCATATTCAGTGTATTAAAGAGAAAATGGGGATTTAACTGACTTTTGATCAGCTGAAGCTGGGCCATGGAAAACCGCTTCTCAAGCTCTGCCCTCTCCAGTTCCTGCCGGTACAGCTTTTCTTCCATCAGCCGTTTCTCCTCCGTCGCAGTGATGTAGTCCCGGGTGGCATGCTTCATCTTGTTGAATGCGCTTACCAGCTGTCCGATCTCATCCCTTCCATCCCAATGGACGTCTGGGGATGAAAAATCGTTCTTCTCAATCTTACCTGAGACCGTAGCCAGCTGCACCACTGTTTTTACAATGCTGCCCGTAATAAAACGCAAAAGGATCATAAGCACAAAAAAAGCGAGGATGCTGATGGCGACCAGAATGTAAGGCATACGCTTAAGCACAGGGATCTGGATCTCGTAATAATCATTCCCTCCCATTAAAACCACCTTGGTCAGACGCGCTCCATAGAGGTCCAGATATTTCTGCATATTATATGTTTTATACAACTCCCTGATA
>DJBG01000241.1 GCA_002429965.1 Hungatella sp. UBA5982
CCTTCCCCGTAAATTAATGACTGGCCAAAGGGATTCTTTCCAAGAGTCCAGTAAAGCTGCTCCCTGGCAATTTCAATTAACTCCCTATCTCCGAAATACATTCCTATGATGGAGGCAGCTTTTCCCATGGACAGCTGGATCGCTGAATTTCCACGGTAGGAAAACCACACCGGGAAGGTTCTTACATAGTATCCGTCTCCCAGATCAATGCCCCGCTTCAGCTGTTCCACATAATTGACCCGTTCTCTTTCATAATCAACCTTTGGATGGACCACATGGAAGGCTTCCTGGTCTTCTGCCTCGCTGATGTGATGAATTCCGGCCGGAAGCATGCCATAGGGCGCCGTATATTTTTGAAGGCCTTTTAAATACTCCCCATGGAGTTTTAAGCCCTCTTCCCACACCGCCTTTTTTTCATGCTCTGCAAGAGCACCGCATACCTCTGCCAGGGCCATGGCAAAAACCTGATCCCTTGCCTGATGGGAAAAATGCACGATATGGTTTTTGCTTTCATCCCTGTAGAAGAATCCCTTCATTGGCAGATCATCCCTGATCTCCTGACAGGAAATCACCTTATCTGCATACTCGGCAGCTTTATCATAAAAATAGCTGTCACCAGTGATTTTATAAATCCTTGCCGCCGCCCATGCTGCTACGGCATAATACTGGGAAAGGCTGGAGCCTGCCGTATGTTCCAGTAAATGATACGGTCCTTCCACGCCAACTTCCCGGAACCGATCATCGGCAAAGCGGAAGTCTTCCTTAGCTGCATCTACGCACTTCCATGCCAGCTCCCGGTCCAGTTCCTTAAAGGCTTCTCCGGCACCGGCTTCTACTGCAGCAAAAACAAAGTTTTCAAAGGACCGGTTATGAACATCCGCTTCGCAATCGTCCAGATTTCCGATGAAGTTGTCGGTCCATCTGCGGATAGCCGCATGAGATGCCCGGTAGCCGTCTCCAAAGCGCATGCGAAGCACAAAATCCAGTCCCCAGTTGGCTTCTTCCATCATTCTGCGAAAAAGCATTGGATCAGAATCTTTCACCTTCCCTGCGGAAGCGATCATGGCATCTAAGATCTCTGCCGTCTGCATGGTCTGCTGGGAAACGTCCGCCGCGTCGTGCCAGCCTCCCGCATACACCAATTTCACCCCGTTGTGTTCTGCGATCACATCCTGATGACAGGTTCCATGGCAGTTAGGAACCGGATAGCCGCACCGCTCACAATACAGGAAATTGGTCAGCTTCCACAAGGCGCTTTCCAAGACTTCGTTTCCTATGATAAACCGTTCACTTACCGTATTTCCAAACCGGATCCTGTATGCGCCTTCGGTTTTTAAATCCGAGAAATCCAATATACTGAAGCTTCCCAGATGGTTTTCCACCTTCTCAATCTGTCCACGGTATGCCACTTCTTCTAAGCAGTCTTCTTTCACGATTTCAAACTCTTTGGCTGAGGTATTGGCGATTGCAGTTTTTCTCCCGTCTGTAAAGTAACCGGTTGTAGAAAATACTACTTCCTCTTCCTCACACTGCCAGCCATGGACTACTCCCGGCTTTACTTCCTGAAGCTGGATATCGCAGAGTTCAAATTTCAGATCATCGCCAGTACTCACTTCCTTGCCATAGCGGTGAATGTTAAATGAAATTTCCTCGATTGCATCATGGGCAATGGAATCGATTTCCCAGGTACAGGTATTCCATTCATTATTTTTCAGATTGATGGCATTAAAGCCTTCTCTTGAATAGACATCCGGTATCTTGGTTACCCCGTTATTGACAAAACCCACACGCACGATGGGGCTGTGAAGACCGGGGCAAATGGGACGGATCTTAAACCATATCCGGTTTCCTTTTCCCAGCTCCAGACCCTTCACATTCAACCTTGCGATATAGCTTCCAAAGGTGGCATAAAGTCCTGCTGCCGCATCGTTTGCCCGGACCTCATTATCCGGCCAGTGGTCTGCCCGTGACTTTGTTTCCAGGCACAATATGTTTCCATCCTTTACCTGAACTTCACCTTCACCGTCAAAGCTCCATGGCTCCAGGCTGGTTCCATCCCATAAACTCACAGAAGTCAAAACCGGCTTTTTTAAATTATAAGTCTCCATGCTTTTGTCGTATTCCGGTTTCAATGGGTAATGTACGTATAATGACTCTATTAAATTATTTTTAAATTGACGATCCATTTTTGCCTCCTAATAAATCAAGCGGATATGCTTTCATATCCAGTTGATACCCGGTAAAGCGGGTACGCTGTTCATAAATTCAAGGTTAAAAGACGCTTTTCTTTCAGCCTTATCCCTCATTCAAAAAAATTATTCTTCAATTTCAAATATCGCTTCCGTTTCAACAGGAATATTTCCAGGCAATACGTTGACTCCTATGGCTGATCGGGCCGGTACATTCTCCTGTCCCAAAAGCTGTAACAGTAATTCACTTCCTCCATTAGCCACAGCCGGCTGCTCATAAAATGTATCCGCACTTGCCACAAAGGTAAGAATTTTGATCGCACGTTTTATCCGGTTCAAATCCCCGATTTTATCCTGTAACACTGCAAGAACATTTAACATGGCATCTCTGGAAAAGGTTTTTCCCTCTTCTGTGGTAAAATCATTTCCAAGCTTTCCACAAACCCCTTCTCCTCCGATCACCGGCCCGCAGCCTGATATGTATACCAGGTTGTTTCCAAATTCCTGGCACGGGGAGTATACTCCTCCCTTAGACGGAGCTGCCGGGATCTCCAAATTAAGTTCCTTCAGTTTTTCATAAATATTCATGTCTGCTTCCTTCTTTCCTTTTTTTACTTAAAACCCTTTCTTAACAGCTTCCCACTGGCGCGGTCCACAAGAATGCCGTCTGTCAGCACCTGTTTTCCTCCCATAAGCACCAGTTCCATGCCCGTACACGGGTCATGCTTTCCGGTGTAATCCGCATGATCCAGGAATCTCTCCGGCTGAAATACCAGAACATCTGCCTTGTACCCTGGCTTTAAAAGCCCCCTGTCCTCAAGTCCCATCCGTTTTGCAGGCAGATAGGTCATCTTCCTGATGGCCTGCTCCATGGACAGCACCTTTCGCTTTATAACAAAATCATTTAAAAATCTGGCAGTCGTCCCAAGGAGGCGGGGATGGGCGTTCTTACCGTCACCGCCGTACAGGGAGTCTGAAATCAGCAAGGTAAAGGGGAGACGGGCCACCGCATCCACATCCTCCTGGGACATGCTTAACACGATAATTCCCACTTTCCCGTTTTCTTCCACAAGTAAGTCTGCCACAAGACCGGAAGGCTCTTCATATCCCAGCTTTTCCGCCAGCGCACCGATTGTCTGTCCCTGCATAAACGCATTCTTCTCCAGGGTGACGGAGCTGATGATGATCCGGTCCCAGCCAATGCTTTCCGACATATTGTCCCAGCCCTGGTGGACCTTATTTAACTCGGACCGCAGCCTCTGCTTCCCTTCCGGACCTGATAAGCCTTTTACAAGAGCCTCGAAGGATTCTTCCATAATGGTTGGCGGAAGAAGGGACTGGAGGGTGGTGGAACCGCCGTCATAGGGGTAAAAATCCGCAGTGACATCCTGTCCGGATTCCCTTGCCTGTTCAATCCTTTGAATGGCCTCAAATATCTTGCGGTTCCAGTTCTTGATTCCCGTTGATTTCAAATGGCTGATATTTAGGGGAACCCCTGCCTTTGCCGCCACATCGATCACTTCCTCCACCGACTCCACCAGACTGTCTCCTTCTCCGCGGATATGGGTACAGAGAATACCAACCTTTCCGGCTGCCTTTACAACAGCCGTAAGTTCCTCCCGGTTAGAATAGCATTCCGGCTGATACATGATTCCCAGCGTAACCCCAAAGGCTCCCTGGGCCAATGCGCTTTTTACATACTCCTGAGCTTTTATGAGCTCTTCTTCCGTATATGCCTTGTTTCCAAAGCCCTTTAAAGCCACTTTGATGCTGTCCGAGGCCGCAAAGAAGCCCATGTTGACCGGAAGGTCTGCTGCTTCCAGAGCATTCCTGTAATCCTCATAGGTTTCAAAGGCCATATCCTCAGGCAGCCTTCCGATTACCGGCTCCAGATAATCATATAATTCCTTCCGCCATGAGGGAACCGAAGGAACAGGAGCAAGACCGCAGTTTCCCACAAAGGTGGTAGTGATTCCCTGGGCCAGCTCTATTTCACCAAAACGGGGATTGGTAAAGGCTGCAATATCGCAATGCCGGTGAATGTCAATGAAACCGGGCGTTACCGCTTTTCCGGAGGCATCGATCACCTGGGCGTCTTCTTTCTCAATATCCGGGGCAATTTCAATGATTTTTTCCCCCTCTATCAGAATATCGCCCTGAAACGGCATATCCCCGCTACCGTCAAAAATCAATCCTTTTTTAATAAGAATGTACCTCATATCAACATTCCTCTTGCATCTACTTTTTGTTTTCTGAGAGAACCGTTTTCCAGAAGGTAAACGGAATTCTGCATATTGACAGCCGTACATACATGAATGGGTATCAGGGAAAGCACCTGGCCCACATGCAGCCCTGTCTCCCCGTTTATGGCTGTGATGATTCCATGTTCTTCATTCATTCGTGACAGCTTAAGGTTGTCATCTCCTTCCACCACCGCATATCCAGGATAGTAAAACGGCGGCTGTTCCGGAACCACATCCGTAGGAAAGCACTTGGTTCCTCCGTCTACCACGGCATATTCCGAGTGCTGGCAGCTGACTACGGTAGCATAGAACCGGACAGCGATCTCACTGATATCAGCCACCTTTTCCTTGGTCAGCATAAAATCGTCAAAAATGTAGGTGCCCGGACGGATCTCATTTACCATTCCCGTCTGCGCCACCTGGACGCCGGTGGGGGAAGAGCCAGCACTGATGTCCTGGAACTCT
>DJBG01000242.1 GCA_002429965.1 Hungatella sp. UBA5982
TATGGCAGTATGTAATTTAAAAGCGATCACCGCATTGGAGATGTCTTTAGACAGACAGGAGCAGCTTGAAAAAAAGAAAGATATCCGGTCGTTTCTGGCAGAGGATATGTATTTTCATTCCATCTTCTACGATGGAGCCAACAAGGGATACTGCAATGATATTCTGGCTGCCAACTCCGGCCATTACAGAAGAATCCGGATGTTGGCCATGGCGGACTCCGGAATTGAATCTGGGGTTGTAAAGCAGCACAGAGAAATGGTGGANNCGGTTTAAAATAACATTTAAAGCACTGTCATCCCCAGCTCTGTGATCTCGCATCCTCCTCTGGTGCGGTTGATTTTAATGAGGCCTTCGTCGGAAAGCTCCTTTAAAATGGAACGCAGCTTTCCTTCGCTTAAATCGTTTCCTCGCCTGGCGAGCGCTTCCTTTATGCTGGAGCGGCCCATACGGGGAGAGGCGGCAATCAGGGAAGAGAGATGAGGCAAGGCGATCAAATGTATACATGATCCGTTACGGTCAAATGATATTGCGGAAACGTATCTGGAAAATCCGGTTTTAGTAACGCCGGTCCGGAACATGCCTGGATTTACCGTGATTTCCGGCAGGCTGCCAGACCCGGAATAATTGCGCTTTTTTCTGATTTGTGATAAACTGATACCTACTGGCAGGAGGTATGGAAATAGTGGAAGACAGAAGAAATGCATGGAAGGCGTTTTCAAGAGTGGGAATCGGATATGGGGCATTCCTTCTTGTAACGATAGTGATACAGCTTGAGTTAGGAGTCATTGCTATTGCACTGTCCCGGTTCGGAATGGAAATAACCTTTGGAAACTGGTACATGATATTTGTTTCCCTGGCTAATTATCTGGTTGGGGGAGTCATTGCCTGCCTTATTGTAAAGGATATGCCGGTTTTTTGCAGGCCCAGGGCAAAGAAAGCCGGGGCAGGAATGCTTGTTTCCGGATTCCTGGTCTGTATAAGCGCCTTGTTTTTTGGAAACCTTATGGGACAGGGTCTCATGAGCATTGTCTGTGCACTTTTGGGAAAGCCCATGGTCAACCCGGTAGAGGAAGTGATGAAAGGTTTAAACACCTGGTCGATTTTTGTCACTATGGTGGTTTTAGCCCCTGTTTGCGAAGAAATACTGTTTCGTAAGGTCCTGATTGACCGGATCCGGTTGTATGGAGATAAGGCGGCAATCCTGGTATCCAGTGTTGTCTTTGGCTTAAGCCATGGAAATTTCTACCAGTTCTTTTATGCCTTTGGGATCGGTATGGTGTTTGCCTATATTTATATTCAGACAGGAAAGCTTCGCTATACCATAATTTTTCACATGATCATCAATTTTCTTGGCTCTATTGTGGCCCTGCATATTGGAGACGATCCGCTGCTTACCGTGGGCTATTCCATATTTATGCTTGGAGCAGTTTGTGCGGGAACCATTTTGTTTATAATCAATCAAAGAAAGCTGGTATTTTATCCGGGGCCTATGGAGACCTGGGGCAAAGGAGCATTTAAGGTACTTTTTTTTAACCTTGGAATGATCTTGTTTTTCCTTCTTTCGGCTGTGACCTTCGTCATTTCGTCCGGTTAAATGAAAAGGTAAGACAATAGTAATTATAAAACCGTTCCGTCATAGGGTGAAGATAACCGGATATAAATGACAAAAAGCTTTACAGGCATTATATGGAATCCATACAATAGGGGGGAGCGCTCTGGTATTTCTTAAAATACGGTTGACACAATTCGTCAATTATGTTACATTTGTAGTTAGCAAAAATACTGTGATTAGGAATAGTAATCTGTCTGAAACATACAGAGAGCCGGTGGGTGGTGGAAGCCGGTTGGGGATGACAGCCGAACTGGCCTTTGAGTAGCATGCTGAAGGAAGCTAAGCTTTCTGTGTAAGCATTGCCGGTGTCCCGACCGTTAGAGCGGGCGGATATGTTTTTCCATATCCAGTGAGAGCATACGAATCTTGTATGAAATAGAGTGGTACCACGCGGTAGATCCTGCGTCTCTATGGCCGTATAAACGGTCTGAGGCGCATTTTTTATGTGCTCTTACGGCCTTTGTACGCGGACATTTAAAACAGGGAGAATCCCTTTCGCAAAAGGAGGAAATTTTGTTATGGCAGCATCCTACAACCACAGCGCCATTGAGAAAAAGTGGCGTGAAAACTGGGCAAAGAACCCCATCAATGTTGACGATGGGAAGAAAGAGAAATACTACTGTCTGGATATGTTCCCATATCCGTCAGGAAGCGGCCTTCATGTAGGCCACTGGAGAGGCTATGTAATCTCCGATGTGTGGAGCAGATATCAGATTTTAAAGGGTCATTATGTGATTCATCCCATGGGATGGGATGCCTTCGGCCTTCCGGCAGAGAATTACGCCATCAAGATGGGAGTTCATCCGGCAAAATCCACAGCGGAGAACGTGGCGAACATCAAGCGTCAGATCAATGAGATTGCAGCCGTCTATGACTGGGATATGGAGGTTAACACCACGGATCCCGGATTTTACAAATGGACCCAGTGGATTTTTGTTCAGATGTTTAAAAAGGGCCTGGCCTATGAGAAGGAGTTCCCTATCAACTGGTGCCCATCCTGTAAGACAGGACTTGCAAACGAAGAAGTGGTAAACGGCTGCTGTGAGCGCTGCGGAACCGGAGTTACAAAGAAAAACTTAAGGCAGTGGATGTTAAAAATCACAGCATACGCAGACCGTCTGTTAAATGATCTGGATAAGCTTGACTGGCCGGATAAGGTCAAGAAAATGCAGTCAGAATGGATCGGGAAATCCTATGGAGCTGAGGTTGATTTTAAGGTAGACGGAATAGAGGAGAGCATCACGGTTTATACCACCAGACCTGATACCTTATACGGGGCTACCTTTATGGTGCTTGCGCCGGAACACGCTCTTGCCGCTGGCCTCGCTACCCCGGAAAATAAAGAAGCGGTTGAGAAATATATCTACGATGCTTCCATGAAGTCAAACGTGGACCGCCTTCAGGATAAGGAAAAGACCGGCGTATTTACCGGCAGCTATGCGGTAAATCCCTTAAGCGGTGCCAAGGTTCCCATCTGGCTTTCCGATTATGTGCTTGCTGATTACGGTACCGGCGCCATCATGTGCGTGCCAGCCCATGATGACAGGGATTTTGAGTTTGCAACGAAGTTCAACATTCCGATTGTCCAGGTTATCTCAAAGGACGGCAAGGAAATCGAAAACATGACGGAAGCCTATACCGATGCCAGCGGAATCATGATCAATTCCGGTGAGTGGAACGGAATGGAATCCTCCATCCTTAAAAAAGAGGCTCCTGTAATGATCGAGTCCCGGGGCCTTGGAAAGAAAACCGTAAACTTTAAGCTTCGTGACTGGGTATTCTCCAGACAGCGCTACTGGGGAGAGCCTATTCCCATCATCCACTGTCCTCACTGCGGCAATGTCCCGGTACCGGAAGACCAGCTTCCTCTCACCCTTCCGGAGGTAGAAAGCTACCAGCCTACCGGCACGGGAGAATCTCCTCTGGCAGATATTGAAGAATGGGTGAATACCACATGCCCGGTGTGCGGCGCTCCTGCTAAGAGAGAGACCAACACCATGCCTCAGTGGGCCGGTTCCTCCTGGTATTTTCTCCGCTATGTGGACAGTCACAACGAAAACGAGCTGGTATCCAAGGAAAAAGCGAAAAAATATCTTCCGGTGGATATGTATATCGGCGGCGTGGAGCATGCCGTGCTTCATCTTTTGTATTCCCGTTTTTACACCAAGTTCTTAAACGACATCGGTGTGGTGGACTTTGATGAGCCCTTTACCAAGCTGTTTAATCAGGGTATGATCAACGGAAAGAATGGAATCAAGATGAGCAAGTCAAAGGGAAATGTGGTATCTCCTGATGATTTGGTACGTGACTATGGCTGTGATGCCCTCCGTATGTATGAGCTCTTTGTAGGGCCGCCGGAGCTGGATGCAGAGTGGGATGACAGGGGAATCGAAGGCGTCAGCCGTTTCTTGCACCGCTTCTGGAATCTGGTAAAAGAAAGCAGCGATAAGAATGTGGAAGCTACCAGGGAAATGCTTCGTCTGCGCAGCAAACTGATTTTTGATATTGAACAGCGTTTCAACCAGTTTAACTTAAATACGGTAATTTCCGGATTCATGGAATATAATAATAAGTTGATCGACCTGGCTAAAAAGACCGGGGGCATAGACAAAGAGACATTAAAGGCCTTTGTGGTTTTAGTTGCTCCTTTTGCTCCTCATATCGGCGAAGAACTGTGGCAGCAGCTTGGCGGCGTGACTTCCGTATTCCATGCACAGTGGCCGGAATGCGATGAAGAGGCCATGAAGGATGACGAGATCGAGGTTGCAGTCCAGGTAAACGGTAAGACCAGAGCAGTGGCAAAGCTTCCTGTAAATGTATCAAAGGAAGAAGCCATTGAAGCAGGAAAGGCTTTAATCCCGGATAAGATAACAGGAACCATTGTTAAGGAAATCTATGTTCCTGGAAAAATTGTAAATATCGTGTGCAAATAATTGTTATCTGAGAGGTAAGCTGCAAGAAACACGTTATGCGAGTTTCTTGCAGTTGCCGCAGCAGTCGCCAACTATACATGCAAGCAGGTTTGTTTGGCTCGCTGCCTGTGCAGAATAAGGACATTATGGCAGATCCCCATTGGAATCGCCCATAATGTCCTTATTCTTATTTTGTATTGCGCTTCATAAAATTTTTGGAAAGCATCCGCATGGTATCTATTCGTTTCCGCTNNCATAATGGAGATGAGAAGGTCGGTTTCTTCATCATTAAACTGAATGCCTTTTTGGCTTGCTTCCGCATTTAAGTTTAAAAGCGTTGGAACAAGCTGGTCTTTTGGGGTGGATTCTACCCGTTTTACAAATTCAGTCAGCAAGGAGAGCTTTTGCGGATTCATATTTCTTAGTCTGGGGTCTTGTTTCCAGTTGAAGTTCATAGATTATTTTTCTTCCTTTCTATGAGATATGGTAAGGGAGCCAGGGGAGGAACATGGATTAATTCATCTGCTGCATGGCGGACATCATAAGCTGCATGGTTTCAAACCGGGACTGCTGGTCCGGCGGCATGAAATTCTTGAGCTGGTCCAGAGGCATACGTCCAAAGGGGTTATTATTATTATTATTATTATTCTGCCGTTGGTTACCCGTTGGTTTGTTTGGAGGTGCTTCGGATTGGGACTGGGCCTGGACTGGAATAGTGGAACTTGGTACCGGGCTTGGGTCAGGGTAGGAGTTAGCCATCCTAAGGCCCTGAGAGAAGTTGATAATAAGGTCAATGAGATCCTGTTCTGACGGATTCGCAAAAGCCTTTATGGTATTCAGCATTTCAAGTGAGTTGTTGGACCGGTCTCTTTCCCTTGGGGAACTAAGTCCCATGGCAGCTACTTCTCCTTCTTCGAAAAGATTAATGGTGCGGCGCAGCTCGTTTACTTTGACGAAGTAGGACATAAAACGCTGTTGGGAAACATCCATATAAGGCAGAGCAGCCTTCATCATCTGAAGATGATTATCGCCGATAAGAGAGTCCAGATCATTTGCGCGTATATCTTGCTCGTTGTTCATGGCATAAGATTCCTTACTTTTCTTGTTGACAATATATGCGTCTGCATATATTAGTATTACAGGAGAGTGATTTAGATATGAAAAGCCGATTAATCATAGATGGAAATGCAGTATATGAAATTGATGAAGAATGTATGAAGAGGAAACAGAACAGGGGCTCCATAAAGGGAGTAAGTGGCCAGAACTCTTTTCAAAGGCCTGGAAAAGATAACGGCCAGAGCCGTTCATAAATAAAAACAAGGCCCGATCTGTGAAAAGATCGGGCCTTGTTTTATGTTTCGCTTAGCAGAAGTTATTTCCGCCAAAGCCGCCGCCGCCACAGCAGCACAGAAGAATGATGATCCAAATCCAACTACATCCATCATTTCCGCCCTNNCCACCGCCACAATTGCCACCGCAACCGCCACCGCAGCCGCCGTTTCCGCCGCCGCAGAAGCACAGGATAAGGATAATCCAAATCAGATTGAAGCCACATCCGTTGTTGCCTCCGTTGTTGCAATCGCATCCGCATCCACAGTTAGTTGCTGCCAGATCACTCATATTGGTTCCTCCAAATAATTTGTTTACAATGTAAGTGTATGAATGTCAGCTTGCCACTGTTTCCAATTTTTCTTAAAATTTTAGAATTGTTATGATTGAACTTATCCAATTGTTGTGTATAATTAGTACAATAGAGAAATGAGGGGCAAAAGATGGAAAAATTATATTATGACAGACCTTATGTAAAAATATTTGAAGCGATAGTAACCGATTGCAGGCAGGGAAAAGACAGCCTTTTTGAAGTGCTTTTAGACCGGTCAGCCTTTTACCCGGAGGGCGGCGGCCAGCCGGCTGATATAGGAACTTTGGGAGAAGCGGTGGTCCTTGATGTAAGGGAGAGGCCGGAAGGTATTGTCCATATTACGGATAAGCCCCTAAAGGCGGGCAGCAGGGTGACTGGAATCTTAGACTGGGAGAGAAGGTTCTGCAACATGCAGAATCATTCCGGAGAGCACTTATTGTCTGGAATCGTACATAAGAATTATGGACTTGATAATGTAGGGTTTCACATGGGAAAGGATGAGGTGACGGTTGATTTTAACGGGATACTGACCCAGGAGCAGATCGAGGCGGCAGAGACGGAAGTCAATGAACTCATCTGGCGGAATATCCCGGTTTTGGAATCTTATCCGTCAAAGGAGGAGCTTACCGACATTGATTACCGGAGCAAAAAGGAATTGACCGGACAAGTCCGGCTGATTGAATTTCCGGGAGGCGATGTGTGTGCATGCTGCGGAACCCACGTTATGACTGCAGGAGAAATCGGCATTCTGAAAGTGACTGGGCTGATTCATTATAAGGGCGGTGTCCGGGTAACCATGCTGTGCGGAGGGATGGCTCTTCAAGATTACCGCAAAAAACAGAAGGCAGTGTCCGGCATTTCTGTCCTGCTGTCGGCAAAACCGGATCGTCTCCTGGAGGCCGTAGACAGATTGAAAGAAGAAGGGCTGAAAAAGGATGGAAGGATCGGCCAGCTTTCCAAGGAGCTCCTTGAGAGAAAGACCGGAGATTATCCGGAACTAGATGCTCCTCTTCTGGTATTTGAACGTGACTTAACTCCGGTGCAGCTGAGGCAGTTTTGCACGATGCTTTATGAAGGAAAGAAGGGGAGCGTTGTTATGGTGTGTTCCGGAGACGAGGGCGTCTTTCAATATGCCCTTGGAAGCGGCCGGGAGGACATGAGAGCACTCAGCAAAGCATTGAATGAAAGGCTGAACGGCCGGGGAGGCGGAAGCGACCTTATGGCCCAGGGCACTTTCCAGGCTTTGCCGGAAGATATCAGAAAAGCTTTTGAGGATAAGTCATAAAAGGAGAGAATGATGGAAATCAATGACAGTACAATAAAAAAAATTCGGGGCCTGATCGTATTCGCCGTAATCGTGGTGGTAGCAGGCTGGAATTACCGTAGCCTGTTTGCCTTGGCCATGAAGCTGATGGGATTTATCTCGCCCTTTCTTCTGGGAGGTGTCATGGCTTTTATCCTCAATGTGCCGATGCGCAGAATCGAGCAATTGCTTCCGGTAAAGGAAGAGAGCAGAATCCGCAGGCCATTAAGCCTTTGTCTTACCCTGGTGTTTGTAATCGGAGTCCTGCTGCTCGTTATTTTTGTGGTGATGCCTCAGCTTTTTGAAACGGTTTTGAGCCTGCAAAACAGCATTCCGGCGTTTCTTACAGGCCTAAAGGAAGAAGCGGAGAGGCTGTTTGCCCAGAACCCTGAAATCGCAGATTATATCAGCGGCATTCAGATTGACTGGAAATCCTTTTTGGAAAAGGTGGTTGGATTTTTATCCGAAGGAGCGGGGACAGTACTTTCTTCAACCTTCTCAGCCGCCCTTTCTATTATAANNAGAAGGAGACTCTGTCACGTCAGATTCAAAAGCTGATGAGGGCTTTTCTTCCGGAAGAAATAACCTTGCGGACGCTTGAGGTTTTAACGCTGGTTTCTGATACCTTTTCTCATTTCCTTGCGGGACAATGCCTGGAAGCAGTCATCCTTGGGAGCATGTTCTTTTTGACCCTGTCGGTTTTCCGCCTTCCATATGGACTCCTCATCGGAGTTTTGATCGCGTTTACAGCTTTGATACCAATGTTCGGGGCATTTATCGGCTGTGCCATCGGGGCATTTTTGATGCTGATGGTAAAGCCTCTTGATGCAGTTATTTTCTTAATCATATTTTTTGTGCTTCAGCAGGTGGAAGGAAACTTTATCTACCCTCATGTAGTGGGAAGCTCTGTGGGACTTCCTTCTATATGGGTCCTGGTTGCAGTCACCATTGGCGGCAGCGCCATGGGAATTGTGGGAATGCTGGTGTTTATTCCTCTCTGTTCCGTGGTGTATGCTATCCTTCGGGGAATCGTAAACGAAAGGCTGGAAAAGAAGAGACGGCCCAAAACAAAACATAATAGTACGCAATAAAAAAAGAGGGATTATTGAAATCCCTCTTTTTGTTATTCACCCTGATACATGTATTTAATAAGTCTTTCCACATCTTCCGGATCATGGGCAACCAGCTCTAACTCATTGATGATGCTGCCGTTAGAAAAAATGGTGGCCATGGAAAGGTACTGGCTTAATTTGGACTTTAAGTTGATCCGGTCTCCTTCATTGGAAACCAGCTCAACAGTGCCTTTGCACTGCTCGATTACTTTGAAAAATTTTTCTACATCAGTGATATTTTGAATTTTCATGTGAATTCCTCCTTTGGAGTGTCCGTGAAATGATTGTCTATTCCTACATCCTCATTATAGCAGTGTTTTTTCTTTGGTACAATATGGAAACAACCAGAAAATGAAGTCAAACCACAATTTTTTATGTATAATAGAAACATAAATATAAAAAGGGAGGGTAGGATCATGAAGAGGATACGGGAATATGGCATTATCACGGGAAGACTGACTCCGGGTCCCCTTAATAAAATCACCGATGTGGAAGGGGTTCTGGTGGGGCATACCACAATTGATACCAGGGATCACAAAACAGGAGTTACTGTTATCATACCCTGCAAGGACAATCCCTTCCGGCAAAAGCTGGTAGCAGCAGCTTATATTCATAATGGTTTTGGCAAAAGCCAGGGCTTAATTCAGGTGGAAGAGCTGGGAACCCTGGAAACGCCTATCGCCCTCACCAACACGTTAAACGTAGGGAAGGTTCATGATGCCCTGGTGGATTTGATGCTTGAGCAGTGCAGGCAGGATGGAACAGAGCTGGCTTCCGTCAATCCTGTTGTGGGAGAATGCAATGATTCGGTCTTAAATAACATCAGCGAAAGGGTTGTGGGGCTGGAAGAAGTGAAGGCAGCTGTAGCGGATGCTTCGCCTGATTTTGAAGAGGGGGCCGTTGGGGCCGGCTGCGGCACCGTATGCTATGGCTTGAAGGGAGGAATCGGGTCAGCCTCCAGACGGTTTAAAATAGGAGGAGAGACCTATACCCTGGGAGTAATGGTACAGTCGAATTTCGGAAGCACGGAAAACTTAATGGTGGGCGGAAGGGCTGTTGGAAAGGAAATTGCCCGGATAACGGTGCCTCAGGTTCTGGACAGAGGCTCCATTATGACGGTCATAGCCACGGATCTTCCTGTATCAGACCGCCAGCTAAAGAGAATTATAAAGAGGGCAGGAGTAGGGCTTTCCAGAACTGGCTCCTATATGGGGCACGGAAGCGGGGATATCATGATCGGTTTTACCACGGCAAACCGGATACCGGAACAGGCGGAAAAAGAACTGCTGACCGTCCGCGTTCTAAAAGAAAGCGCCCTGGAGGCGGCCTTTACGGCCGCGGCAGAAGCGACGGAGGAANNCAGAGGAAATGTGATACATTCCCTGACGGACTTATGGCTTTCCAAGGAGCAGCCTTAATCAAAATCTGCGTGATAAACCTGATCAGGCGTGTGGATGTCAATGGCGCTTAAATTAAACTGGTCTTCGAAAATCTGAATTTTATATTCAAAAAAAGTGTCATCCGTTTTCTTAGACATAAATACATAGGCTCCCGGTTCCTTGCCCTCAATTTCGTCGTTGATCTCGTCGTAAATTTCTTCCCCGTCCACCGGGCCTTTATAGCCGGTCATGCGGATGGCTTCCTCAATTGCCTGATAGAATTCTTCCATAAAGCGTACCTCGTTTCTGTTTCATTTTATATGGATACTATTATAAGCAAACTTTTCCATTGCTGCAAGAATTACTTGAATCTTCTTTGAGAGGGTGTATAATAGCTTGAAGAAATAAAATGGAGGGATTGGATATGGATTTGTTATACAGACCTAGAAGATTAAGAACATCAGATACTTTAAGAAAAATGGTACGGGAAACCAGAGTTTCAAAGGAATCCCTTATTTATCCGCTGTTTGTGGTGGAGGGAGAAGGAACTGTGGAAGAAATCCCTTCCATGGAAGGCCAATACCGCTACAGCGTGGACCGGCTCCCACAGATTATGGACCAGCTTGTTAAGGCTGGTGTGGAAAAAGTCCTGTTGTTTGGAATCCCTGCCCATAAAGATGCTTGCGGAAGCCAGGCTTATGATGAAGAAGGAATCGTACAGCGCGCCATCCGTTTTATCAGGGAACATTATCCTTTGGTATACATTGTTACGGATGTGTGCATGTGTGAATATACATCCCACGGTCACTGCGGGATCCTGGATGGAGAATCTGTGGATAATGACAGGACCCTGGAATATTTGAATATGATTGCCCTTTCCCATGTAAAAGCTGGAGCCCATATGGTTGCCCCTTCCGACATGATGGATGGAAGGATCGGCTCCATGAGGCAGGCCCTTGATGAGGCAGGCTTTGTGAATGTGCCGATTATGGCTTACTCTGCCAAATATGCCTCTGCATTTTACGGACCTTTCAGGGAAGCTGCCGGGTCTGCACCGGCTTTTGGAGACCGGAAAAGCTATCAGATGGATTACCATAACAGGAAAGAGGCTTTAAAGGAAGTGGAGTTAGATGTGGCGGAAGGAGCCGACATCGTGATGATTAAACCTGCCCTTTCTTATCTTGATATCATAAGGGAGGTGGCTGACCGCCACGACCTTCCTGTAGCCGCCTACAGCGTAAGCGGGGAGTATGCCATGATAAAAGCGGCTTCCAAAGCCGGTTTTATTGAGGAAGAAAAGATCGTATGCGAGTCGGCGGTGAGTATATACCGTGCAGGAGCGGATATCCTTATTACATATTACGCAATAGAGCTTGCCCGTTTTATGGATGAGGGAAAAATCGGCTGATAGAAGCCGGAGGGAAAGGGTCAAAGGCCCTTCTCCCGCCGTATCCTTTTAATATCGTCCAGAAGAAGCGCAGTTACCCGTAGGCCTCCCCGTCCAACGCCTAAGCCGATATCAGGCTTGTTGCTTCCATGAAAATCAGAGCCGCCTGTGGGAAAAAGATCGTATTGCCTGGCTAGTTTTCTTAATTTGCCGCTTTCATACTGATTGTTGGAAGAGTGGTAGACCTCCAGGCCGTGAAGCCCAAGATCCTTTAAATAGCAGACCAGTTCCTCCGTCCTTTTATCTCCCACGTGATACTGGTATGGATGGGCCAAAACAGGGGAAGCCTTGCATCCGGCGAGGATTTTCATGGCGTGCTCCGGGGTGATTTCTTCTTTGCGTGGGCAGTAAGGACCGCTATAGTCCAGATATTTTTTAAATGCCTGGTCCATGTTTTTTACATAGCCCTTTTCGAGAAGAACCCTTGCAAAATGGGCACGGGTTATGACAGTGTCAGGATTTCCTGCCATTACCTCATCTAATGTGATGGAAATACCGGCATTTTGGAAGCGGCGTATCATTTCCTCATTCCTTTTTTTTCGAATTTCTTTAAGAGCATCCGTTTCAGAGATAAAATCCAGGTCCGTGGGATCGACATAAATCCCCAGGATGTGAATTTCTTCTCCCTGGTACACACAGGAGAGTTCAATTCCGGGAATGATTTCAATAGGAAGTCCGGCAGCAGCAGCCTGTGCTTCCGAAAGCCCGTCAATGGTATCGTGATCGGTCAGTGCAATGGCCGCAAGGCCTTTTTCTGCGGCAAGAGCCACCACTTCAGAGGGAGTGAATGTGCCATCCGAAGCATTGGAATGAACATGCAAATCGACAAATTTCATAAAAACCTCCAAAATGAAATAGTTTAGTAACACTATAGTAACATGTTTTTTTCATTCTGTAAAATGTAGAATAAGGGCGAAAAATAATTAAGAAAATTCATAAAATCGTAATAGCATTTCCCACAAAGTATGGTATACTACTCAATGTAAAGCTACAAAATCATGTAAAAAGGTGAAGTAAATGAATCAAATAGATAACAGACAAAAAGATGGGGGAAGAACCTATTCTTCCCGGAATGGAAGCGGCAAAAATGCAACGGAAAATGGCCGCAGGACTGGACAGGCTTACAGAACGGGCAGCTCCTATCAGCAAAGGCGGGGAAAGAACNNCTCAGTATAACATCACAAAGATACTTCTGGCGATCATTCTGGCTGTTGCTGCTTTTATCTGTGTTATGGCTGCGGTTAAGCTTATTGGAGGCCGTAAGGCAAAAGAGACGGAGGTAAATACCACAACCGTTTCAGAGACGGAATTACGGAAAGAAGTTAAGGTGGATGGAATCACCATCACCGGCATGTCCAGGGAAGAGGCCCGGGCTGCCATTGAAAAGAAGTACCCGTGGGGGATGAATGTCACCTATCATGAAGAACAGTACGAACTTAAGAATCTGCTGGACAAAAAGATAGACTCCGTGCTTGAAGAGATATATTCAGGGGAACCAAAGGAAAGCTATACCCTTGAATTTGACGGATTGGATGAGGCGGTTCAGGCTGAGGTAAAAGCCATCGCAGGAAAATGGGATGTTGCGGCCAAGAACGGTTCTATATCAGGATTTGACAATAATACCGGTAAATTTGTATATTCCGGAGAGAAAAACGGAGTTGTGATTAATCAGGATAAGCTGGCGTCGGACATTTTAACCCAGCTTAAGGCCAAGGATTTCCAGGCGGCTATTCCGGCGGAAGGTAAGGAGGTTGCTCCTAAGATAACCGAGGCCCAGGCAAAGGAAATGTATAAGGTCACAGNNATAGTGCCAGGAATAAAAATATTGAACTGGCTTCTAACGCCTTAAACGGCCTGATTCTGCAGCCGGGAGAAGAATTCTCCTTTAATAAAGCCACAGGGGAGCGTTCCCCGGCAAAGGGTTACCGTCCGGCAGGCGCATATCTGAACGGAGAATTGATTGAAGAACCCGGAGGAGGCGTATGCCAGGTGTCCTCTACGTTATATAATGCGGTGGTGTTTGCAGGTCTTACGACGACTGAGCGCCATGCCCACAGCTACGAGCCTTCTTATGTAACACCAGGTGAGGATGCTATGGTCAGCTACGGCGGACCCGACATGAAGTTTATCAATAATTCTTCCACTGCAGTAGCCATCAGGAGCAGTTTTGCCGACCGGAAGCTTAAGATCTCCATTGTGGGGATTCCGATTCTGGAAGAGGGCGTCACATTATCCATGACATCGAAGAAAACGGCGGAGTTAGATGCTCCGGCGCCAGTCTACGAGGAAGACCAGACGCTTCAGCCTACGGAGGAAAAGATCGTTAAGGCGGAGACCAAGGGAAGCCGCTGGGTGACCAATCTGGTTACCAAAAAGAATGGTGTTGTGGTAAGCGATGAGTTTTTCCATAACAGTACGTACCGGGGAAAACCGGCAACCATCAAGCGGAACAAATCAGGAGTAGTCATTCCGGCGACTGATCCGGCAAGCTCCGCCGCTGAGAGCAGTGGGGCAGGTTCCCAGGGAAATACAGAAACAACCGCACCTCACAATAATGAGACGAACGGGAATATCGGTGAGCCTCAGGGACCGGGTGAAAAACCTGGAACCACGGAAACCCAGTCTCAGGGACCGTCTTCTTCCACAGAAGCAGGGCCCGGTGAGGGAGACCAGAATGTTATTCCTCCCAACCCTTTTAGCTAAAAACAGAACAAAAACAGACAGGACTGGACAGATTATTCGTTCCAGTCCCTTTTTATCGGATTGTTTTGAAAATAATACTTAAATTTCCTGTTTTATTATTTGCAATTTGTTGAATAATTGTTATAATAATGTCAGGTCACTTTCCCTATACGGGAACCAATTTATACATTATACACATTTGCAGGAGGAAATCAAGAATGGCAAGAAAAATGAAAACCATGGATGGTAACCATGCAGCAGCTCATGCGTCATACGCATTTACTGATGTAGCGGCTATCTATCCGATTACCCCATCTTCACCTATGGCTGAGGCTACAGATGAATGGGCGACAGACGGAAGAACCAATATCTTTGGTCAGAGAGTACAGATTACAGAGATGCAGTCTGAGGCAGGTGCAGCAGGTGCAGTACACGGTTCCTTAGCAGCAGGTGCGCTGACCACCACTTATACAGCTTCTCAGGGTCTTTTACTTATGATCCCGAACCTTTATAAAATCGCAGGCGAGCAGTTACCAGGTGTAATCCACGTATCCGCACGTGCAGTTGCCAGCCATGCTTTATCTATCTTTGGTGACCACTCTGACGTATACGCATGCCGCCAGACAGGCTGCGCTATGTTATGCGAATCCAGCGTACAGGAAGTTATGGACTTGACTCCGGTTGCTCATATGGCAGCACTCGAGGGTAAAGTACCATTTATCAACTTCTTCGACGGTTTCCGTACATCCCACGAGATCCAGAAGATCGAGACCTGGGATTATGAAGATTTAAAAGAGATGGTAAGTATGGATGCCATTGACGAATTCCGTCATCGTGCCTTAAATCCAAACCATCCGGAATTAAGAGGTTCCGCTCAGAACCCTGACATCTTCTTCCAGGCAAGAGAGGCCTGCAACCCATATTATGATGCTCTGCCTGCAATTGTTCAGAAATACATGGACAAGGTTAATGCAAAGATCGGAACTGATTATAAATTATTCAACTATTATGGAGCCGCTGATGCGGAGCATGTAATCATTTCCATGGGTTCTGTAAACGATACCATTGAGGAAACTCTTGACTATCTGCTGGCATCAGGAAACAAGGTAGGCGTGATAAAGGTCCGCTTATTCCGTCCGTTCTCTGCAGAAGCTTTCATTGAAGCTATCCCGGATACAGTTAAGACTATTTCCGTATTAGACAGAACAAAAGAGCCAGGTTCCTTAGGCGAGCCTTTATACCTTGACATTGTTGCAGCTCTTAAGGGAACAAAGTTCGATCAGGTAAAGATCTTAACCGGACGTTATGGCTTAGGTTCCAAGGACACCACACCGACTCAGATCGTTGCTGTTTATAACAACAAGGAGAAGACTCCATTTACCATCGGTATTGTGGATGATGTAACCCATCTCTCTCTTGAAACAGGCACGCCAATCGTTACAACTCCGGAAGGAACTTCAAACTGTAAGTTCTGGGGTCTTGGTGCTGATGGTACTGTAGGTGCCAACAAGAACTCTATCAAGATCATCGGTGACAACACAGATATGTACGCTCAGGCTTACTTTGATTATGACTCCAAGAAGTCCGGCGGCGTTACCATGTCTCACTTACGTTTCGGACACAAGCCGATTAAATCCACTTATCTGATCCGTCAGGCTAACTTTGTGGCATGCCATAATCCGGCTTATATCCGTAAGTACAACATGGTTCAGGAACTGGTTGACGGCGGAATCTTCTTATTGAACTGTCCATGGGATGCAGCTGGTCTTGATAAGCATTTACCAGGACAGGTAAAGAAGTTCATCGCTGACCACAACATCAAGTTCTACACCATCGACGGTGTGAAGATCGGTATTGAGACCGGCATGGGCCAGACACGTATCAATACCATCCTTCAGTCCGCATTCTTCGAGCTGACCGGAATCATTCCTTCCGAAAAAGCAAACGAACTGATGAAGGCAGCTGCAAAGGCAACCTACGGACGTAAGGGCGAAGAAATCGTTATGAAGAACTGGGCAGCCATCGATGCAGGCGCAAAGGGCGTTGTTAAGGTAGACGTTCCTGATAGCTGGAAAAACTGCGATGATGAAGGCCTTGATTACAAGTTTATCAAGGATGGCAGAAAGGATGTTGTTGATTTCGTTAATAACATTCAGTCCAAGGTAAACGCACAGGAAGGAAATTCCCTGCCTGTATCCGCATTCAGCGATTATGTCAATGGTTCCACACCATCCGGCTCTTCCGCATACGAGAAGCGCGGTATTGCAGTTTCCATTCCTGGCTGGGTTCCGGAAAACTGTATCCAGTGTAACTTCTGTTCCTATGTATGTCCTCATGCTGTTATCCGTTCTGTGGCTCTGACAGAGGAAGAGGCAGCAAGAAAGCCTGAGGAGATGAAGACTCTTCCGATGACAGGCATGCCAGGATACCAGTTTGCTGTGACCGTATCCGCATTTGACTGTACAGGCTGCGGTTCTTGTGCAAACGTATGTCCTGGAAAGAAGGGCGAGAAGGCTCTTGTTATGGTCAACATGGAAGAAAACTGCGAAGAGAAGCAGAAAGTATATGATTTCGGTCAGACCCTTCCTATCAAGCAGGAAGTTATCGACAAATTTAAAGAAAATACCGTTAAGGGCAGCCAGTTCAAGAAACCTCTTCTTGAGTTCTCAGGAGCATGTGCAGGCTGTGGCGAGACACCTTACGCAAAACTGATCACCCAGTTATTCGGTGACAGAATGTATATTGCAAACGCAACCGGATGTACCTCTATCTGGGGCAACTCTTCTCCATCCACACCTTATACCGTTAATGCCAAAGGACAGGGTCCTGCATGGGCAAACTCCTTATTTGAGGACAATGCTGAGTTCGGTTACGGTATGATGCTGGCTCAGAGCGCCATCAGAGGAGGCTTAAAAGCTAAGGTTGAAGAGATTATGAATTCCGAAAAGGCTCCTGATGAAATCAAGGCAGCCTGCAAGGAATATCTGGATACCTTTGAAGTAGGCTCAACCAATGGTTCCGCTACCGATAAGTTAGTTACAGCATTAGAGGGCATTGAGTGTGATACCTGTAAGTCCATCCTTAAGGACAAGGATTTCATGGCTAAGAAATCTCAGTGGATATTCGGCGGTGACGGCTGGGCATATGATATCGGCTTCGGCGGTGTTGACCACGTGCTTGCAAGCGGCAGAGATATTAACGTTATGGTATTCGATACAGAGATCTACTCCAATACCGGAGGACAGTCTTCAAAGGCTACTAAGACAGGTGCTGTAGCACAGTTCGCAGCTGGCGGTAAGGAAACAAGAAAGAAAGACCTGGCAAGCATTGCTATGAGCTATGGTTATGTATATGTAGCTCAGATCGCTATGGGCGCTGATTATGCACAGACTGTTAAGGCAATCTCTGAGGCAGAGGCATATCCAGGACCATCCCTGATCATCGCTTATGCTCCATGTATCAGCCATGGTATCAAGAAGGGCATGTCCAAGGCTCAGACAGAAGAGAAGCTGGCTGTTGAGTGCGGTTACTGGAACAACTTCCGCTACAATCCTGCTGCTGAGAAGAAGTTTACTTTAGACAGCAAGGCTCCTGCATTAGAAGGATATCAGGAATTCTTAAAGGGCGAGGTTCGTTATGCATCCTTAGCTATGAAGAATCCTGAGAGAGCAGCTGAATTATTTGCAAAGAATGAGGAAGATGCAAAAGAGCGGTATGAATACCTGAAGAAGCTGGTTACTCTATACGGTAATGATTAATTGATCTCCATGTAATAAGGTTCAGGCCCGGATGGTTTCATCCGGGCCTGTTTTATGGAGATTTGAAAGCGTAAAAAACGCTCCTTCTGACAGGAAGAAAAATCTGTCAGGGGAGCGCTTTTTAATGCATTGCTTCCTAAAATATGTAATTAAATCTGTTCTGTACCAAAACGATTGCCTTCATCCACGCTCTTAAAGCAATACCATACAATAAGAAGGATGGGTCCTACAATGGGAACAAATGCAATAAATGTCCAGAGCCCTGATTTGTTAATATCGTGGAGACGCCGTACTCCAAGAGCGATGCCAGGAATCAGACCCGCGATACTATAAATCATAGATAGGGTTCCGAATATATTCGAAACGTTACTCAGCACTCCCAACAGTAATGCAATGATGACATTGAACAATACAGCCATCCAATAGCCCCTTACTGTTGTACGTTCCCTGAAGTTAAAATAATTTTTCCACATTGCTACATATTCATTCATAATTTTTGTTACCTTTCTTTTCTTTTGTACTATGCATATTCATTTTATCATAAAAAATTAATAAAATATATGGTAATTTTATATCAAGATAAACTTTATTTAGAATTAATTTATATTATTTTTTGATTTATTAATTTATATAACATTTTTATATCTTTTACTATAAGAATAGAACGGGATGTTATAAAAAGATCACACTTCTGATGGTTTTACATACTTTTCCCCAAAAAGGCAAGAGCATTTAAAACAAGACAGGCACTGGGCATTTGTGTGGGAATAAACTTACTATATAAACTATCATAAAAAGAGGGTTTCTATGGAAATTTTATCTTTTACACAGAATGATATGGATATGGTGCCGAATCCGATGACAGAACCGGAAGAAGGCGGGTTTCCAATAGATGAAGAAAACGGAAATAATACGGATAGAACAGGTGAGGAACCGTCAGAAGAAAATAACGAGAACACACCTCCGCCCAATTTAGAAAAGGAACAGCCCGTTACGGATTACCCTAATACGAATGCAGGCCCTGTTGGTGCCGGGACCTCTATTATTTCGGTATTTCCCAAACCAATCATCCCATGCTATCTCTGTGATACAAATCAAAATGGTCTTGTCCGTTTCTTAAATGCAGCAGCCGGCTATAATCCGTTCTTAATTTATATAAGCAATCAGCTGGTAGTAAACGGATTGGATAACGGAGAAATGAGCCAGTATGGCCGGGTTTCTGCAGGGAGACAGACCATAACCGTAGGTGGGCAGAGTGGATATGTTTATGTTGAAAAGCAGATTACGGTAGAAGTTGACCGCGCAGTCACTGTTGCGGTCATCAATACGGATTATGGACTGGATCTGATGGAAATTGAGGATATGTATTGCAATGGAGGCATTAACACAGGCTGTTTCCGGGTATGCAATTTATCCATAACAAACCGTAAGGTTCATGTGGTACTGAACGGTGGAATGGTAACGTTCCTTGATGTGAATTATATGCAAGTGACCAGTTTCCAATATGTCTTAACAGGCCTTTATTTGGTTTCCGTGTCCAACAGCGATGCTTATAGCGGAAGCATTATTTTAACCTCTAATATCTATATACGGGGCAATGCTTCATACACCTTGTACGTATTTAACTGGAGAAATGTGGAAGATGCCATTCGTATCCTGATTGTTGAAGACCGAAGGATTTAGAAAAAAATGGAACCTCTGATTGACAGATCAGAGGTTCTTTGCTATACTAAGTGTATTAGGAGTATTAATACAGAATAGGAGGTGGAATATGATATTGCTTGACTATAAAGACCGCAGGCCAATATACGAGCAGGTTGTGGATAAGCTGAAGGATCTTATGATATGCGGCGCATTGGATCAGGATGCCCAGCTGCCGTCTGTCCGTGCTTTAGCAACAGATTTATCTATTAACCCAAATACCATTCAGAGAGCTTATGCGGAGCTGGAACGAAGAGGGTTCATCTATTCCGTCAAAGGAAGAGGCAGCTTCGTGGCGGATACCAGTTCCATTCGGGCGCTTAAGAACAGTGAGCTGAAAAAGGATCTTGCAAGCTGGATTCAGGAAGCTAAACGGGCAGGTCTGACAGAGGATAAGGCTCATACATGGGTCGCTGAGGAATGGGTGATACAGGAATATTTGACAGGGGAGGAGAGAGAGGATGATAAAAGCAGAGAATCTGACAAAAAGATTTGACGATATAGTGGCAGTGGACCGTGTTAGCGCACAGATACGGGAAGGAAGCGTATTTGGCCTTATTGGAACCAATGGAGCGGGAAAAAGTACCTTTCTGAGAATGCTGAGCGGCATTTTAAAACCTGATGAAGGAAGCGTTACCATAGATGGAGAACAGATTTTTGAAAATGAAAAGGTAAAAGGCCGGTTTTTTTATATTTCCGATGACCAGTACTATTTTAACAACGCTTCTCCTGTTGATATGATGGAGTTTTACAGCAGGATCNNTTGCAAATGATATGTCTGAGAGAAATTTAACTCCTATCATTGCTTCCCATAACTTAAGAGAGTTAGAGGATATCTGCGATCATGTAGGTCTTCTTCACAGGGGAGGCATACTCCTTTCTAAGGATTTAGATGATATGAAGCTTAACATCCATAAGCTGCAGTGCGTTTTAAAGGATGGAGTGACTGCCGAGGACTTAACGGCCCTGCAGCGTATTAAGACAGAAACAAGAGGCAAACTCTATACCATAACGGTAAGGGGAACCAGAGAAGAAGTGGAAGGATTGATGGAATCGTACCAGCCGGTATTTTATGAGATCATACCTTTATCTCTGGAAGAAATATTTATCAGTGAGACGGAGGTGGCAGGATATGACATCAAAAAGCTTATTTTATAATCTGTTAAGAGAAGATGGCAAAAGACGCCTTTGGTCCATGGCACTGTCATTTTTAGTGTTTTTCTTTACCTTTCCGGTGGGAATCGCCCTTTCCTTAAGTGAACGAATGAGAGGAGAGATTGATTATACGTATATTGTATCTACCCTGGAATCCTGGCTGGGCTTTCANNATATTATGGGAGTTACCAGCTTCTCTTATCTTCATTCCAGGCAGAAGGTGGATTTCTATCATGGCATTCCTGTAAACAGGAAGCATTTGTTCTGGGTAAACTATTTTAATGGGATTCTTATTCCGGCGGCCGTATATGGGATGAATCTGATCATTGCCATGGGAGTGATTGCAGTGAACGGCATTTCTCCTATGGAGGTATGGAAAACGGCCCTTTCGGGATTCCTGCTGTTTATGATCCATTACTGCATGATGTATTCTGTGACTGTGATATCCATGATTCTTACAGGAAATGTTCTGGTCGGTATACTTGGAAACCTGGTATTGCAATTTTATTTCGTATGTGTGATATGGGTTCTGGAATTCTGCTACAACAGCTTTTTCTATACCAGCTACCGGGGAGGCGGGAATGTATTTAACCGGTTCATGGATAAATGTTCCGTATTTGCCCTGTTCATGGTGAACTTGGAACGTCTGCAGCCGGGGACTCCGGCAGGAACCAGGGCTGTCAGGATTTTTGCGGTTCTGGCCGTGACAGCAGTATTGACCCTGCTTTCTTACTGGCTATATAAAAAGAGAGGTTCAGAGGCGGCAGGAAGAGCCATGGCGTTTAAGATCAGCATGCCGGTAATTAGGATTCCGATTGTGGTTTTATCGTCTCTTGGCGGAAGCATTTTTTTCTGGTCTATGCGTTCCAGCGTAGGCTGGGGAATATTCGGATTGATCTGCGGTATGCTTTTGTCCCACTGTGTCATTGAGATCATTTATCATTTTGAATTCAGAAGACTGTTTTCTCATTGGAAGCAGATGGGAGCCTGTGCCTTATTGGCGGCAGTGATATTCTGCGGTTTCCGTTATGATTTGTTTGGGTATGACGGATATATACCGTCTGAAGCCTCCATCGAATCCGTTGCAGTGTCCATGCCGGATGTAACCTTCTGGGTCTCTTATGGAAACGCACAGCAGAATTCCATGGGGGAATATTACTGGGAGTATCAGGATTCTGACGAATATATATTCAGCCATATGAAGCTGAAGGATACGGCGCCGGTCCTTAGCCTGGTACGTGATGCGGTGACCCAAAACCAAAAGCTGCATCATGCAAATGATTATTCTGATTCCTTGGAGAATGGAAGCATAAGCTATAATTTTTCCATCAGATACACGCTTAAAAACNNCCATTCTTGACCAGACCTCTGAAGAGACTGCCTGGGTAAGGGTGAGCAGGGGAGAGCAGACGAATGTCGTCAGCCGTGACAGAAACGGGACAGAGAAAGCCATGACTGATAAATTACTTCTTGCCTATCAGGAGGATCTAAAAAGCTTAAAGGTGGAAACCATGTTAAAGGAAAATCCGGTGGCCACCATACAGTTTTTGACGAAAATGCAGGCAGAAGCGGAAACGAAAAGGGAGGAGATCCAGAGCTCCTGGAAATACAGTGATGTTACCTCAAGAGGGTATTATCCGGTCTATCCTTCTTTTAAAAACACCCTGGAACTGTTAAAGGAGTGTCAGGTTGATGTACAGAGCTGGAATAGTCTCGAAAATGTAAAAGAGATCAATATTGATACCTATCAGTTCAATAATTATGAATCCACATATGAGGATAAAGGCTCCCAATATTTAACAATCACCGATGAGGAGCAGATCAGGCAGATCATGAGCCACGGGGCGATTGATGGGTATTCCAACATGAATCCATATGGCAGCAGGGGAGAAGAACGGGTCAGCTTTTCTGCTGTTGTGGAATCCGGTGGAAGAAGAAGTGAGACTTCCTGTACCATCCCATTAAATCAATTGCCGGAGTCTGTCAGAAACGAGATCGAGAAGATAAAAAAAGATGTGTAAGCAGTCTTTCATTGACTTTTTTTCCCAATGAAGTTAAAATGATAGGAGCATAAGTCAAAGGAGGAATCACGGATGGCATTTTTTGAAGAGCTGGGAAAGACAATTAGTGATACCGGCAAAGAGGTTGCAACCAAGGCAAAAGCGCTGACTGAGACGATACAGCTAAAGACGCAGATCAGTGTAGAGAAAACAAAGCTGGAAGAAGCTTATGCAGTCATCGGTAAACAATACTATGAAGCGAACAAAGAGCCGGAGGAAGCTTATGCAAAAGCATATGAAGCTGTCAGGGCCAGCCGGGAAAGAATTGCCGCTCTGGAGATCGAACTGAGCCAAAGCGAGGGAACCCGTATCTGTGCGGAGTGTGNNGAAAGTGTGGAGCTCCTGTAAAGGAAACGACCCAAAATACTGATACAGAGGATGAGAATGTAGAGGAAATGGAACAGGCAGCGCCTGCAGAGGAAGAAAATCCGACAGCCGGAATTAATACGGTTAGTGAAGACGCATTTGAACCTACAGAAGAACAGGAATGATTACTTAGAAGGCCGGCCCTAAAAGCCGGTCTTTATTTTATTGGTTCCGTTTAAAAAAAGTATGTAAATTTTCTGCAAAATGTGGTAGACTAAATCCGACTCTGAAAAGAAATAAGCTGCAAAGAGGTATATCATGAAACTTTATGTCAAATGGCTTGGAAGGCTTTTTACGCTTTCTGCCATGATAAATGTCTTTATTGAACTGGCCAGCAGAAAATCTCTGACAAGCCTTGGTTCTTATATATGGAGAAGTTTTCCGGTTTTTATATTGAACACCCTGATTATCGCTCTTCCCTTTACGGTTATATTTGTGACAAAGCGCAAGGCTTTTGCATGCATTACCATAGCATTGATATGGCTTTTTATGGGAGTGGTAAACGGTATTCTGCTCGTTTTCCGAACCACTCCTTTTACTGCGGCCGATTTCCGGCTGGTGAAGTACGCGGTCAGTCTGGCCACGGTTTACTTTTCCTGGATGCAGATTTTATTTATCGGGGCCGGAATTGTGTCTGCAGTTATATTTTTAGCCGCAGTCTGGCGCAAAGCGCCTGTTTCTAAGGAAAGGGTCCGGTACGGCCTTGGAGTAGGGCTTATAGCCATAAGCGGAGCGGTGGTGTTGGGAATGACAAGCGCCGCTATGACAACAGGATTAGTGGCGGTTCACTTCGGCAATATCGGAGAGGCGTTTAAAAGCTATGGATTTCCATACTGCTTTTCCAATTCCCTGTTTAACACCGGAATTTCCAAGCCGGAAGGATATGGGACTGAGACAATGGAAGAGATCCGGGATGAAGAGCTGGTTCCGGAGAATACCTATGCTCTGTCTGAGGACACAAAGCCTAATGTGATCATGATCCAGCTGGAATCCTTTTTTGACCCTTCCTTATGGGAAAACAATCCTGTAAATTATGACCCGATCCCGTTTTTCCACCAACTTCAGAAGAGCTATCCGGGGGGCTATTTAAGCGTACCTTCTGTCGGAGCAGGTACCGCAAATACGGAGTTTGAATCGATTACAGGCATGAATCTGGACTTTTTCGGCCCTGGAGAATATCCCTATAAAACCGTGTTAAAGAAAACTCCCTGCGAAAGCGTAGCCTTTGATTTGAAAAACTTAGGTTACAGCGCCCATGCGATCCATAACAATGAGGCCACTTTTTACGACCGGAACCGGGTGTTTTCCCAACTTGGCTTTGATACCTTTACCCCCATTGAATATATGAATAACATAGAAAGAAATCCAACGGGCTGGAGTAAGGACAAGATTCTTACCGGAGAGATCATCAGGACACTGGATTCTACGAAGGGGCCTGATTTTATCTATACCATTTCCGTTCAGGGGCATGGGAAATATCCAAACTTTGAGTATTACTGCCAGCAGATCGGGGAAATGGACCAGTTTATCCGTTCCCTCGTCAACACCCTGCGGACCAGGAAGGAGCCGATTGTTCTGGTCATGTACGGGGATCATTTACCTGGATTTGAGTGGTCAGAGGAAGAGATGAAGAACCATTCTCTGTTTCAGACCGAATATGTGGTCTGGAACAACATGAATCTTCCTGTGGAGAAAAAGAATGTGGAGGCCTATCAGCTTGCCGCTCATGTATTGGATATGCTTGACATTCATGAGGGAACGATGATGAGGTTCCATCAGAATTATTTCAGTAACCCTGATACAGAGGAAGAAAGCTATCTAAGGGATATGAAAACTCTGGAATATGATATTCTCTACGGAAGCCGTGAAGTTTATGGCGGAGAAAGCCCTTACCAGTCCACAAACCTCAAAATGGGAATTGACGATATCATTATTGATCATGTAGTGTACAATGATTCCAATGTTCTGGTTTACGGAGAAAATTTCACTCCTTATTCCAGGATTTGCCTTGACGGAAAGGCAGTGGAAACTACCTTTGTCTGGCCGGAGCTTATTATAGCTAAAAATGTTCCCGAAAAGAAGATGAAGGATTCAGAGCTTTCCGTTTGGCAGATCGGAAGGGACAAGGTGCCGCTGGGGGAGGGCATAATCCATTACAGCACTAACAGGATCAGGGATTTGAATTGAGCAGGCAAAAGTAAGGGAGGGCACAAAAGATGATGTGCTCTCCCTTTTTATGGTCTGTATAAAAGCGTATTTTCTAAACCCTGCCGAATTACAGCGTAATTAATTCGTATTCTGCATTTCCCAAACCGATTTTCACCGCATGTTCAATGGAGGACTTCCAGTTTGTGTTGGGGTGAGTATCTTTAAAATGGTCATGGTGATGGCTGCCATGCTTTTCCAGTATGCTTCCAGACATAACCGGCTGGCGGTTCACGGCATCTGCACAGGCCATATCCAGAGCAACCGGATCAAAGGAAGCAAACATGCCAACATCAGGGATAATGGGGATATCGTTTTCTGAATGGCAATCACAGTAAGGAGATACATCCATGACCAGGCTGATGTGGAAGTTCGGCCGGTCTCCGAGAACTGCCTGGGTGTATTCTGCTATTTTGCAGTTCAGGATGTCATTGGACTCATCAAAGTCTGACTCAACGGCATCCACGGGACAGACTCCAATGCAGCGGCCGCAGCCTACGCACCTGTTGTGGTCAATGAAAGCCTTTTTATCCTGGAAAGAGATGGCGCTGTGGGCGCAGTTCTTTTCACAGGCATGACAGCCGATACAGGTTTCTTCACTTACATGAGGCTTTCCGGAGTTATGCATCTCCATCTTTCCGGCCCGTGAGCCGCAGCCCATTCCGATGTTTTTCAATGCTCCGCCAAAGCCGGTGCTTTCATGGCCCTTGAAATGGGTAAGAGAGATAAAGATATCGGCATCCATAACGGCCCGTCCGATTTTTGCTTCTTTTATGTATTCCCCGTTAATGGGCACCAGGCTTTCGTCAGTTCCTTTTAAACCGTCGGCAATCAAAACATGGCAGCCGGTTGAGAAGGGGGAAAAGCCGTTTTCATAAGCGGTATCTAAGTGGTCCAGGGCATTTTTACGGCTTCCCACATACAGGGTGTTGCAATCTGTTAAAAATGGTTTGCCGTCCTGGGATTTTACAAGGTCTACCACTGCTTTGGCGTAATTGGGACGGAGAAAGGACAAGTTTCCCAGCTCTCCAAAATGTATTTTGATGGCCGTATATTTGTTCTGAAAATCTATCTGCTCCAGCATTCCGGCGGTTTTTATAAGTCTTTTGAGCTTTTGGGGAAGATTTTCCTGAAAGGTGGCATGAAAGCTTGTATAGTAAACCTTTGATTTTTCCATTTCGGTCTCCTTAAATGAGTTATATGATATCGCTATTATACTGTAAACAAACAGGGAATTCAAGAAGGCAATTAGGACTTTATTTCCAGCCCCATTTATGCTAAACTAGGAGAAGCAAATGACTAAGGTTTACAGGAGGAAAAAAGATGAGTCAGAATGGGCGTTCCAGAGAGACGGTTTGCATACAGGGCGGCTGGCAGCCGAAAAGCGGCGATGCCAGGGTACTTCCGATTTTTCAGAGCACAACATTTAAGTATGATGACAGCGATAAGATGGGAAGGCTGTTTGATTTGGAAGATGAGGGGTATTTTTATACCAGGCTGGCAAATCCTACCAATGATGCGGTGGCTTCTAAAATCTGCGAGCTGGAAGGCGGAGAGGCGGCTATGCTGACTTCATCCGGACAGGCTGCCAATTTTTACGCGCTGCTTAACATCTGCCAGGAGGGTGACCATGTAATCAGCTCTGCTACGATTTACGGCGGCTCCACCAATCTGTTCACCGTAACATTAAAGAAAATGGGAATTAACTCCACTCTGGTGGACCCGGGGCTTTCAGAAGAAGAGCTTGAAAAGGCATTTAAGCCCAATACGAAAGCGGTATTTGGGGAAACCATCGGCAATCCGTCTCTTGTTGTTCTTGATATTGAGAAGTTTGCAAGGCTTGCGCACAGGCATGGCGTACCTCTGATTGTTGATAATACGTTTGCAACCCCGATTAACTGCCGTCCCTTTGAATGGGGGGCAGATATAGTAACTCATTCTACAACGAAATACATGGATGGACATGCCACCAGCGTAGGCGGCTGTATCGTTGACAGCGGAAACTTTGACTGGGAGGCCCATGCAGAACGGTATCCGGGTCTTACCACACCTGATGAATCCTACCATGGCATTGTATACACCCAGAAGTTTGGAAAAAAGGCATATATTACGAAAGCGACCACCCAGTTAATGAGAGATCTGGGTGCTATTCCTTCTCCAATGAACTCCTTCCTCTTAAACCTTGGTCTGGAAACCCTGCATCTTCGGGTTGNNCACGTCATTGCGAAAATGCCTTAAAGGTGGCGCAGTATTTAAACGCAAGGGAAGATGTGGCGTGGATCAAGTATCCGGGACTTGAAGGGGACAACTATTATGAATTGTCAAAAAAATATATGCCTGATGGCACCTGCGGCGTAATCTCCTTTGGCTTAAAAGGCGGAAGGGAAGCAGCGGTTAAGTTTATGGATGGACTGAAACTGGCGGCTATTGTGACTCATGTGGCAGATGCACGCACTTCTGTTTTGCATCCGGCCAGCCATACCCACAGACAGTTGACGGATGAACAGCTTGTTGACGCAGGGGTTGATCCGTCCATGATCCGGCTGAGTGTTGGCATCGAAAATGCAGAGGATATTATGGAAGATATCAGACAGGCACTGGAACGGTAAGTGAAAAGGAAGTGGTGGCGGGAAGACTGCGGTATCAGCGGTTTTCCCGTTGTTTTTGACATCTTTGAAAAGGTTACAGAGCCTGCTGGATGTTGCAAGAAAAAGAGACAGGCTGTATAATTAAAAAGATATGATTTATTGAATCGGCAGCATAGGAGGTGCACAGGATGAAACAGATCAGGAGAATGCTGAGGATTATTTTTGGCCGGACTACGTTTGCGGTCGTTTCTCTTATGATACAAGTGGCTATTCTTATTACGGCATACCGTTTTTTGAGCCGCTACCTTGCCTATTTTTATGGCGGTTTTGCTCTGCTCAGTGCATTTGTTATCATTTATATTCTGAATAAAGAAGAAAATCCCAGCTTTAAGCTGGCCTGGATGGTCCCAATTGCAGCGGTTCCTGTGTTTGGAACGCTTTTTTATCTGTTTGTGGAGCTGCAGATTGTGGGAAAGCTGGCAAATAAAAGACTGCGGGTCAATATGGAAAATACCGAAGCCTATCTGACCCAAAGCCCCAGGGTCATGGAGGAGTTGTCCAGAATCAGCAAGCGAAATGNNTCTGGCTTACTATATCAAAAATTCAGGCCATTACCCGGCATATAAAAATACCAATGTACAGTATTTTCCACTGGGCGAAACCATGTTTGAAGAGATGAAGAAGGAACTGGAAGGTGCAAAGCGGTTTATTTTTATGGAATTCTTTATTGTGGAACGCGGGGAAATGTGGGATGCCATATTGGAGATTCTGGAGAGAAAAGCAAAAGAGGGGGTGGAAGTCCGGTTCATGTATGATGGCATGTGTTCCCTGGTCCTGCTTCCGTTTAGCTATCCAAAGGAATTACAGGCAAAGGGAATCAAGGCAAAGATGTTTTCTCCCATTAAGCCGGCATTTACCACTTACCAGAATAACCGGGACCATAGAAAGATTCTGGTGGTGGATGGTCTTACGGCTTTTACCGGAGGAGTAAACCTGGCTGATGAATATATTAACCGGCGCGTGCGTTTTGGCCATTGGAAGGATACAGGAGTCATGCTGAAGGGGGATGCCGTTACCAGCTTTACCATGATGTTTCTGCAAATGTGGAATATTTCTGAAAAGGGCCCTGAGGACTATGGGAAATATCTAAGAGATCCGGAGTATTTTTATCCCTTGGAGCTGAACATGGAGGGGTTTGTGATCCCTTACGGGGACAGCCCCTTAGACCAGGAATCGGTTGGGGAACAGGTTTATTTGGATATCATAAATTCTGCCAGACATTATGTCCACATTATGACGCCTTATCTGATTCTGGATTATGAAATGGTCCAGGCTCTTACCTTTGCCGCCAAGCGGGGTGTGGAGGTCGTTATTATCATGCCGCGGATACCGGATAAGAAATATGCGTTCCTGCTTGCTAGGTCTCATTATGGGGAGCTGATAAGGGCTGGGGTCCAGATTTATGAGTACATACCAGGCTTTGTCCATGCCAAGGTATATACAAGTGATGATACCAAGGCTGTGGTCGGAACCATTAATATGGATTTCAGAAGCCTTTACCTTCATTTTGAATGTGCGGTCTACCTGTATCGGAACGAGGTGATACGGGATATACAAAGAGATTTTCATGACACTCTGGCTCAATGCCGTAAAATCACTATGGAAGATTGCAGGAATTATCCATGGTATGAAGTGCTGGCAGGGCGGGCGTTGAGATTGTTCGCACCGCTTATGTAGAGCATTAGGGAATATACTGCTGTTTATGTAAAAATGGCTGGGGGGGGAACAATTGCTCCCGCGTTTTTTTT
>DJBG01000002.1 GCA_002429965.1 Hungatella sp. UBA5982
GGCAGCTACCATGCCGTCATTCTCTTCCCCTCCCATAACCAGGGTCGGCTGTACGATCACACGCTGAAACCCTTCCAGAGCCAGCTTTTCTAATGCCTCCGCCACGCTGTCTATGTGTATGTTATCCCGATTTTTTAATATTCCAATAATGATCCGGCTAGTAAATGCCCGGCGAAGCTCATACTCCGGAAACTCTTCTTTTATAGCCTGTTCAATGGCCTCTATGGTTTTCTTTCTGCTTTCATGATAGCTTGTTCCAAAACTCACTACTAAAATTGCCTGCTTCATTCTGTTATCCCATGCTTTCCGTTATGGTTCGGCCATACCATTCCTAATCCGTGTTTTGTGAACAAGTTCGCACAAAAAAATCCCGTAAATGTTACTGCATGGCTGAACTCTAACCATTTTCCCGATTACCATATCACAGATGAACTTTACTGTCAAACCTCTTTTCACGCACAACAGGCGCAAAACCATAAGGTTCTGCGCCTGCTGCACACATTGCATTCATTTACTGGAGATTATTTAAAAATCTACCTCTTTATCATAGTAACAACAGGTTAACAGTTTCTCCATCTCTGCGGGCGCAATCGGCCTTGGATTGGAGCCGGTGCATGCATCACCTACTGCCAGCTCTGCTACTGTCTTTAATTTATCATTGAACTCTGCTTCGTCAATGATTCCACCTTCATATTCCTTAATACAAGCAGGAATATCCAGCTTTTTGTTCATGGAACGGATCTCTGCGATCAATGCATCAACCAGCTCCTCATCATTATTCCCCTTTAAGTCAATGAAGCGGGCAATCTCTGCATAACGTTTTGCAGCCTCAGAAACCTTGGAATTAAACTTAATTACTTTTGGAAGATACATGGCGTTTGCACAGCCATGGACAATATGTCCCCCTGAATAAGCGGCACCTGTCTTATGTGCCATGGAATGAACAATTCCCAAAAGAGCATTGGAGAATGCCATACCGGCCAGACACTGGGCATTATGCATGCGGGCACGGGCTTCTTTGTCCCCATTGTAAGAATCATTTAAGTCATTATGTATCATCTTGATCGCATGAAGAGCCAGAGGATCAGTATAATCGCAATGAAGGGTGGATACGTAAGCTTCAACCGCATGAGTCAGGGCATCCATACCGGTATGGGCGGTCAGCTTCTGAGGCATGGTCTCAGCCAGGTCCGGATCAACGATTGCAATATCCGGTGTGATGTTGAAATCTGCCAGCGGATATTTCACTCCCTTTTTATAGTCCGTAATTACGCTGAATGCTGTAACCTCGGTAGCCGTACCAGAGGTAGACGGAATGGCACAGAATCTTGCCTTTGTTCTCAAAGTCGGGAAATTAAAAGGAATGCATAAATCTTCAAATGTGGTATCAGGATACTCATAGAATGCCCACATAGCCTTTGCCGCATCAATAGGGGATCCTCCGCCGATGGCAACGATCCAATCCGGCTCAAACTCCCGCATCATTTCAGCGCCCTTCATCCCCGTATCCACGCTGGGATCCGGCTCTACGCCTTCAAACAGCTTTACTTCCATTCCGGCTTCCTTTAGACAGGCTTCGACCCTGCCAAGAAATCCAAAACGTTTCATGGAGCCGCCGCCGACAACCACAATTGCCTTTTTTCCTTTTATATTCTTAAGCTCTTCCAGGGCGCCCTTTCCGTGATACAAGTCTCTCGGTAATGTAAATCTTGCCATCGTATAATCCTCCTTGTAAAATTCCAGTTCTTTGTTATAGCTATATTGTAGCTCAACCATGCAGGAATTACAAAGGTAAAAAAATATATATCAGTATATAGATACTGATATATATTTAACATTCCTATTCTAAAAAATATTCTTCACTGCTTCCAGCTCATTTAAAAATCCTTTATCCCAGGCCGTAAACGAATACCCTTTCCTGTAAACCAGCACATCCCGAAAGGTCCCGGTCTTTTTTCTGCACTGCCGTTCCACCAGGCCATACCTTGTAAGGAGCTCTTCCGGCATGGGAGAAACCCACATATACGTATGAGGATCTTCCAGCAAAAGATTGAACTGGCTTCCTCTCTCAAATACGTAAACGCGTTTTGGAGATTCCAAAAGTCTTCCCTTCTTTTCAAAATTCTCCCGGCGGCCCGTTGCTCCGTCACCATGGACAATTTCTATATACGGCAGCAAATCCTCTCCCGTGATTTCCTCTTTTTCTGCCAGGGGATGATCTGCGGACATGAGAAGCCTTAAGGAATATTCCAAAACCGGTTCCATAAGAAGGCCTTTTGCCGCTGCTGCCTGGGTATAATGCCCTTCTAAAGAGGACTGATACCGGATGATTCCCAGATTATATTCTCCTGTTTCCACATCCTTTAAAGTATCTGCGGAATTTGTCTCCCGAAGCCATACACAAATTCCTTCCTCCTGGTAAAGACTTCGGATGAATCTGGAAAATGCAAGGCTTAGATAGCTTGCCCTTNNCATGGAAAGAGAAAACTCCACCCCTCTTACCTCATCCGGTTTATATAAATGTTCCATCTTCTCGATCTGGTCCAGGACATTTCTGGCATGCTCCAGAAAAATCCTTCCTCTTGCCGTAGGAACCATGCCTTTGGAAGTCCGTCTGAAAATCGGTGCGCCCAGGCTTTCTTCCAACGTTTTAATCGCCTTGCTTAAATTAGGCTGGTCCATGTAAAGGTTGACGGCAGCCTGGGTAATGGAGCCTGTTTTTTCCACCTCAACGGCATATTGTAACAATACGGTATTCAATCATCTTCCTCCTTGGCCTACTGGCTGNNTGGACAGAGCGGCCAGCGACACAGCCATGTTCTCGTTCTGCACCAGCACATGATCGGGTACGGTTAAGTGGGTTGGAGCAAAATTCCATATGGCCTTTACACCGCCGTTTACCAGGCGGTTGCATACCTCCTGGGCACATTCCGCCGGAACCGTGATGATGCCGATGTGTATGTTCATTCTCTGGCAGAGGTTTTCCAGCTTTTCCATGGGAAAAACCGGCTTTCCTCCTGTTTTTGTATTCACCCTTCTTCCATCGGAATCAAAAGCCAGGACTATCTCCACACCATACTGCTCAAACCCTTTATAGGACAGAAGGGCTTTGCCCCGGGATCCGACTCCTACCAGAGCTGCCTGGTTCGCTTATGAAACCCCAAAAACTCCTCCATGTCTCTGATTAAGTTCTTCACCACATATCCCAATTTGGGCTTTCCGGCTGTTTTTGCCACCATTGCCAGATCCTTGCGCACCTGAACCTCATTAAGCTGAAGATCCAGGGCAATGGCCGGCGCCGATATTGTCTCTGTTCCTTCCCGATATTTCCGTTCCAGATAATGATGATACATCGGAAGGCGCTCCAAAGTCTTCCTGGATATTCCTCCGACCATGTTTTTTTTCTCTTCCATAAGTGTGTACCCCCACCTTATTTTTAACTGCTGGATTCATCATTTCCCTTAATTTTCAAAGCTGTTGCATTTCAGTTCTTAAGACTCCCCTTCCTTATGAAGGTCCGTAAGAAGCATGGCATCGCCGAAACTAAAGAAACGGTAACGCTCTTTAATGGCTTCCTCATAGGCATGAAGCACATGATCCCTCCCTGCAAGAGCGGATACCAGCATTACCAGCGTAGATTCAGGCAAATGAAAATTCGTGATCAGGCAGTCCAGAATCTTAAAACGGTATCCTGGATAAATAAAGATTTCCGTCCATCCGCTTCCTGCCTTTAAAATCCCTTCTTCTGTGGAAGCAGATTCCACCGTACGGCAGCTGGTCGTTCCCACACAGACGATGCGGCCGCCGTTTTTTTTCGTGTCATTGACCTTTTTCGCCTCTTCTTCTTCTATAATATAGAATTCAGAGTGCATATGATGTGCTTCGATCTCATCCACCTTCACCGGGCGAAAGGTTCCAAGCCCCACGTGAAGAGTCACATGAGCGATGGACACTCCCATATCCTCAATTTCCTTTAGCAGCTCTTTTGTAAAATGCAGACCGGCCGTTGGCGCGGCCGCTGATCCCTCATGCTTTGCATAAACCGTCTGATAGCGGTTCTTATCCTTTAACTGGTGGGTAATATAAGGAGGCAGAGGCATCTGTCCCAAACGGTCCAGTATCTCTTCAAAAATTCCCTCATAGGAGAACTGGATAAGACGGTTTCCTTCTTCCACCACATCGATTACAGTTCCCTTTAACAAGCCCTCCCCAAAGGAGATCACCGTTCCTGCCTTTGCCTTTTTCCCGGGCTTTACAAGAGTTTCCCAAATATCGTTTTCTCTTCTCTTTAATAAGAGGATTTCTATTTTTGCCTCGGTCCCTTCTTTCACACCAAACAATCTTGCCGGAATGACCTTGGTATCATTTATGACCAGACAATCCCCTTTCCGTAAATAGGAAAGGATGTCCCTAAAATGCCTGTGCTGAATATCTCCCGTGTGTTTATCCAATACCAGAAGCCTGGAAGCAGAACGGTCCTCAAGGGGGTCCTGGGCAATCAGTTCCTGGGGGAGATCAAAATAAAAGTCCCTAACGTTCATAAATCTGTACTCTCCTTTGCCAAAAATGCTCCTCTGCAGGGTGCTACGCAGAGAAGCATCTGTTTTACGTATTGTTTGATTGGCTGCCTGAATCGGTTGTATCTTCCGGCGCTTCCTTCTCATCCATCAGAATGTGATAGACAGCAAGGAGATTTTCGTCAGACTTTAAGGCATTCTCAAGACTATCGTTTACCTCTTTTGCTTGCCTTTGCACGGCCTCAGACTTGTTTGCCCTCTCCATAAATTCAGACTGTTCTGCGCTGGTATCTGCAGCCAGATAATAGCTTCCATCTGCTGCTGTCTTTACATAGCATACAACCAGGCTTGGCGCTAAGGTTTCCGCCTGACGGAATTTGATATCAAATCTGGCATATACCAGGTATTCGCCCTCGTCCACTCCCGGAACCGTATAGCATACCAGGTTTTCAAAACTCTGGTAGAATTTCACTTCCTCTTCCATTCTGGCTCCCTGTTCTCTCAGTACCTCTTCAGAATAGGTATTGCCATATACCTTTGAAAGCGCCTCTATATCGCAGGTTTTCCTGGCTTTAAAATAAGCTTCCATCAAATCATGAATCGCCGGTATGGTTTCTTCCTGCAGCGTAATCACTTCCTTTGCTGAATCTGATGGTGTGCTTTCAGCCTCAGAAGCCGATGAATCCACTGCTTCTGAGGATACATGAGCCGGATCATTTCCTGTCTGTTCGGGCTTATCCAAAACAATAACGGCAAAAATCAATATAATCGCTGCCAAGGGAAAAAACAGAAATTTCAGTATCCGTCTGACTTCTTCCTTGGAACACTTCTTCCATTTTTCAAATAAGTCCTTCATATGGGCTTGACCTCCTGGAGAATCAATCTCCTTTTCATTCTAACAAAAAAACAGACAAAAATCAACAAATACTATTGCGCTTTAAAAGAAACTATAGTAGAATATAAAAGATGCATCTGTAGCTCAGTGGATAGAGCAGTGGCCTCCGGAGCCGCGTGCGTAGGTTCGATTCCTATCAGATGCATTTTTTGTTTGTCAATTTTTAAGCCTCTGAAAGTGCTTATTCTATAAGGCTTTTCTCGTATTTATCAGCTTTTAGCAAATCCCCTATTTCCCGGGTTTAACTGGTTTTTACTGATTTTTACTGGTTTTTACTGAAAGATAAGTGGTCAATAAGTGGTCAGTTTTGTGGTCACATAAGTGGCCAATAAAACCGCTTCTAAACCTTGGAGATACTGGACATTACGTCTGTCATCTGATCATTCAAAACGTGGATATATGTGCTGTATGTCGTATTAATATCGGCGTATCCTAAAAGTTTGCTGACAACGCTTATCTCTGTTCCTGCTTTTAACAGTCTGGAAGCAAATGTATGTCTGTTGCATGTATTGTATAATCTTCTGCCCCTACTACTCCAAGAACACTTTTAAATGTCCTCAAGATATTCCTTTCAGAGACATAGCCTCCATCAGCAGTACTTACAACATAATCCGTTTTAATCTTCTTTCTCTTATTATAATCCAGTGTTTGCTTCAGAAAAGCCACAGCCATATCATTCAAAGGTATCAACCGATTTCCCGATTCCGTTTTCATAATATCACTAAAGGTTTTTTTATTCTTTCCCACAACAGAACCACGTCCTCTTATCAAAGTCAATATCCTGCCATTCCAAAGCCAAAGCTTCACCAATTCTCATTCCAGTGTTTAAAATTAGCAGCAGAACAGGCATATGCTTAAAGAACTGATTATTGCTCTGTTGTAATGTATTATTAAACTCATACTTTTTCTCAGTTATGTCTTCTGGAAGAATTTCAGTCTTTTTTGTTTTTACTTTCATGTTGCGCTCAATCGGCAATTGCACAGCAGGGCAAGGATCAAAGGTTATCTTCTGAGAGCTATAAGCATACTGGAATACCCCTTTTACTAATTCATAATGCTTCTTAACCGTGGAATATGCCTTTGTGGATGATAAATCGTTTATCATACACTGTATATCTTCTGTAGTCACATTTCCCAACTGAACCCAACCTATGTAATTGCAAACGGTATTATACGTCTGTTAAAGTCGATCATATGAGGCCGGCTTTAATATTGGATATTTCACTGTTTTCATCCAAAATTCGGCATAGTCTCGGAAAGAAGTGGATTCCACTTTTACAGTATATTTTGACCTGTCCTCATTATATTCCTTAATTTTACGTTTCAGTTCTCAATCAGTTTTGTATAAAAAGATTTATATATCAGCTTGTCATCTGGCTTCTTACCCACAACATACCTATATTCATATCTGCCATCACTCTCTGCCTGATTAACCCATCTCCCTTGTCTCTTCTATTATTAATTGTTGATATGCTCATTGTATCAAATCCTTTCTTTTACATCTGAGCATCGCCAAACAATTTGACCATGCTCCTATTTTATCAAATATAGTTATATATTAATAGCCTTACCTGCGTTTTTCTTAAACCATGCGTCCAACTCGTCTTTTTGAGATAGCTGAAGGAACACCTGTTAGATACAAATCTACTAATTGCTTTTTAAATTTATCCGTATATCGAATACCGTTTTTAGGACAATGATTAATACACCTTTCATATCAATATTTTATCGTGTTAAACTTTTCGTGTCCACACTTATATACTAATACCATGGTACGTTATATAATTCTAGTATTAGAAATAAATAATTTAAAATAGCAATTTATATATTAAAATTTATTATTTTATACCTTGTTTATCATAGTTTAGTATCTCTGTCATTTACTGTTATTTTTGTTCAATTGAAATTAGCCCTTTTTTAAGATTATCAAAAGTAGGATTACTAGCAAACTCGCTAAACTTTTGTGTATCTGTAATAAACTTAGTTAAGAGTTCAATAAAATACTGTAAATCGTGTTTGTAGGTCTTGCTTGGTGAAAGAAAGAAAATAAAGCGGACATTTGATGATCCCCAAATCATAGCTCGTTTCAAAACAAGTACAGCAAAAATGGTTTCGTTTGTACACATTTCAAGCGGATGTGGGATAGCACAGCTATTCCCATAATCTGTAGAGGACAATTTTTCGCGTTCTAGTGTTTTTGTTAAAAGTAATTCAGGTATTTCATAATGTTCTTTAACCTGATGAATAATGTAAGTAATGGCATCTTCTTTCGTAGCAAAAGTATCTTCATAGTACAATAATTCGGATCTAAGATATTCTTCAATAATAAAAGAAAAAGCATTATTCGTGAAATAAGATTTGAGTTTATAATCCCAATTATCTTGAAGTGCATTTGTAATATAAATAATTGGTAAGGAGGTGGCAATAGGTTGAATGACTGTAGAAATAATAAGATTATATATACTCAAGTCAACTGTTTTTAAAAGGTGATAAGGAGAAGCATCAATTATATTAACGAACTGAGGATATTTTTCTTTGATTTTATAGGTAAGAATTCTCGAGCTCCAAACGCCTAAACCACATACAATCAATATATTATGAGATTGTATATTGTAAATGTTTTGTTCTAATGCTAATGAAAAATATATGGATAAATAACTAACTTCACTATCATTAAGTGAATAAGCCAACTTTTCAAGAATTACTTTTTTGGCGATTAATCCCATTTCAAACGCACGAGAATGTTGTGTTTTGATTTCTTCTAATAATGGGTTTTCAGAATTTAAACCATACTTTAATCTTGTAAGCATGGGCTCAAAATGCAATATTAAAAAGTTCATAATCTCATTGCTAATTGACAAATCTACTCCTATTATTTCTTTAATCTCTTTAAATATCTCTTTAATTAAATCATTAATTTTATATTTCTCTATATTATCCATTTTTGAGAATGAAGTGGAGCGTTTACCAAGTAAATGGATAGTCAAATATGCAATTTCATAAGGATTATCATCCAAATTATAGATGATCTTAAGTTGGTCATAAATTGATTCAGCAATTATATATTCTGGTGCTGATTGTATTTCTTCTAATTCATACGAACTAAATGTTACATTTTTAGCTAATTGATTTCTTTTAACAAAAATATATAAATGCCGCACAAGATCATCAAGTCCAAATGAAGTGAATGAAAGATTAAACTTATTTGCGGTTTCTATTAGAAGTGAGGTAATGATTGCATTTTCGTTATCTTTAATCTCAGATGTTTGTAAAATTTCTGCTATTACAATGCTTGAAAGAAATGATCTTTTTTGACTCTCTGTTCCATTAATGTAAACACCTTTATCTTGACGATATAAAATATTCATATTGAATTCTACTAGTAAATCATTTATTTTCTTTCTGTAATTTGCAAAGCTAGACTCACTAATAAAAAGGTCTTCAGCAAGTTTTGGAATTTTAATGTTCTCATGATCGTGTTCAATCATGTAGGAAATAATTTCAATATGTTTTTCATATTTGTATTGATTTATAATCATAGGTATATTCGTTAGATAAAGTTCTTGGAACTTTGCAAACTCTTTATCATCAAATACATTGAGGTTGTAACCATATTGAGGTATACTATTAATACTAAAACCGTATAATTTTAGATCATTTTCATCATATTGTTTTATAATTCGTGAAATTGTTTTTATACTTAAATTCATTTTAGATGCAAGAATTCGGCTAGGTATATAATCCTTGGATTCTATTAATAATTTTATAATTATAATAAATCGATTATCTAATTTCATTATATTTCACCTTTCTACTACAATATATTTATGGTTATATGCTAGACTTTTTGTGAGAGATGTTTATGTAAAGCTCAACAAAGATATCGGCAGCAATTCTTCGAATGGTCAATACCATTTTTTGTCACATTGGCTTTCTTAATTGTTTTGTTAAGTTACCACCAAACCATAAACATACACGAAAGACCCTATACTATGCTTATTTTTGCAATTATACTAAACTTAACAATTATAATTTTTTCAGATTCGTATAATGGAATATTTTACAGATTTAACACTTCATTTTAGAATAATATTTATAGTACGAACAAAGTAAATGCAAATTCCATATACTATAAAGTTTCTGTAAGTTGGTATACATATAAAGTATATCATAAATTGGCTAACTTTATCATATAATGATTGTCTATATTAATAGGTACAATTATTGCCTGTTGCTATTAAAGAATTGATGTTAATATAAAAGAGCAGACAAACAAACTATAATAAATTACTAGAAAAGAAGGCAAATTTTATATAAAAGGGGAGTATATTTAAAATAATACAATAAAAAAATAAAGGAGGTGAAGGATTTGGAGACTATTGAAGAGATTTGTTTCAAAATAATTATGAGCGTAGGAGAAGCAAAAGGGCATATAGTTGAAGCGATTAATGCTGCCGAAGACAATGAATTTGTTCTAACGGAAGAACTAATGGAGTTAGGCAATCAAAAATTTTTGGTTGGACATAAAGAACACGCCAAACTGATTCAAAATGAAGCAGCTGGTCAAAACGTTAAATTTAGCTTGTTACTCGTTCATACAGAAGATCAGTTAATGAGTGTAGAAACGTTAAAAATTATGGCAAAAAAATTCATTAAATTATATAGGAAATTGCTCGAGGAGGATAAATTATGAATCGACTTTTAGATTTTCTACAAAAAAGGATTGTTCCTATTGCTAATAAATTTCAACAAATTCCTTTTATTATTGTTTTGAGAAATTCCATGTTGGCAATCATTCCATTAATGATTGTTGGAGCCATTGGTACCTTTATAACCAATATGCCGTTCCCTTGGCTAAATAATCTATTAGAGCCAGTCAAACCCTTCTTTAATGCACTGACATTAACGACGTCAAACATTTCGGGTTTGGTAGTTGCTCTAGTTATTGGGTTTAATACTGCTAGGCATTTCAAGTTAGATCCGATTTGTGGTATTATTATTTCGCTAGCAGCTTTCTTCGCAGCGACTTTGACCGATGAGGGAGCCTTCAATACTGAAGTATTTGGTGCTAATGGAATATTTACAGCTATACTTGTCGGTTATCTTAGTGTTTGTATTATGCATTTGTGCAAAAAATACAATATTGAAATTAAATTACCCGATTCTGTTCCGACTAATGTATCTGCTTCTTTCTCAACAATTCTTTCTCTTGCGATTTCGTTAGCTATTTTTCTTTTTATTCGTAACGGTTTAGGAATCGATATTAATTCTGTTGTAACAACTATTTTTTCTCCTATGGTTAATATTTTAAACTCATTACCGGGTTTAATGCTTCTATCATTATGTATGAGTTTATTCTTTAGTATTGGTATTAATCCGATTGTGTTTATCGGTATGTTAATTCCAATTTTAACTATTAATGGGCAACTAAATGCCCAAGTAGTCGCTAATGGGAAAATTCCTGGTGAACTCGTAACATGGGGAATGGAGACAATTATGTGTCTGGGAGGTACAGGAGCCACTATAGGATTAGTTCTTTTGCTTACACAATCTAAATCTCAAGTGTTCGAAAAACTTGGTAGAATGGGATTGGCTCCTTCTTTATTTAATATTAACGAACCCATTGTTTATGGAGTGCCAGTTATTTTTAATCCAATAATAATTATTCCATTCATTATCACTCCACTTGTCAATATAGCATCCACCTGGTTTTTAATGAGTAATAATGTTATTGGACGAGCATTCATTGATATTCCATGGACTACTCCACCAATCATAAATGGATTTTTGATGTCTGGTGGAGATTGGCGTACTACAATTTGGACTGGAATATTGGTTCTCGTGTCGGTAGCAATATATTACCCCTTCTTCAAAATTGCGGAAAAACAACAATTAATTATTGAAACAACTGAAAGGAAAGATTGATATGAAAAAAATAATGCTTGTATGTGCGGCGGGAATGTCAACAAGTATGTTAGTAAGCCGAATGAAAAAATCTTTAGAGCAAACGAATCAAAAAATTGATGTTTTTGCTAAAGCAGAACCTGAAGCATTGAGTATGATTGATCAAGTTGATGTTATTCTTTTAGGACCACAGGTGTCTTATATGTTAAGTGACTTTGAAGAAGCAGCAACTCCATATCAAGTGCCAGTTCGCATCATCAATGCTCAAGATTATGGAAGGATGGATGGTGAAAAAGTACTTAGTGACGCTTATAAATTGCTAGAAAATCATTCATAAGTTAAACATTTTGAAGGTGGTGATTTTTATGAAAAAATACCAAGATGGTTTTCCAAACAATTTTCTGTGGGGAGCCGCGACTTCATCGTCTCAAACTGAAGGCGGATTTGATGAAGGGGGAAAAGGCATCTCTACGATGGATTTAATGGTATATGAAGAGAACATAGATCGTAACAAAGTATTATCAACTTTAGAACTTAGTGAAGTTGAATTTAATAAAAGGTTAGCGAACAATTATTTGAATTATCCAAAACGTCGTGGGATTGATTTTTATCATCGCTATGCTAAAGACATAGCTTTGATGGCGGAATTAGGTATTAAAGTATTGCGTATTTCAGTTTGCTGGTCACGAATTTTTCCTACTGGATTTGAAAAAGAACCTAATTCAAATGGATTGGATTTTTACGACAAAGTAATCGATGCCTGTTTATCTTATGGAATACAACCATTGATTATCATGCAACATTATGACATTCCTGTAGAAATAGTTAAGGAATTAAATGGTTGGGAAAATCCTAAGATGATTGATTTGTTTCTTAAATACAGTAAAACTTTACTGGATCATTTTCATGAAAGAGTTAAATATTGGATTTGTTTTAATGAGATCAGTATGTTGATGTCAAGTCCTTATACTGGTGGAGGAATTTTAAGTGAATGTAGTAAAACGGATCTGAAAACCATGAAATACCAAGCAGCACATCATCAACTTGTCGCAAATGCCCGTACGATTACCTATAGTAAAAAATATTCAGGATTGCTTTTTGGAAGCATGAATGCTCATTTGGAATATTATGCTGCAACAAGTAACCCTTTAGATGTATTAGAATCTGTTAAAGAAGCCCAACTTAACTCCTTTTACTTTGATGTAATGATAAAAGGTAAGTACCCAAGTTACATAGTTCGTTATTTTCATGACAACGATATTAACATCAAAATAGAAAAAGATGACGAAGAAATTTTGCAAGTAGGAACTTCTGATTTCATAGGTTTTAGTTACTACATGAGCTATATGTCAAGTGCTAGTAATAAGACTATTGAAACAAGTGGTAATATTGTAGGTACATTAAAAAATCCAAATTTAAAGCTGTCTCAGTGGAACTGGCCTATTGACCCCGTTGGATTGAGAATATCATTGAATCGTATATACGATCGTTATGGAGTACCTTTAATGATACTAGAAAACGGATTAGGCGCACAAGATATACTGACGAATAATAAACGCGTCGACGATATTTATCGGATAGATTATATTAATGCACATTTAATTCAAGTTAAAGAAGCAATACGAGATGGAGTAGATGTGATGGGATATTTAGTTTGGAGTGCAATTGATTTAGTAAGTGCTACGGGTCACGAAGTGACCAAACGCTATGGCTTAATTTATGTTGATCAAGATAATTACGGTAACGGTTCACTAAAGCGTTACAAAAAGAGATCCTTTGATTGGTATAAAAGCGTTATTGAAAGTAATGGAGAAAATTTAGATTAGAACAGGTTAATTCAGCTCTTTAAAGTGTTATAGGCAAAGTGTTATAGGCAAAGTGTTATGGATAACAGGTATGTAATTGGAAATCAATGTTTCTACTGGGGATTTTGGTAGGTCACACAGAAGCCTTCTTCCAGCATTAGAGGCCGTTTCAAAGTTTGTCTAAACCTTCAAACTGCTATAAAATAAAACCACTCAGCTTGAAGGTTTTATTTTATAGCAAAAAGAAGAGGGCATGTCCGAATTAAATAGAATTGCTTTTATATACTACTGTTATTAACAGCCCCCTTTGTCCAAAACCAACCGATTGTCCGTCTGCTCTTGGTATGCCCAGCATGCGCTGTTATATATAAAGCAAGGGCTGTGCTCTCTTATCATTTTTACTGTTTTTTTAATTTGCAATAAATATAATATAACTTATTATCTGTAAAAATAGGCTTCTCATATATTCTCATCACCATAACACTATCTATATCTAACTACTCTTTTTAAAACAGTAAATAGTTTTATAATCCAATTCTTTCAAGTTTTTTGGTTACCTCGTTGAGATAGGCCTGCCATAATTCAGGACTAAACTCCAAGACCTTTATCGCATATTTTGCTATTTGCCTCCCTATGATATCTTGAAACAGATTTGTTTCAAAGCAATGGATTTTTTCATTTTTATATTCTTGATCAATCATATAGATCACATTCAGCCCCTGTAAACAGATGACCGCCGCTTTCGGCTGTTCACCGTTCAAGGCTCTGATTTTGTCAGAACTTTTATCGTTAATTAATTTGTTAAACCTTTGTAGGTACTGGATTCGCTCTTTTGGCGAAAAATCGATAGCGCCAAAGAGTGGAACAACAGCTTTTCCTACAGTGCCAAATTCAAACATCGCATTGGCTGCCATGAAAAAAATGGTTTCCTTGTCCATGACTCTGTGAAAAAATTCCAAAATGGCTCTTTTTGAAACTTTCCTGCCCTCTACAGATTCCAAATCCTTTTCCCTGACTAAATAGCCTATGGGTATAAAATTATATACGACATCCACACGCTTATCCATAAGCCTAGAGAGAATTGAAGGATCTATTTCTAGGGCCGCTGCCACTTCTCTTCCGCTATAGCTAATCTTCTTTGCCTCCTTCTTTACGAGTGCATCAGAAAATATGTTTAAATAGCCTTTATCAGTAACTAAGGTCATAAGCGGCACCCTATCTAACGGCAGGCTGAAGAGCAGAAGAAATTGCCCCTTTAAAAATAAAAAGGAGCAATTTATTTCCTTTGTTATTTCCCAAAAATTTAAATCCACATACTCCTGTGCCTTGACGATGGAGGAAAAAAGGACGATATTATAGTCACTGGTGGACGCTTCAATAGCGGGAATATTAAAAAAGTAGTTAAAGACAGCCCTTTCCAGTTTTCGTGAGTTTGAGATTTTTATTCTTGGGAAAATATCAGAATAAGCCCGGTCAAAAAAAGGAATGTTGCTATAAAATTCCAGAGGCATGTCATGATCGCCTATGATGTAATTGGAAACAAAAACACAGAACATGTTCAAGATGGTCTTGTTCCCCATAAAACTTGACTTTCTATTACATAAGCTTAGATTTCCATAGTTTTCTTCGTCAAAGTCTTCATCAAAAGCATATTCTAAGGCATAGGATAGAAAGTTATCCAGTTCATACCTGGAATTGAAATCGTATATGACCGGAAAAATATGAATAAGTTTTAAATAACAACTATGGCCATATAATGCATCAGCGAAATAAGCGGCAGCCTTCCTGTTGAATTCTCCCTTTTCCTTTAATAAAGGCAGCCTGCCTCCTTTCAGGATCTTACTTAATCCACTTGGAGTCATATTCATGCTGATTGCAAAATCTGTTTTCGTCGTTTGCGCAATATCGATCAATTCTTCTAGCAATTTACCGGTTTTCATGTCTTTCTCTCCCGCTATCAAATTATTGTAACATGGCTTATTACGCTATTTCACCTTTTGCTTCTTGGTAAAACTGAACTTTCATTAAAACTGATTAAATGCCAATCTAAATTCGTTTTGTAATTCTTTATTTTGACTTAATTCATCTATAACCCATGGTTGCAAAGTATATGGAAATTCAATTGAATCCAAATCACTGGCTAATGTCATTTCAGAAGTACGAAGTATGTATCCACTATGTTCAAGAATTCTCACAGCTCCATCGTTATAAGGTAGATGTTCAGTATGATTATCTTCCATAAATAAACCAAATAATATTGCTTGCTGATAAGAGCTTAATTTTCTTAATCTCTCTGGGGATTTCTTTATAAACATTTTCTTATAATATTTGTTGACGCAATAATCATATATTAAAGCAATAAAACTAACTACCGTTATAGATAAAGAAATACAGAAAACAATGCCAATTGTAAAACCATATTTATTCCTAAATGGAACCATGTACATCTTCTGAATAATGTAATCAGGTAAAAATAATATTAGACCAGATGCCAAAGCAATAGCAATCATTATTTTTACAGGTAGTTTTAAAAGATTTGCTATATCTCCACTTATATTCATAATTTATCTTCTCCCTGGAAACCAGCCTTTTTTTCTATGTGCTCAGAAAGCTATATAAACCTATATTAAACCATTTTGCAATATCTCCCAAGAAAAAAATAGACTTTATTTTTTGATGAATTTTGTACTCTTGCCGACAAAGCAAAAACAAATATAGCTATTGTTGTCAACCCCGGAAGGTAAANNTAATTTTCTTACTTGCGATAATTCTTTAAAAATATGTGATTAGAAAATATAAAGCTAATCAACACAGATGCAAACGCTTCATATACTAAGCAATCGGGATTTTGCTCTACTATTATTTGGATTATTTCTTTTTCTCTTTCTGTCAAATCTTTGCCAGTTTCTACCTTATCCAAAATATCATTTAAACCCTTTTCTCGTCCATCAATAATAATCAACGACTCTCTAATTGCTAATGTCAGAAACGTGCTTGTCGCATCATCATACGCCCAAAAAGTCAATAAATCATTACCAGGATCATGATACTTCAATTCTGCTCGTGCTGACTGCGGACTATCAGCCCAGTATGATACTTTTTTGTCAGGAGACAATTTCGAATATCTGTTTTATGGACTATTTTCCCGAAGATTTCCTCCATGTAGTTCACTTACTGTTTTCCCATAGTATATTTTATTAAAAGAAATACATCTATAAAAATTAAATTCATCCGTGATACAAGAATTCAGGTGGTTCTTGCTCTGACAATTCCACATCAACCGGAATACTGTGGCCCTGGTTTGCCCGTATCAGCGTCTTATCTGTATTGAAATTATAACGCTGCTTATTATCTGTAGTAACAATCTCTTCTAATATCTCCATATTAATCTTTCTTCCTGTTGAGTTAATCCCGGTAAGCAACTCATCTACATTTGCCCACCCATGTTCGTGTTTATGGCGTAAAACACGACTTATAAATACACTTAGTTTATCTTCTGACTTACTAATAATAATTTTCTCCTCCTCTTAGCAATCTATATCCAATTCGCACTATGATTATATCCATTTTACCACATTTTTGTTTGTATATAAACGATATTCTTTGCTTACCTGTTTATTAGATTTACAAGAACTATAAAAGGTACTGGATTATTATCCAATGCCTTCTAACTGATTATAATATTCTGCCTGTGTTGTGGTACTGCTACATCGAAGCCCTCCGCTTGATAGAACATATCAAAAGATACACCGTCAATTCTATATCCTTTATCTTTCCAGCGAGAACCATTGGTTTCAATAGTATTAAGCTGCTTGATAATCCATGAAGGAATTGCATAGAAATTAACGTGTTTACCAACTCTTTTATCAGTAACAGAATACAAAAATCATATTGCCTTCGATAGTATTTTGGATTANNTGTAGAAAATAATTTAATGTCTGATAGACTCTTTCTGTCATCTCATCAATCATACCTAACATAGTAGGTTTTAAAGCAGCAGCCAATTCATTCATATTACTTACTCTCTTTGCCATAATTCTTTGTTCCTTTCTTTTCTGTTTTTTACATCCAAATGAAACCCATGTTTCAAGATACACCTTTACAATGCCTCTGGAACGCACCAGAACCGTCATATTCGGCTTTCATGTACGTCAGTGTGGATTTATAAACCTGATAAATTAAGGCACTAAAATAAGCCCACATACTCATATTTCTACAAGCATATGGACTTATTTAGATGTCCAACTTAATTATATTCCTTAATTTTACGCTTCCCATTCTTTTCACTCTTAACATGGATTGATTTTCCGCTGCCACTTTGTCTAATCAGACCTTCTTTCTGCCTTGTCTGTTATTTATTGTCGCAATTACCAGAGTTGTTGTATTACCACTTTATCAGCTTCTGAAGTCTCTTCATGTCTCTATGTTCAAATCCCAGTTCTTTTAATACATAAAAAATACCTTCTGCATGTCCCCAATGCCTATCTGACTTTCTCTGATTTCTTTCACATCCATACATATCATCATTTTTAAAACACTGCCTTATAAATTCAAATTCTTCTCTTGACTGTTCTGCTATTTTGATCGCCTCATACAGCAATTTCTCACATTTAGAAATTTCATGTTGTGTCATGGTGCAATCCTCCTGTGCTAAACTATAATATACTTTCCATAATTCCGGCACTGGTAATAATTTCCATCATACATTCAACAATTCTGTCCCACTCTATTCTTATTGTAATTCTGCACCAAGCAGTTTACATAAACAAATCTAAGGAGGTATACATATGGTATACGAAACATTTCTGGAAACTGTCAAACAATCCATGAAAGAGAGGCTGGGGCCGGATTTCACTCTGATTCTCCAGCCTATCACAAAGAACAACGGACTTATCCTTCATGGGCTTTGCATTGGAAAGGAGGGCGAACGGGCAGCCCCCACCATCTATTTAAACCACTTCTATGAATCATACCAAAAGGGCAGACCTCTTAATGCCATCCTGGATGACATCATGGCTCTTTACCAAAGCAGCCCTCTTCCGGATGACCTTCCAATCGAAGAATTCCTGTCCCAGGAACAGATCATGGAAAAGGTCATCTTCCGCCTTATCAACGAGCCGGCCAACCGGGAACTGCTAAAGGAAGTCCCTCATATCAACTATCCGCAGCTAGATCTTTCCATTATATTCTACATTTCCTTTCAAAAAGACGAAGACAGTCTCCTTACCGCCCTCATCCACAACCGCCATCAAAAGGCCTGGAACCGGTCTACAGAGGAATTATCCCTGGCAGCCATAACAAATACTCCCCGCCTTTTTCCTGCCCGCATCCGTTCTCTTCCCGAAGCCATAAAAGACATTGTAAAAAAGTCGTCCGAAGACGAGATAAACGAAGACACCCTGGAAGAGTTCTTTGATGATTCCCCCCTGTCTCCTCCTATGTACGTGTTGTCCAATTCCTCCGGAATAAACGGAGCCGGGTGCCTGCTATATGAAGGAATATTAAAAGACTTCGCATCATGCAGCGGCAGCGATTTGATCATACTGCCCTCCAGCATTCACGAAGTCCTCATCATTCCATATAACGAAGATATTTCTTTTGATGAATTAGCAGAAACCGTCTTCTCCATTAACCAGGAAGAAGTACCGGAAGAAGACCGTCTGTCCAATCACATCTATTTCTATTCCAGAAGCAGCGGTAAACTTACCATTGCATTCACTTCTTCTGCCCCAATCGGAACAAAGAATCCATGATAAAAATAGCCATTGCTATGGCACCTGAAACTTGAAGTGTTTCCACCAGATAGTGGCTGGAAAGTTCCGGGTTATTTGCGATCACATATGACACGCTCCGGTAGATGGACGTTCCTGGAACAGACGGCAGAATTCCTGCCACCAGAAAAACCGTGACCGGAGCTTTAAAAATCCGCGCAAAGATATGGCTGGATAAAGCCACCAGCAGACTGGATAAAAAGGCCGCGNNCATGCTTCTTTGGAAGCTCCAAAATTAAAGAAAAGCTGATTACAGCCAGGAAAGCACCAATCGTCTGTACTACCATGAAAGCCCTCCTGTCATCCACTGATATAAGCCCATGCCAGCTCCCACCCCTGCCGCCACAGCAAGAGCGATCACTACTGCCTCCATGATCCTGGCCGTTCCCGAGGCATAGTCTCCGTTTAAGGTATCCCGGATAGCCGTTGTAAATATAACACCGGGAACCAGAGGCATGATAGCACCGATGATGATAATGTCACTTTTGATCCCAGGCATAAACCACCGTTCCATAAAAAGGGTGGTAATTGCAATTAATAATGCGCAGATCCCATTGGCACAGAAGTCGTTGAGCCTGATCCTTGCGGAAGCCTCCATGGCCGCTGCTAATGAAATTCCGGTCACGGCAGCCGCCAGGCAGTCTCTTGCTCCTCCGCCTAAAAGCAGGGTAAAGAATACTGCCACTCCTATAACTCCAATATCCTTTAGTCTCCTGCCGTACTGNNATCCTCCACCGTCATACGGTCTTCACACAGCATTCTGGAAACTTCATTGACCAGATAGACCCTGTTTAAGTTGGTGGATCTTCCGGTAACTCTTCTGGCTACTGTTATAGCCTCAATGGAGGGATCGTTAAGGGACGCGAAAATCCCTGTAGAAAAAACAATGGCTTCCGCAGTATCCCTGCCTGCCTTTCGTAAAATGTGGTCAATGGTATTCTCCACCCGGTAAATTTCCGCACCGCTTACCAGCATAATTTCACCTGCCAGAACCGCAGTTTCCACAAGCAGCTTATCATTCATAGGCTTATTCCTCTAATATTAAGTTAAAAGATCAGACTTCCAATCTGAAATACCAGCACTGAAGCGGCCCAGGCCACTGCCAGCTGGAAAAACACCATGCCAAGGGTCCATCTCATAGAACCTGTTTCCTTTTTAATTGTTGCCACAGCCGCAATACAGGGGGAATAGAGGAGGCAGAAGATCATAAGGGCATAAGCATTGACGCCGCCAAAACCAAAGCTCCCAAGAATCCCGGACAGCTCTCCCATTCCCGCTGCGGAATTTATANNAGCTGGAAACCACCACTTCCTTTGCCGAAAGTCCTGAAATCAGGGCCACTGCGATTCTCCAGTCCCCAAGGCCTGCAGGACGGAGTACAGGAATTAAAACACGGCCGATGGCGGCTGCAAAGCTTTGTGATACATCTGCCACAAATCCCGACGGCCCGCTGTTCAAAACAAACCAAAGCACTATGGTAGCAAGGAAAATAGTGGTTCCCGCCTTGCTCAGATAGTCCTTTACTTTGTCCCATACATAAATTGCTACCGTCCTCACGTTAGGAGTCTTATATTCTGGAAGCTCAATAAGAAGGGTATCCTCTTCCTCCGCCTTATGCGTCAGGTGGGTCACATACGCAATCGTAATAGCCACCATTAACCCGATGAGATATAGGGAATAGGCTACGATCAAAGCATGTTTCGGGAAAAACATCTGGGAAAAAAGCACGTAGATGGGGAGTCTGGCGGAGCAGGACATAAATGGCGTAATTAAAATGGTTCTTTTCCTGTCCTTTTCACTGGGAAGGGACCTGGCAGCCATAACTGCCGGAACCGTACAGCCAAACCCCAAAAGCATGGGAAGGAAAGCCTTTCCGGACAGTCCTACCCGCCCCATGATCTCATTCATAATATAGGCAACCCTTGCCATATACCCACTGTCTTCCAGAAAAGCCAGGGCAAGAAACAAGATAAAGATATTGGGCAGAAACGTAAGTATTCCTCCTACTCCGGCTATAATTCCGTCTACCACCAGAGAAGTGATCCAGGCAGAAGCATGGATTCCTTCCATAAACTGCAGCATGTAGGTGGAAAGCAGACTTAAGGCGACTTCAAAATACCCCTTTAAAAAATCGCCCACAGTAAAGGTCAAAAAGAACACCATAGCCATGATACCCAGGAAAAGTGGCAATCCCAAAAAGGGATGGGTCAGATACTCATCGATCTTATCTGTAAATGCCGCCTTCTGTTCTTTATTCACCAGGCATTCATGGATGATGCTTTCTATATAATCGTATTTCTGGTTGATGATTTCCTTCTCATAATTATGGTCAACGATGTTGCTTAAATCCAGGGGGTGATCATTACAGACCTCCTCATCATATTCCATAAACTTGATGGNNCTTAGATTGTCCATGCTTCCGTAATGGGCTTTTAGTACGGTCTCTATCTTGGAAATTTTATTCTCGATTTTAGGCGTATAATTTACGACCACACCTTGAGGGCCTTCTTCATAATGATGGACTACCGCATGAAGCAGCACATCAAGACCGGTCCGTTTTCTTGCAGAAACCGGAACTACAGGGATGGATCCAAGCATCTCAGGAAGACGATGCAAATCAATTTCCATTCCCCTGTCCTCAACAATGTCCATCATGTTAAGGGCTAAAATAACCGGTTTTTTAAGTTCCAGAAGCTGAAGGGTTAAATACAGATTCCGTTCCAGGGATGAGGCGTCCACCACATTGATGATCACATCCACTTCCCCGCTTTCCAGGCATTTTCTTGTTACTTTTTCTTCCAGAGTATAACAGGTCAGGCTATAAATTCCAGGTGTGTCGATCACCCGGATGGGGCGTCCCTTGTAGCTGGTTTCTCCTTCCATTCTCTCCACGGTAACGCCAGGCCAGTTGGCCACCTTAAGCTTTGCCCCTGTAAAAGCATTGAACAAGGTTGTTTTTCCACAGTTTGGGTTTCCCACAAAACCGACTCGAATCATTCTGCTACCCTCACTCATGCTCCACAGCCTCCCTGATTTCAATTCCTTCCGATATCCTTCTCCCAAGAGCGAGGCGGGTACCCCTGACCTTGATAATCACAGTGCCGCTTCCCTTCTTATTCATCAGGGTAACTGGCGTCAGTTCATTGACTCCAAGGGCTTCCAGCCGCCTGGTGATGGCATCTTTTACCATCACGCTGTAAACGATGTAGGTTTTTCCGATTTCTCCTTCATATAGCTTCATAATAATCTCCTCTGGATGCAGCCATTTCCAACCGATGGCGTTCAAGGCTCCTGCCTCGGATGCATCCACTGAGATTTTACTCTTATTGAGAATCATTGTCAATACCATTCACCCGTTCCGGGCAACATTTTTTAATACCTTAATCATCCATATCCTGAAGCATCTTTTTCACCTGGACCATCCGGTCACGCAGCTTTGCCGCCTCCTCAAAATTAAGCTCTGCCGCTGCCTGGTGCATCTTCTTGGTAAGCTCTTTGGCAAGCTTTTCCAGTTCCTTTGCATCCATGGATTCCGGATCTTTCTTAAAGTCCTTCTCAGCCTCAATGGCTGCCTTTGAGATGGCAATGAGATCGCGGACCGCCTTTTTAATGGTAGTGGGAGTGATCCCATGTTCTTCATTATAGCTCTGCTGAATGGCTCTCCTTCGGTTGGTCTCCTCAATAGCCACGCGCATGGAATCAGTCACCCGATCCGCGTACATGATTACATGGCCCTCGGAGTTTCTGGCCGCCCTTCCAACAGTCTGGATCAGGGAGGTTTGCGAGCGGAGAAAACCTTCCTTATCTGCATCTAAAATGGCCACCAGGGTAATCTCCGGGATATCAAGGCCCTCCCGCAGTAAATTGATTCCCACCAGTACATCAAACACATCCAGACGCATGTCCCGGATAATTTCGGATCGCTCCAGGGTATCGATGTCGGAGTGGAGGTATTTTACCCGGATTCCCACCTCTCTCATATAATCGGTCAGATCCTCGGCCATCCGCTTGGTTAAGGTGGTGATCAGAATCTTGTTTTTCTTTGCCACTTCTTTATTAACCTCGGAAACCAGGTCGTCGATCTGTCCTTCTACCGGCCTGACATCGATTTCAGGGTCAAGAAGCCCTGTAGGCCGGATGATCTGTTCCACTCTTAAAAGCTCATGCTGTTCCTCATAAACAGATGGTGTGGCAGAAACGAACATCATCTGATTGATCTTGGATTCAAATTCCTCAAAATTCAAGGGACGGTTATCAAGGGCTGATGGAAGGCGGAAACCGAAATTCACAAGTGTTGACTTTCTGGAACGGTCTCCTGCAAACATGCCCCGCACCTGAGGCAGGGTAATGTGGGATTCATCTTCTATGATAAGAAAATCATCCGAAAAATAATCGATCAGGGTATAGGGAGGCTCTCCCTCCTTGCCTCCAACTAAATGCCTGGAATAGTTTTCGATCCCAGAGCAAAAGCCGGTTTCCTTCATCATTTCCACATCAAAATTCGTCCGTTCCGAAATCCTCTGTGCCTCTAGCAGCTTGTCCTCACTCTTAAAATACGCCACCTGTTCCTTTAATTCCTCCAGGATGGTCTGGGCGGCACGCTCCATCTTATCCCTGGACACGACGTAATGGGAAGCAGGAAATATGGCCACATGTCCCAGATCCGCCCGGATCTCTCCTGTCAGGGTATCTATCTCCGTAATGCGTTCCACTTCATCTCCAAAAAACTCGATCCGGTAAGCCTCGCTGCCGGAATAGGCTGGGAATATCTCAACTACATCTCCTCTTACCCGGAAGGTCCCCCGTCTGAAATCCATATCATTCCGGTCATACTGGATATCAATCAGCTTATGGACCATTTCATCCCGGTCCTTTATCATGCCGGGTCTTAAGGAAATAACCATTTCCTGATAGTCAATAGGGCTTCCCAAGCCATAAATGCAGGAAACCGATGCCACGATGATCACATCTTTCCGCTCCGAAAGAGCAGCCGTAGCCGAATGTCGAAGCTTGTCAATCTCATCATTAATCGCCGAATCCTTCTCTATATAGGTATCCGTAGAAGGCACGTAAGCCTCCGGCTGGTAATAATCATAATAGGAAACAAAATACTCTACAGCATTTTCAGGAAAAAATTCCTTGAACTCACCGTAAAGCTGGGCTGCAAGCGTCTTATTATGAGCGATAATGAGAGTAGGCCTTTGCAGCTTCTGGATTACATTTGCCATGGTAAAGGTCTTTCCAGAGCCGGTAACTCCTAATAATGTCTGGAATTGATTTCCCTCCTGGAATCCCTTCACAAGCTGGTCAATGGCCTCTGGCTGGTCACCGGTAGGGGCATATTCTGAATGTAATATAAAGTCCATGATTATTTTACCTCCAAATCCTTCTCCGCGGGCAATCCCAGATAGACATGCAAGCATATCCACCTGGTCCGCTGCCTTTGCAAGAATAACAATGTCTGTTACCGCCAATTATAGCATATGGCCGTAAAAAAGTATAGCAAAACAGGGAACGTCTGTTCCTTTGGTATTGAAATTCTCCTCTTTTTAGTATATCATACATCCTATACTACGAAACAGCAGGAGGATAATTAATGTACAGCTTTAATAATGACTATAGCGAAGGCGCACATCCGAAGATTTTAGAAGCAATGATCAATGCCAATTTAATCCAAAACAATGGATACGGACTGGATGACCATTGCAGCCGTGCCCGCGCCCTCATCAGACAGGAAATCGGCAGAGAGGATGCTGATGTCCATTTTATCGTGGGCGGCACCCAGACCAACCTGATCACCATCGGCACTGCCCTGCGCCCCTGGCAGGCAGTTATCTCCACGGATAAGGGCCATATAAACGTCCATGAGACAGGAGCCATTGAAGCCACCGGGCATAAGGTCTTAGCCATGCCAAGCAAAGATGGAAAGCTGACTCCTGCCCATATCCAGAAAGCCCTGGATCTTCACACCGATGAGCACATGGTACAGCCGAAGATGGTCTATATTTCCAACTCAACGGAGATCGGCACCCAATACAGCAAAGCAGAGTTAGAAGCCATTCACCACATCTGCCGCCAGAAGGGACTGTTCCTGTTTTTAGATGGAGCCCGCATTGGATCAGCACTCACAAGCTCTGTGAATGATTTAACATTACAGGATATAGCTAAGCTTACCGATGTATTTTATATTGGCGGAACAAAAGGAGGCGCTTTGTTTGGAGAAGCCCTTGTGATCTGCCATCAGGATTTAAAACCGGATTTCCGGTTTATGGTTAAGCAGCGGGGAGCCATGCTGGCAAAGGGCTGGCTGCTGGGAATCCAGTTTGAAGAGCTGTTTTCCAACAATCTCTTCTATGATCTGGCTTCCCATGCAAATGAGATGGCCGCCATCCTGAGAAGGGGAATTGAAAAATGCGGATATTCCTTTCTCTCTGATTCCATGACAAACCAGCTNNTCAGGAGCGGGTCGATGACAGCCACACCTCCATCCGGCTGGTTACTTCCTGGGCTGCCAGCGAAGAAGCATGCCGCCGGTTTGTCAGTCTCCTGGAAACGAGCTGATAAAAAAATCCCTCTATGGCCAGCAGTTAAATTTGCCGGCCATAGAAGGCTTCTTCCTTTTACGATATAGTTAAAATCTAACGGTTCTCATTCAATGCTTTTATCGCTTCCGCAAGCTGGTTATCTTCGCTATGCTCTATTTTGATCTTAGTTTTTAAATCCTCTTTTAAATCAACTGCAACATCCGGCTCCAGGCCTTTTCCATGAAGGTCAAAACCGCTTGGGGTATAATAATGGGCCACAGTCATCTTAATAGCCGTACCATGGTCAAGAGGAAACAGTGTCTGGACAATTCCTTTTCCAAAAGTCTTTGTTCCCACCAGTTTCGCCCTGCCATAAGCCTTAAGAGCTCCGGAAAATACTTCAGAGGCACTGGCGGACTGTCCATTGACTAATACAGCCATGGGAACATCTACCTTATGACCGTCAGAGGCGTAATATTGCTCCCCTTCTCCATTCTTATCCGCCATATAGAGCAGAAGCGTTTTATTCTTCTTGGACTTAACCAGATTAGGATCCCCTTCGATTATCAGATCGTCCGGAAGAATGTAATCCAGCATGGAAACCACCGCATCCACAACTCCTCCAGGATTATTTCTCAAATCCACGATCATTTTCTCCATACCCTGCTTTTCCAGATCATCAATGGCACTCTTAAACTGGCCTGCTGTAACCGTATCAAATTGGCTGACTGATATATATCCGATATGATCCGCCAGCATTTCATGCTCTACAGTAGGAACCGTAATCTGACGGCGCTCCATTGACATGTCAATATAGGCTCCGGTATCCGGACGAAGGACTGTGACCATTACTGATGTTCCTTCCGCCCCTTTGATATGATCCTTTACCACCAGTTCTAAATCCATGCCGGTCACTTCCTCATCGGCCACCTTGTAGATTAAGTCGCCGGGCAGCATTCCTGCTTCAGCCCCAGGTGTTCCTTCAAAGACCTTGGTTACCGTGATGATACCAGTGGTAGCACTCTGGCTGACCATGACTCCGATTCCGCAGTATTCTCCTGCGGTGTCCTCCACCAGCTTCTCATACTCGTCTGCCGTATAGTAAACCGTATAAGGGTCCTCAAGCCCATACAGCATTCCCTTGTAAATCCAGTCTTCCACATTTTTCGTATCCTCATCAAAGAGGTAATACTTATCGATCACGCTCTGAATGGTCTGGATTTTGGCTACGATCCGGTTCATATCCAGATTGCCTTCCTGGTTCTCCGCCTGGGCAGATTCAGCTGCCTGACCCTTTCCGTCAATTGCAGCCCTGCCGATCAGAAAGATTCCTAAAGACATACCCACAATAACAAGACCTGCCAATGTGGTCAGAAGCGCTCCTACTAGGGCACCCTTCCAAAATTTATTCTTACTTTCCACTGTTATTCTCCTATCTAGCTCTTTATGGGCTTGCGTATTTCACCGGATTTACATGGCGGCCATTTGCCTGATCCCAAAATGGAGACAAGGCCCTGTGGAATATCCAGTATCACCCACATTTGCAATTACCTGCCCCTGCCATACTTCCCGCTCATTCCAGAAGCCGGGAGCAGTGCATACAGACGGCATAAACTTCTCCGCCAAAAGAGAATAATATATGCCGGCAGAATAACTGTATGTAGATATGGCAGATTCCCGGCGCAAAACCGAAATGATCCAGCTTAATGCGGGCAGAACCATATAAACTTAATATTCCCCATAGAAACCGTATTATACGTTTTTCCGGCTCAGAAAAGCTCTCTGATGGGCCTTAATCTGTTTTCCGTAACTGGAAAGCTGAGAATATTTTCCTGGACCGGATATCACTCTCCGGCATTTTTTATCTTATGCAGCAATGCTGCCAATATATTCCCACGTTCAAAAGCCGAAATTCTTCCCTTATACCTTTAAATGCTTCCGGATGGTAAAGAAGCTTACAAAAAATCCGATTCCAACGCCAAGAGCCAGCGCCGTTGCCGCCATATAGGGGAATATGGCTTCCACCGGAAGGAACTGAAACAGCCCTGATAAGATGCTGAACTTTGTGACCACATATTCAACTGTGGACCGGTATAGAAAATAAATAGATACCAGAGGAATGCATGCGCCCACCAGTCCGATGACAACTCCTTCCACCACAAAGGGAGCCCGGATCATATAGTTGGTGGCGCCAATTAATTTCATGATCTCGTTTTCACTCTTCCGGAAGGCCGCTGCCACTGAAATGGTATTGCTGATCAGGAATATGGCCACAGCCAATAAGACGCCGATGATCAGCATGGAAAGAACTCCGATCACCTTGCTTAAGCTATTCATTCCTTCTGCTGCGGTTTTGGAATAATTGACCTTCCTGACACCGTCAATGCTCTTCAGCCAGTCAACAACCTGGTCCTGATCCACCAGGTCCTTTAAAAATATGGTATAAGAAGCTGAATTGGCCAGCGGGTTGTCCTCCTCAAATCCCTCTGCAAGGTCCTGCATATCCCCGAAGTATTCCTGTTTCGCTTCCTCCCATGCATCCTCTGCTGAAGTGTATGTCACTTCCTTTACATCGTCTCTGGCTTTGATCTTATTTCCAATTTCCTTGATCTTATTCTCGTCCAGTCCATCATCAAAAAACACCGTGATACCCACCGTGCTTTCCGTATTCTTAATCACATATTGCACGTTAATAACAATAGAAAAAAACAGGCAGAACAAAAAAATGCAGGCGGAAACCGTTGCAATGGACGCCAGGGAAAACAAAATGTTCCTGCATATATTATTTACACCTTGTTTCAGGCAATACCAAAACGTACTAATTCTCATATGTATAACCGCCTTTTTTCTCGTCGCTTATGATGGTTCCACGGTCCATCACAATCACCCGTTTTTTCATCCGGTCTACGATCTCCTGGCTATGGGTGACAACAATAACCGTTGTCCCCAGCTTATTAACCTCATTTAATAGCTTCATGATCTCCATGGAGTTATGTCCATCCAAGTTTCCGGTAGGCTCGTCTGCCAACAGGATCTCCGGACGGTTAATTAAAGCCCTGGCAATGGCAACGCGCTGCTGCTCCCCGCCGGACAACTGCTGAGGTAAAAACTTGTATTTTGAAGAAAGTCCCACCATCTTTAACATGGCGGGAACCGATTCTTTTATGCTCCTTGTGGATGCTCCGATCACCCGCTGCGCAAAGGCTACATTTTCATAAACATTCCGTTCCTTTAACAAACGGAAATCCTGGAAAACCATGCCAAGCTTCCGCCGGTATTTGGGAATGAACCCTCTGGGCATCTTGCTCAAATTCATATCATTCACAATGATTTTACCGGAGGTAGGTTCCACTTCCTTTAACAGCATTTTTAAAAGCGTGGATTTGCCAGAACCGCTGCGGCCGATGATAAAAACGAATTCCCCGTCCTCAATGGTTATGCTGACATTACGCAGCGCCTTATTTCCGGCCTCATATGTTTTGCTTACATTCCATAGTTCAATCATTTCAGTCCTCTAATTTTTGTGCTTTGATTACTTTTGCTTTTGGCGGATTGGGAAAAGAATTTGATACTGCTGACCTCAACCCCGCAGTAAAACCCCGAATGCTCTTCGCTCCATCTCGGTTAACGGGCTTCGCATTATGAAAAGAGGCAGCTATACAACTGCTTTTGTGCAAGCACAACGCAGCTGTATAGCTGCCTCTTTTCTCACTGCTCATTGCCAGACTAATATCAATAGTCCTGATTCTCCATATATTTCATGTATTTTACTACCATCAGGGCAATCTTAAAGGTGATGGCATCTTCAAATACACGCAGATCCAGGCCGGTGCTTTTCTGAAGCTTGTCTAAACGGTAAACAAGTGTATTTCTGTGAATATAAAGCTGTCTGGATGTCTCAGAAACATTCAAGCTGTTCTCAAAGAATTTATTAATTGTTGAGAGAGTTTCATCATCGAAATCATCCGGAGACTTTCCGTCGAAAATTTCTTTGATGAACATGCGGCATAAAGGCAGCGGAAGCTGATAAATCAGACGTCCGATTCCCAGTTTGCTATAGGCAACCACGTTTTTATTGCTGTAGAAAATCTTGCCAACATCCATGGCCATTTTGGCTTCCTTATAAGATCTGGAAACCTCTTTAATTTCGCTCACAATAGTACCGAATGCTACATGGACCTGGGTCATTGCCTCGGTATTGAGCATGTCCAAAACAGTGTTGGCGGTTTTTTCCAGATCCTCGTAAGTTTCGCCTTCCTTTACTTCTTTTACAAGGATGATGTTCTTTTCGTCAACGGCGGTAACAAAATCTTTGGTCTTTGCAGCAAATAAGTTGCGGACTGTCTCCAGTGCGTTCACATCTTTTTCATGCTGGGTTTCAATGATGAATACGACCCTTTTGATATTTGTTTCAATATGAAGTTTCTTTGCTCTGTTGTAGATATCCACCAAAAGCAGATTGTCAAGCAATAAGTTCTTAATGAAATTATCCTTGTCAAATCTTTCTTTATACGCTACCAGCAAGCTCTGAATCTGGAAAGCGGCCAGCTTGCCGACCATATAAACATCGTCACTTCCACCCTTTGCAAGAAGGATGTACTCTAACTGGTGCTCATCTAGCACTTTAAAAAACTGATATCCCTGGATTACCTGGCTGTCGGCCGGAGAATCCACGAACGCCAGGATTGAACTTTCATAATCTTCCGCATCAGGAAATGTGGTTGCCAGTACCTTTCCTTCTGTATCACAAATACACAGATCAATTCTCGTAATCCCTTTTAATCCTTCAATGGTTGTTTGAAGTATTTGATTCGAAATCATGGCATATTCTCCTTTTTCGTAAATTTACCTTATTATATATTAAAGCAAAAAGAAAAAAAAAGCAAGCGGGTAGAATAACCGCTTGCTTAAAATTTCATAAATTTTAGTTTAAAACGACGATTTCTGTGTCTTTATCGAATACATGGATCTTTGTTAAGTCAAGAGCCAGCTTAATTGTATCCCCAGGTCTTGCTGTTGTACGAGGATTTACTCTTGCTGTAAAGTTCACATCTTCCACATCAAAGTATAAGTAAACTTCCGCACCTAACAATTCGTAAACTCTGATAGTAGCGTCAATTACACTATCCGGAGAAGATGTAAGGAAAGCTTCCTCATCATGTAAATCTTCCGGACGAATGCCTAAGGCAACAGTTTTTCCGATATAACCGGCAGCCTCTAATTTTTTCGCTTTTCCTTCTGGAAGAGCAATTGTATTTCCGCCAAATGTTAAAGTAACGTCGCTTCCTCTCTTAGCTACAGTAGCTTCGATTAAGTTCATCTGAGGAGCTCCGATAAAACCTGCAACGAATTTATTACCTGGCTTATCATATAAGCTCTGAGGAGAATCAACCTGCTGGATAACGCCATCCTTCATTACTACGATTCTGGTACCGAGGGTCATAGCCTCTGTCTGGTCATGGGTTACGTAGACCATGGTTGCCTGAAGTCTCTGATGCAGCTTGGAAATCTCAATACGCATCTGGCCTCTCAGCTTGGCATCAAGGTTGGATAACGGCTCATCCATTAAGAAGACCTTTGGGTTACGAACAATAGCACGTCCCATAGCAACACGCTGTCTTTGTCCACCGGATAAAGCCTTTGGCTTACGGTCTAATAAATGCTCAAGATCAAGGATTCTTGCAGCTTCATGTACCAGCTTATCAATCTCGTCCTTTGGAGTTTTTCTCAGTTTCAGACCAAACGCCATGTTATCGAATACTGACATATGAGGATACAAAGCGTAGTTCTGGAATACCATTGCGATATCTCTGTCTTTTGGTTCTACATCATTCATTAATTTTCCATCAATGTAAAGTTCACCAGAAGAAATATCTTCCAGACCCGCAATCATACGAAGGGTTGTGGACTTACCACATCCGGATGGTCCTACGAAAATGACGAACTCCTTATCAGCAATATCCAGATTAAAATCCTTAACTGCTTCAAATCCGTTAGGATATCTCTTGACGATGTTTTTCAGTGATAAACTAGCCATTTACTAATCCTCCTAAAATAAAGTGTTTATACTCTGATTTAAACCGGCAGCCCCCACAGCTGCGGCCCTTGTTCTGAAACAATCATACATGAATTAAATTTCTTTTACCATATTACTATTTACCAAAATACAATTCTGGCTTTTGGCTAATTTGTATAACGGGTTTTAAAAATGATTGAAACGTCAAAATATCAAGAGAAACGCTCAGTTATTTCTGTTTATATTCGATAGCCAGGGAGTATTTCCTCCCTGTTTTAGTCAGAAATCACAAGACGGTGCCAATAATTTTGGCACCGTCTTGTAAATCTTATACGTTGTATTATGAAAATAAAAGGATGTTTTCATAATCGGATTGACGGCAGTAAAAAGCACTGCCTTTTATCAGAAATCTAAAAAGCGATTTCTGATAAGTTGTATTATCGCTTTCTCACAAGAACGTTCAGCCATTTTACGTCAGAATGACCAGTACGCACATCCTCTGTTTCCCAAAGCTTTACGATATCAAACCTTTCATTATCTCTTAAAAGTTCAGTCATGGAATCTGCCGTAAAGTCGCAGAAATACCGTTTTCCTCTAAATCCCTCATAGTCTCCCAGTTTAAAAGACATATAAAGGATTCCCTTATCATTTAAGGCCCTTGCTATCTTTGTAAGAATGTCAGACAGTTCCTTTTTCGGAGTGTGAAGTAAGGATGCACAGGCCCAGATTCCATCAAACACATTGTCAAAATCTATTTGTTCAAATGTCATATGAAGCACTTCCAGACCGGTATGGATTTCTGCCAGCTTACACATCTCTTCCGACGCATCAAGCGGTGTCACATCATATCCCAGTTCATAGAAAGACAGGCTGTCCCTGCCTGATCCGCATCCTAAATCCAGAATCGTATCACCTTCTTCCAGAAGATCCAGGAATTCTTTCATAATTCCTGACATATCCTGGTTCACTGTTTCTTCAAATTCCTTTGCTGCATACTTATTATAATAGTCTATCGAGTCCAAAATAATCCTCCTGTTATCCTTTTTACCCGTTATTTGATTCTTTCGATCTTACTTTCTGTTATCCTGACTTTTCCTTCTTTCAGGAGATGTCCTATTGCCCGCTTAAATGCATTCTTGCTCATAGAAAATTCCCGTTTGATAATCTCTGGCTCTGCCTTATCAGTAAATGGCAGACTGCCGCCAAACTGTGTTTCTATGATCTCAAGAACCTTGCCGGAATCCGTATCCATCTGAATATAAGCCTTCTGTCTGGGACTTAAATCAAGTTTCCCGTCTTCTCTTACCTTAGTTACCCGCGCCGTCACCTCATCGCCTTCCCGATAATTTTCAAACACTTCTTTCCGGGGAATCAGCCCGTAATATTTATGATCTACTGCCACAAAGGCTCCCAGGCTTTCATTGATTTCATAAATGATCCCGGTTACCTGATCCTCCTTGTTATAAGGCGACTGATTGCTCATATGGGAATATACCTTCATGGTAGCCGCCAGACGTTTGCTTTTATCAACATAGAGGGCTACCAGCACATTCTCTCCCTGCCGTACCTTATGGGTTTGCTCCTTAAAAGGAAGAAGCAGATCCTTTTCAAGTCCCATATCGAGAAATGCGCCGATCTTACCCACTTCTTTCACTTGAAGCACAGCGGTTTCACCTGCCTGAAGCTTCGGTGTTGTTGTAGTGGCTATGAGCCGGTCCTCCGAATCCTTATAGATAAATACAGGGATCCTGTCTCCGGGCCCGGCTCCCTCCGGTACTTGTTTTTTTGGCAGAAGCACGGAAACATCGCTTCCTGCTTCCTCACCTAGATATACGCCGAACTCCTTGACCCTCTGTACCACCAGGGTCTGCATCTTTCCTAATTCAATCATGTTACTTCCTCTCTGTTGTTCCCCGCAGCCAGATGACCGCGTAAGCTGCTCCCCGCTCATCACACAGGGAAACCGTATAGCCTTCCTCTGTCTGGCTCAGACGGGGATAAACTGCATCTCCAAAGACTGCCGCCTTTTTATATTCCACTCTCAGTTCGGAAACCTCCATTTCATCCGGAAGCACCTCCCTGGCAATCTCTACATATTGAGCATTATTGACATGGTGGTTCGTATCTATATGATGCTTTCCAACGATGACCGGCTCAGTGTTTTCATATTCCTCCGGCAATTGGATCTTACGTGAAGCATAGTCCATGGAAAGCCTCTTTTCATTGCCGCTTCCATATCCCCGGATGTCATCCGGTTCAATCTTAACTGGACGTCCCTTTTCCGTATCAAATAAAAACCATACGGAATTAGCCCTTACAAGGTACTCACCGGCCTGATCACATATGGTAAAATTCCGGTATCCGTAAAACCCCTTAAAGTCATAGGGCCAGGTACCCACCACAATCTCCTCGCCCAACACAGGATAACGGTCCACCACGATCTGCCATGAGGAAAGCCACCATGCCTTATGACGGTCAGTTAAGTAGGAAATCCCAAGGCCGATATCCTCAGACTGAAACGTAGAACAATCCTGCAGATAATTCATGATGCCTGTTAATGTCAGTCTTCCGCATTCATCAGTTTCGCTGTAACGGACCCTGCTGCCAAATGTATACATTTCACACCTCTCATCAAAATTATATAACATTATAAAGCATTTTCATGCTCTTGTCCAGATAAACCCGAAAGAACACTGTCCCGGTTTCCAGAGAAATTATATCAAAAAGGAAAGTCTTAACAATAACTTAACGATCTGTAATACAAAAAACGGAACCTTATAGGGTTCCGTTTATCAAACTGGGCTACAAGGATTCGAACCTTGAAAATGACGGAGTCAGAGTCCGTTGCCTTACCATTTGGCGATAGCCCATCAATACAACAAGAGGAATTATACAAGATTTTTCTCTATTAGTCAAGCTTTTTTTTAATGATTTTTCTGCCGGCCACTAAAAAGATTACAGTTCAGCCCCCCGGCTGAACTGATAAGATAAAAACTTCATAACCACCCGGCTTTAATTGTAAATTTTCTTTCCGAATATCTTTTCCAGCTTTTCCAATGGAAGCTTAGGCGTTCTATCTTCCCTTAAAAGACCGTTTGTCTCCTGCATAACATCCGTAAGCTGCGTATAGCAGAAACCAGAAAATTTTCTGCTTTTAATCAGGAAATCCGTAATAGGTTCCAGACGTTTTAAAAATTCCCCTTCGCTTCCTACCTTATTGTAATATCCCCAGCCTTTCTCTTCTGCAGAAAAAGCGATACCGCCATACTCCGTCATCAGGACAGGCTGTCCCCGATACGTCTGCCCATCCGCCAGAACAAAGCGGCGTTCCGCCTGGCTATACAGGATATCTTCCAGACATTCGTACTTTCCTTCGGTTTCCGGCATCAGTTCATAATCATGTAAGGCCAGAATGTCTGTGTGCTCCGTCTGCTCCCAGCCATCGTTTCCACTGACTGGTCTGGTTTTATCCAAAGCTTTGGCCTGATAATACAACATATTAGAAAAGCTCTGCTGGCTATGATCTGTTTTTATATTTCTCATTCCCCAGCTTTCGTTTGCAGTCACCCATGTAATAATGGACGGATGATTATAATCCCGTTCAATGAATTCAGTAAGCTCTCTGGAAGTATTTTCCACCGTATTGTCCGTATACATATAGCAGCTTGGCATCTCTCCCCATACAAGAAATCCCAGTCTGTCTGCCCAGTAATAATATCTTGGATCTTCAATTTTCTGATGCTTTCTGGCCCCGTTAAACCCCATTTTCTTTGCAAGCAGAATATCGCTCCGTATGGCTTCCTCATCCGGAGGTGTAAGAAGACTTTGACTCCAGTAGCCCTGATCAAGAACCAGTCTTTGGTATAATACTTCTCCGTTTAACAGAATCTTCCCATTTGAAACGCAGACAGACCGGAGTCCAAAATAACTGGTTACCTTATCATTTTGAAGACTTACCTCCATCTCAATTAGATTGGGTTTTTCCGGCGTCCATGTCAGTTGATCACGGCGCAGATCCAAGTCCGGCAAAGCTAAAATTCCCTTTCCATATCCATTTTCACAAGAAATTTTCAAGATGCCTAAATCCATTTCAATACCACCTTCTACAGGGAGGCTATGAAAAAAAACTTCCGCACCAATACGCTCCATGGAGGAAATAAAGATTTCGCATAAAACTTCATTACGTTCCAGATCCGGAGTTGCCTTAATTCGTTTGATATGGGGTTTACCCGCATATTCCAGCCACACACTCTGCCAGATGCCAGTTGTAGGAGTGTACCAACAGGCAAAATTTTCACCTGTCCATGTCTGCTTTCCTCTCGGCTTATCCGCGTCACTGTAATCCGTAACTTTAACCGTTACGATATTCTTACCTTTTAAAACCAGTCCGGTAATATCTAAATCAAAGGGGGTGTGACCGCCTTTGTGGCCGCCTGCATAGATTTGATTGATATAAACCTCGGCTTCATAATCCACGGCTCCAAACTTTAAAAGCAGGCTTTTTCCACTTAATCTGCTTGTCTCCACAAGAAACTCTTTCCGGTACCATACCATATGGTGGACCTTTGTATCGCCGATTCCACTCATTTCGGACTGATAGCAGAACGGAACCTGAATCTTCCGGTCAAATACCGGTTCATCAAAGGAGAAATCCCATTCTCCATTCAGAGTCGTCCAATCCTCCCTTTTAAAATCAGGTCTTGGATAATTATCAATGACCATATTCATTCTCCTTTCCATTTTTATGCATGCACGAAAGGCAGCACGTTGTCTTACCCCTTTAAACCAGAAGTACTGATGCCTTCCACCAGGTATTTCTGCAGGCAGATAAAGATAATTACTGCAGGCAGTATTGATAGGGTTGCCATTGCAAACATCGCGCCGTAATCGGAAGAAGATCCTGGATCACAAAACAATTTTAAAGCAAGGCTGACCGGATATTTGGCAGACTCATTGATATAGAGCAGAGCTGAAAGAAAATCATCCCATCTCCACATAAATGAAAAAATGCTGGCCGTAATAAGCGCCGGGGTTATAAGCGGCATGATGATCCTGGAAAATATGCCATAATAAGAACAACCGTCAATCTTGGCTGCCTCGTCAAGCTCCCTGGGAATTCCATCAATGAAATTAATCATCAGGTAAACAAAAAATCCCTGGATCGCAAAGCAATAAGGAAGAATCAACGGCATATAGCTTCCTACCCACCCTAATTTCTGATACCATAAATACTGAGGGATCATCAGTACCTGAGCCGGGAGCATCATAGAAAGCAGCATGGCCACAAACAAAATCCTTCTGCCAAAAAATCTGCATCTTGCAAGGCCATAGGCTACCAAAGCCGAGGAAAAAACAGTTCCCAAGGTAGCCACAACGGATATAAATAAAGAATTCTTAAAAAAAACTGCAAAAGTAATCTTTGCAAAACCTTTCCAGCCATTTATATAGTTGGAAAGCACAAATTTTTCCGGAATCAGCTGGCCTGCCGTTATAAAGATGGTATTGGTTTCCTTAAAAGAACTCATAACCATCCAAACCAGAGGATAAATCATCACAAGCCCCAGACCACAGACGATTACATGGTAAAAAGCTTTTCCTATTTTTCTTTTGGTTTTCAACTGTCTCACACTCCTTCCGTATAAACCCAGAATTTCTTTGTTGCGAACAGAACCACTGTAATAAGACCTATAATCCCCAGCATTACCCAGGCCAGCGCTGCCCCGTATCCAGTATTATGGAACTCGAAGGATTGCTGGTACATATAAACGGTATAGAACAGAGTGGAGTTTAAGGGTTTGCCCTGAGTAATAATAAAGCACTGTGTAAATGCCAGGAAACCGTTAATCATCTGCATTACTAAATTAAAGAAAATAGTCGGTGTTAAAAGAGGCAGAGTGATCTTAAAAAACTGGGAAAATTTATTTGCACCATCAACTCTGGCCGCCTCATAAAGCGTCACCGGAATCTGTTTTAAGGATGATAAAAAGATCAGCATAGAAGAACCAAACTGCCATACTGCCAGGATAATAAGAGTCCAGATAGCCGTATTCTTATTTCCAAGCCATGCAAAGCTGGTTTGTATCCCCATAATACCCAAAAGATGATTTATCACACCGTCGGTTGCAAACATCCGCTTCCAGAGAATGGCGACTGCCACAGAACCTCCAATAATGGATGGCAGATAGTAAGCCGCCCGGTAAAAGCCGGTTGCCTTTGTTGTATTAAGCAGAAGCATCGCCACCATAAGTGCAAAAACCAAACGAAGAGGAACAGATACAAAGGCGAAATAAAACGTAACCCCTATGGTCTGAAAAAACACTTTATCATCGGTAAACATTTTTATGTAATTTTTAAGTCCTGCAAAAACAGGCGGCGACAAAATGTTATAATCACATAAAGAATAGTAAAAGGAAATCCCCATGGGCACCACCATGAACAGTAGAAAGCCGATGATAAACGGAAGACTGAATATCACTCCCACTGTACTTTCTTTGTTCAGGAAATGCCTGAGGCCTGCACCTTTGTCATATTTCATAGACGTCCTCCATTCATGGATAACTGTTTTCTTATTAAAATAGGGGCAGAGCCGTCTCTGCCCCTGTACAGCTTCTAATCAGGCAGATATTCGCAATCCGCTTGATTCGGTTAAATTATTTTTTGTTCATGATATTATTGGCCCCGTTAAAGAATTCTTCTGCGGCTGTAGCTGCATCATATGCACCGTAGCACAGCTGTTCCTGAACCTGATTTAACAGATTGGAAACCTCGCTTGCGCCGTCTGGCTGCGGCGGATTGATGGGAGAGCAGTTAGGGGTCACAACCTCGTTAATATAACGGATCACCTCCTGATCCACATCACTCATCTTCGGTGCCAGTTCGTTGGCAATCACGCTGGAAGCCGGAACTCCTCTTTCACCCAGTAAAATATTGTTTGCTTCACTGGAATTGGTTAAGAAGTTTAGAACCTTAACTGCTTCTTCCGGATTCTTTGTATGAGCGCCAACAGAGAAAAACTGACCGGATTTCAAATAACCGGATTTCTTGGGATCTGCTGACGGCCAGGTGGTAATACCGATCTCCATGCCATCCGGAGCTGCTTTTTGTACGGCAGTCAGCTGGTTAGAGCTATAAAAGGCACACCAGGACATGGTTTCAGGACCGGAGCCGTAAACCAGAGGCTCCTGTTCAACGGAACCGATAGAAAGTTCAGCAAATACACCTGGATCAATAAACCATTCTTCCTTAATTCCCGTCTCATACATCTGGAAAAACGGAAGATACTCTTCTGCGGTTCCACCCATCTTTTTGTCTCCATAGAGAACGACATCATAACCTCTCATAAAATAATCCAGATAGGCTCCCGCATTATAATAGGCAATGTTTGTTTTATACCCTGTCTTTTCGTAAACCTGGCGGCACACATCAATGAATTCATCTGTAGTCATATAATCCTTAATTTCAATCCCGTTTTCTTCCAGCAGAGTCTTATTATACAGAAGAGATGGCGCATTAATTCCTGCGCAGATCGCGTAGATCCCATCTCCAACCGTACCACTGGCCATGGTGTTGTCAGAAATATTGGAAACATCCAGGGTGCCATCTTCAATATATGGCTTCAAATCTACCAACAGTCCGTTCTTTACATATTGATCAATGAACGAATAATCCATCTGAACAAGATCCGGAATCGCCTGTCCTGCTGCAGACGTAGCCAGTTTGTTCCAGTAATCAGACCACTCGGAAAACTGCCCTTCTATCACTGTCCCCGGGTTCTGCTCCCCATATAAGTCTAAGGCAGCCTGGGTTTTCTCATTTCTGACCTGATTTCCCCACCAGCTCATAGTCAGTTTAACATCTCCGCCTCCATTCCCTGCACCTGCTTCGGTAGTCCCTGCTGCTGCAGAACCTTCCGTAGTGTCTGCAGTTGTAGATGTGGCACCGCCTCCGCATCCGGTAAGTGAAGCTGCTGCCATAGCTGCCGCCATTAGTAACGCAATTCTTTTCTTCATGAAACCTTCCTCCATTCATCTACTTTTGCTGTATCAAGCGTTTTCATTATACTTCCCACCATTATTCCAGTAAATGAGTAAAACCGGGTTCCAAGTTGAAAAAACCGTGTTGTCTGTATAATTTGAATAGTTCTTTTACTTAATTGGTTGTTTTACGGGAATGTTTTATATATAATTTAGCTGTCATTAGTTCAGTACGCGAAAGGCGGTCCTTTATGAAGCAGTTTATAAGAAATCTCTCCTTAAAAAAGAAGATTCATTCCATTGTATTTCTTTGCATCATCCTTTTGGCTTTCGTTTCTCTGTTCAGTATTCACCTGGTTTCCAAGGCCCATCAAAAGGTGCTCTATCAATCTGTAGCCTCATCCTTATCCTATACTGCCAAAGAGCTGAATAACCGGCTGGACAATATTTCTACCATGGCTGATATGTTTCTGGCCGATACCTATGTTCAAAGCGGACTCGGGACTTTAAAGGATTCTACCAGCGTTCAGGACCGTTCCATTGCATACAAAGCACTTTACGGAACTTTAAATGAATATTATTTTACCTTCCGGAAAAACAATATCAACTATATGAGTCTTTATCAGGATCGCTTTTCCATTCATACCCATATCACATCGGGAAATAACCTTCCGGAATCCGTCATTAAAGATCTTGTCACAAGAGGCGAAAAAGCCAAGGGACGTACCCTCTGGATCACCGATTACAGCGATGAATACGGCCTGTTTATGGTTAAGAATCTTCGCCGCTCGGAATATTTAAGTCTTGATTCTCTGGGAACGCTTGTTGTCAGCTTAAATATTGACGGACTGATCAAGGCAGCCACCGGCACCAGCCACTTTTATGATGACACCCGTTATATTCTTTACGGTCAGGAGGACTTAATCTATAATTCCTCCAGTTTAAAAGCCGGTGAATTATCACTTTTTGATGATTTTTTTCATTCCAGATATGGTATTGTAAATCCGGATGGAAACAGCTTCTTTTATGTCAAAGGAATCATACCGGAATTTGACTGGGATTATGTTTGTCTGATTCCATATGGCAGCATCGCGGATTCTCTCCGTACCAGCTTAAAAATCTGCCTGGCAATCATTACTGTATCCATAGGACTGGCCATCCTGCTCTCCTCTGCTTTGATTGACTCTATTACAAGGCATTTTGATAATCTGCTTTTAAAAATGGAGTGCTTTGCAGCCAGACAAAACGAAACACCGCAGATTTCCTACGATTACAGCAAACGTACCGATGAATTGGGCATTCTTCACACCTGTTTTGACCAAATGGTGGATAAAGTAAACCAGCTGATCCGAACCAATTACTTAAACGAAATCCTTATAAAGGAAGCTCAGCTAAAAGCCCTGGAAACTCAGATGAATCCTCACTTTTTATACAACACCTTAGAATCTATCAACTGGAGGGCAAAGACAGTTGGGGCAAAAGATATTTCCTCCATGACGGAATCCCTGGGCACTCTCCTTCGCATTACACTGGACCAGAAGCACAAAGAAGTTCCTTTAAGCCGGGAACTGGAGCTTGTGCAATGCTATATGACAATCCAAAAATATCGCTATGAAGACCGGCTGGAATATGAGATATCCGCTCCCCAGAATCTCATCGGCTGTTATGTACTTAAGATGACCCTCCAGCCACTGGTGGAAAATGCCATCCGTTATGGATTGGAGGAAAATACGGAAGAATGCCGAATTCAGATCGTAGCTGAAACAGATGGTTCTTCCCTCTTCGTATCTGTAAAAAATAACAGCTCCGTCTTTGAAGAAGACCTCTTAAAGAAACTAAAAACTCACAAAATAGAACCTCATGGTTTTGGAATTGGTCTTTTAAATATTCTGGAGCGAATGGAACTTACTTACGGAGAGAACTACGGTCTTACGCTCTATAATGAGGAAGACCAAGCCGTTGCCCGGTTGTCTTTTCCTCTTAACCCTCCGCCTTTAGTCATTTCTGATACGAAAGGAGAACGTTAATGCTGAAATTAATTATTGCCGATGATGAACGAATGATCCGGGAATCTATTTCTTCTCTTATTGACTGGAACAGCCTGGGCATCGAACTTATAGGAACCTGCCGCGATGGGATTGAGGCATATCATATGATCCTCGATGAATCGCCGGATATCGTTATGACTGACATACGGATGCCTGGCCTGTCAGGATTAGAGTTGATCGAACGTATATCCCAAGCCGATATAGATACCCAGTTTATCCTGCNNATTTGAATATGCAAAACAGGCGATGAAATACCGGGTCCATCATTATCTTCTCAAGCCCTGCAACGAGGAGCAAATCATGGAAAGTATGCGGGATGTCATCCAGGAATACTATCACCGTCAGGCATTTCAGGATATGAAAGAACGCCAGAAGGCGCTGACAGCCAATCTCCACCACAGCATCCTGGCAAATATTATCAACGAACAGATTTTTCTGCTTAAACCAGCAGAATCTTCCTGGAATGCCTATTCCGGATTTATGGATTTCTATAATACAGGTTACGAAATGTGTTTTCTCCACTATCTGGAAGAAGATTACTTTATCTCTGTTTTAAGCCGTATTTACGATTACATGGCCGAACATGCACCTGGTATTGAACTATACAGTATCTATGTAAAAAACTCCCTGATTCTGTTTTTTGAGGGGTACCAGGTCTCTTATGATAAGTTCGATTCCTTCATGCGCAGCTTAAATCCGAAGGTGCAGTCTGTGGAATTAGATTATAAACGTTATACCTTTTCCAGCTTAGGAAAGCTTTTAGAAACCCTGATTACAAAGATCAAACGTTACGGAATCATCTATTTTATGAATGGACTGCAGCCAGTCCCCACCTGTAATTATAAAAACTTGATCTCCAAAATAGAAGAGCTGACCACGATTTTGATAGAAGCAAACGGTTTCGAACTAAAATCACATCTTGAGGAACTTACTGCGATTTTAAACGACATCAGTAATACCGATTTTTTAAAACAGGCAGGCTCCCGGATTCTGATTAAATTTGCCACAGAAAGCAACTATCTCTCATCCGTGGACACCACGGAGTATCTGATGGATTTAAACCAGCAGACTGAGATTGGCGGCATCCGTGCCATGCTTTGTGAAAAGCTTAACGAGGTCTTAAAAGAGCCATCCGCCCATTCCCAGCGCTACAGCCCTTTTATCGAAAAGGTCATGCAGTATGTAGAAGAACATCTGGGCAATCCAAATCTTACCTTGAAATCCATCGCAGAAAATTACCTTTTTATGAATGTGGATTATGTAAGCAAACGGTTCAGTAAGGAAACAAAACAAAAATTTTCAAACTACATCACTATCCTGCGCATCCAGAAAGCCAAGCAATTATTAGCAGAAGGGCATACCGAACAGATTCAATGGATCGCGCAGCAGGTAGGATGTGGAAATAATCCCCAGTATTTCAGCCAGATTTTCAAAAAAAATACGGGAATGACGCCTAGCGCGTATGCAAAAAAATTAAATGGAGGAGAATGACATGACAAACAAAGTATTACTGCCAAAAATTCATCTTGTGATGGACAAACTAATGAACTTGGGAGGTGCCGACTATGAAAATGACCGCTCTGTAGGAAAGGAAGAAGCAAGCCGCGGCATCATCGCCAGAGACTTTGGTATCGAAGAATGGGACTGGCCTCAGGGCGTAGGTCTTTATGGTCTTTTAAAGCTTCAGAGATTTTACGGAGATAACCGTTACTTAGAATTTTTTGACAGCTGGTTTGAGAACAATTTAAAGAAAGGACTGCCCAGTAAAAATATTAATACGACTGCCCCATACCTGGTCTTAGCCGAACTGCTTGATACTCTTAAGAATCCGGAATACGATAAGCTGTGTCTGGATCACGCCCGCTGGCTGATGACCGGNNTCCAGCATGTGGTAACTGCCATAGGAAACCGTGAAGGCGTGCTGCTAAATGATGGGGAAATGTGGATTGATACGTTATTTATGGCAGTTCTGTTTTTACATAAAATGGGCCTGCGTTTCCAGGATCAGGAGTGGATTGGTGAGGCTCTCCACCAGGTATTATTACATATCAAATATTTATACGACAAACATACCGGATTATTTTATCATGGCTGGAGTTTTCCGTTAAACAATAATTTCGGAGGAATATTCTGGTGCAGAGGCAACTCCTGGTTTACCTATGGAATTCTGGAATTTATAGAGTCCTATGAAGGAACTCTTGACCAGGGACTTCTCACTTACTTTACAGATACTTTTAAAGCCCAGGTGAATGCCCTGAAAGATTTACAGGCCCCTTCTGGTTTATGGCATACCGTTCTTACTGATCCTGAAAGTTACGAAGAAGTATCCGGTTCGGGAGCAATCGCCGGTGGTATTTTAAAAGGAATAAAAATGGGGATTCTTGATGAATCATATCATGACTGTGCAGACCGGGCAGTCAAAGCGATATGCAAAAATATAGCGGAAGACGGAACCGTGTTAAATGTTTCCGCAGGAACCGGAATGGGCTATCATGCAGATCATTATAAAAATATTACCATTCGCCCCATGGCCTACGGGCAATCTTTGGCACTGATTTCACTGGTCGAAGCATTGAATTAACATAGAAATAAACACAAAAAAACCAGTAAATACAAGATTTACTGGTTTTTCTTATCACTGGGCTACAAGGATTCGAACCTTGAAATGACGGAGTCAGAGTCCGTTGCCTTACCATTTGGCGATAGCCCATCAGTGCAACGAATGTATTATACTATAGCTTTTCATTCCGGTCAAGCACTTTATTCCATTTTATTTCCAAAAAAAGCCCATCAGGAAGAGCTTCGTGCTTTTGCAGATTCTTCCTGATTTTTTGTTGTATGGGTTTCTTCCTGGGAAGCATTTTTCCCTGTTTCCGTCACATTCTTCGTTGTTTCAGACGGGCTTTCCTTGGCAGGGTCAGTCTGCTCCGTTTGCTTCGTCTCTTCACTCTCTTCTTCCGCCGGATCCGGATCCGCATTTCCGTCTCCGATCACAGGAGTTTCAAAAACTCCCTTAACCGTTGTCTGCTTCCCGATCTTCGGAGAAATGCCGCCCAGGGTGAAGGTATATTCCATTCCTCCCTGAAGCCCTGTCACATGAATCTCACAGGAGTAGGAATCCGTATCTCCCACCTTGGCGGAATAGGAATTTCCATCCCCATCATTTATTGAGACCGTAGGATTTTTCCATTTCACTTTGGTTTTAAAATAAACCATGACAACGCCGTTGTCGTAATCCACATAATCCACTTTAATCTTTTCCGTTGATACGACTTCCTCTTCCGTGGTAGTCTCTTCCGCTGCAGTTGCCGCTGTGGAGGTGTTTGGCTGGCTTTGGGATGCCTGCGTCGGTGTCTGGCCATCCGTTTCCGAGGCAGATGCTGCCGTATTGGATTCTTCCGCCGAAGAACTATCCGCTATGGTCTGTGGCTCCGTTTCTGTGGCAGCCTGGGTTGTATCCGCCGGGGTCGTTTCTTCCCCTGCATCTGTCTTTCCGCCCACCGCATAGGAACGCTCCGTTATTACTTTTGCGATCTCCTCCATGGTAAGAGGCGCCAGCGCCTTCATATCATCTATGGTAAGAGACGGATTCTGCAGGATCAGCTCCCTTAAAAAATAAGCCTTTCCATAAGAAATCTTATATTCCTCTGCCAGTTGTTTTACTTCATCCTCTTCCATGACCTGCTGGTCATACACCACAGCCTTCAGCTGTTTCTCCTCCAGTGTATTCCGGATGTCATTTACTACTGCATGGCGCAGGCCCTGGGCCTTGCTGATGCTGTCATTGGACACAGTGACCAGGATCGCATTATCCAGATCATTTAGATAACCATGGGTGACCATGGAACCGATCACAGCGTTAACGGCCGTGTTCAAATCCACACCCTTTAAATCCATGTCCTGCATAATGCTCTCCCCATCCTCATTGAGAGCCTTTGCCGCCAGGACCTTATTCTTTTTATTCACAGATAATTCCACGCTTGGATTTACATCGATTCCGATTACAGAATCCACTTTACCATTTTGATAAGTATAGGTTCCCCCTGCCAGAGCGATCATGCAAAAGCATGCAGCCACCAGAGTCGCAACGACCCTCTGTCTCAGGAAGAAAACAGAACGTTTTTCCTTCTCTGCCTTTATCTGAGGAGTACTCAAGTCAATCCGTTCCAAAACATTGGGAGTCAAGTCCCTGGCCGCAGATTTTAAGCAGGCTTCAATCTGTTGTCTATTCAGTTGTCTGCGATTTAATTCAGCCATCTTAAAGCCTACTCCTCTCTCAAATAATTTTCCAGTTTTTTCATTGCACGGTTATATCTGGAAAGAGCTGTAGCCAAAGGAATCTTAAGGCTGGCGGCGATCTCTCTATGCTTCATACCTCCTGAAGTATGAAGGAGAACGATCTCCCTTTCCTCTTCCTTAAGAATCTGCAGCGCGGCAAGAAGCACCATCTTATCTGCCACCATCTCAATTTCAGGACAGACTTCTCCCATTTCTGATCCTGTTAAATCCTCCAGTGTAACATCCGAATCATGTTTTTGCTCACGGAATTTCATATAGCACAGATTCCGCGCTATGGTAAACATCCATGCCAAAGGCTTCCCCTGGGATTTATAGCCTGATGCAGAAGTCCATATCTTAAGATATACCTCCTGCATGATCTCCTCCGCATCCTGGGGGTGCCTTACAATGGACAGGATAAAACTGTATATTGTCCGGTCCGTATTCTGATATAGCTGCTGAAAGGCCTCCTGGTCTCCCACCGCAACTTTATTAAGCAGTTCTTCGTCGCTCAAACGGCCATAATCCTCAGGCCCGCCAAGGCTCATCAATCCCATAAATAACATGGATCCGATTTCCTTTCTACTATGTTAATGCGAAATACTGTCATCTTATTGCATAATATGGAAAATTTTTATTACCTTATTTTTCCACCCCAAAACCGCTTTCCGCCGTTATGATCAGACAGCACCGTCTATCTATTTCAGTTACTTTTTTCGTGACTTCTTCCTTTAACCAATCCTTCTTTTTCCTGTCATATTCCCGGGGCACCACCAGATCGAAGATCAGATTGATCTTGTTTTTCCCCTCTACCATACGAAAGTCATGAAAAGAAATTCTGGAATCTATTTCCTTAAGCACCTGTTTCAGTATGTTCCCAAATTCCATAACCCTGGAATCTTTTGTCTCTACGGGATCCATATGAATTACCAGAAATATCCCGAACTTTCTTACTGCTTCCCGTTCAATGGTATCAATAATTTCGTGAGACACTTCAATATCAACATCATTAGGTACCTCTGCGTGAATGGAAGCCATGCTTCTGGAAGGACCATAGTTGTGTACAATTAAATCATGACTCCCCATAATTCCATCGTAGCCTTCTACAAATTCTGTGATCTCAACATATAGCTTCGGATCAATGGGTTCACCGATGAGAGGAGTCAGGGTATCCTTAGCAATTTTCACTCCTGCCCACATGACAATAACAGAAACCGCAATTCCTATGATTCCGTCAATATTAAGCCCCCATATTCCATAAACCAGGATCGAAAGAATCGTGGCAGAAGTGGTTATTACATCCCCAAGGGAATCTGCAGCTGTAGCTTTCATGACCGTGGACTGGATTCGTCTTCCCAGTGTCTTGTTAAAAAGCGCCATCCAAAGCTTTACACAGACAGATAACAGTAAAATGNNAAACGTCATCTCTTCGGGATGAATAATTTTCTCAATGGATGTTTTCAGAAAGGAAAAGCCCACCTGAATGACCAAAAAGGCTACAATAAAGGCAGCAATATACTCCACTCTTCCATGTCCAAAGGGATGGCCTTCATCCGCCGGTTTTCCGGCCATTTTTACCCCTATAAATCCGACAACAGAAGAAGCAGCGTCAGAAAGGTTGTTAAAGGCATCTGCCATAACAGAGATACTGCCCACCAGCATTCCAACAAAAAGCTTGGCGCCAAACAACAGTACATTGCAGCAGGCACCCACAACACTTGCCATAAGCCCGTACCGGGTCCGCACCTGCGTGTCCTCTGTATTTTTATAGTCCTTTACAAATGTCCTAACTAAAAATTCTGTCATATTGCTCCTTTTCAGCTTTATTCTCGTGAAAGCAGCTCGCTTGACTTTGGCGGCTGCCCTCAGGGGGCAATACCCCGAAGCTTACTGCGGTGTATCTGATCCTTTATAGCGTACATTCTCAAGAAAAAGTCCTTCCGGCGGGGCTGTAAAGCCTGCCTCATTCCGGTCCTTTGCATCTAAGATCTTCTTTATCTCTTCCGCCTTACGCTGTCCTAATCCCACCTCAATCAGCGTGCCCGTTAAGATCCTGACCATATTATACAAAAAGCCGTTTCCCGTATAGCGTATCAGAAGCCGGCTGCCCTGTTGTTCAAATTCAATCCGCTTTAAAACCCTGACATATGATTTTTTCATTTTCCTGTTTGCGCAAAAGCTTCTAAAATCATGTTCACCTATAAGATGGGTTGCGGCCCGTTCCATGGCCTCTATATCAAGTTCCTTAAATAAGCCATAGATGTATTTTCTTTCAAATACCAGCTTCTTTTCCCCCATTTCGATCCGGTACAGATAGGTCTTTTCCTGGGCATTAAGACGGCTGTGAAATCGCTCCGCCGCACGTTCCACGGTTTTTACCCGAATGTCTTCCGGAAGATACTGGTTTAAATATTCCATGATCTCCCCTTCCCTCATCCCTGTATCTCCATGAAAATTAGCTACCTGGGCCAGTGCATGAACGCCTGCATCCGTTCGTCCTGAACCATGCACCTCCACTGCCTGTCCCACCATCCGCTCTAAAACATATTCTATCTTCCCTTGTATGGTCTGTTCCGTATTTCCCTGTTTTTGCCAGCCGTCATAACGGCTTCCGTCGTATTCCAGAATCATTCGATAATTTTTTATCATGTTGTTTTCGACCTTCTTCCATATTTCAGCAGAAAAGCAGCCAGCAAAATTCCAAAAGCCACTCCCCCGCAATCCAACCACACATCAGATATCTGGCCGGAGCGACCCTCTACCATCAGCTGTATGGTCTCATCCACAAATGGTACCATAAATCCAGTTGTTAACCGGATAAAATATCTTCGCTCCGCCGTAAAACCATAGGACCTGATACTTTCGTACAGCAAAATCCCCAATAAGGTATACTCTGAAAAATGCCCGGTTTTACGTATTATGTGTTCTGTCAGCCACTTAGCGCTGATTCCCATGGATCCAAATGATTCCTGTGCCACCCGAAGCACCCATCCGCTGTCTGCCGATGAGATATCCGACGGTTTCATGGAATTTGAAAATATGAACAGGACATAAAGAACGGTCACTGCCGTCCATATCGCCTTCTTTTTCATAGCCATCACCTTAAAATTCCGCTTTTTTCCGCCGGCTCTTCCAATCCGCAGCCGATCAGGATCATTTTCTCAGGAAAATGCATGAATGTTCTTCTCCTTAAATTTCCATAATTTATCATAATTTCATCTATTATAGTACAACAGCAGTTATAATACAAGGACAGGCATAAAAAAAATCCCCAAAAACGGCCTAAAACCGCACATTTGGGGAAATTCCTTTTATGGTCCTATCGTAACTGGTACGCCTAGATTACAGTAACTCCATAATACATCCATGTCGTTGTTGTCCACTGCAACGCAGCCGTGAGTGGTTCCGTCAGGAACCCTGCAGCCATGAATCTCAATGGCTCCCCCAAGGGGCGTATCCCATGGCGGCTGCTTGCCTTCCTTATTGGCTTTTATTATTTCATCTCTCTGGGCCTCCGTGATAATACCGTCCGCATATCCTCTCTCCGCATCTTTGATGGCCGGATAGGAAAGGCCCAATGCAAGATAAGCCACGCTCTTATCATTTCTGGTGCATACATAGAACTCCCCGCTGGGTGTTCTCATATCGCCCTCTACTTTTTTGTTTCCTTCCGAAGAAGCCGCGCCCATGGAAACCGGGTATTCTGCAATCAAAACTCCATTCTGCTTTAATGAAAGTGTCTTCGTTCTCTTGCTCACATATATGGTCACGTTACTTGTCGAACCGGAATTGCCGGAGGTAATATTGGCACCGGGACCGGATACCGGCTCTGCGTACCCTGTAACAAGGGAAGATGCCGCCAAAGCAATGACCAGAATGGCTGAGATAAGACACTTATATCCTTTTCCTGCCCATTTCATCATTCTTAACTCTCCTTTTTTGTTACATTATACCATCCATTTTGGAAACTATCATTTACAATATTCTTACATTTCCATCCAAAATTTTCCATTTTATAATACATCTTTTTAAAATAAGCATTGTAAATAAGCCAGTGCAGCATCCAGGCAGCCTTCCACCCCCACCAAACTGCTTTCCAGACAAAGGTGGTAATTCTGTGCCTTGCCCCATTCGCAACCGGTATAATACTGGTAATAATCCCTTCTTTTTTTATCAATCTCCCGGATCCTCTCTTCCATCAATTCCGGATTAACTCCTGTTTCTAGAGTATTCATCCGGTTAATCCGGTTATCCATCTTGGCATACACAAACAGATTTATGCTGTTTTCAAGCACTCTGTCCGCACAGCGTCCGACGATGATACAAGGTCCCTGTTCTGCCAGCTTTCGTATCATACGAGACTGGGCCAGAAAAATCTGATCTGACATGGAGATTTCATACACTGTAGAGAAGGGGGAATAATGAGTCTGTTCCAAGGATTCCTGCTGGACGGGGAGATGTTCCTCGTAATGCAGAAATGCTTCCTCTGCTAAATCACTTTCTTCCGCAGACATAGAAATCAGTTCCTTATCATAGAAGGGAAGTCCCAGCCTTTCAGCCAGCTTCATGCCCAACTCTCGTCCGCCGCTTCCAAACTCCCGGCTTATTGTAATCACCTTATCCAACATATGCTCCTCCTTATCTTCTGCTGAGTAATTCTCGTCTACCCATCATATTTTCTGTATAGCAAGATATATGCAAGGCTGTCCAATGGGCTTTGAATCTCTTGGTTATCTTAATATATTTGCATTTTACCACATTCTTAAATGCATGTATACCACAATTCTGTCCCTCTTATTCATACTTAAGGAAAATTCTGCAAAAGTATTGGAGCAGTCAAAAGCCCTCCAATCGCAATCCTGCCATTGGAAGGCTTTAAAAGCACGCTATTGTCAGCCTGTCAGCTGTTTGGACTTCGTCCTATCGGTAATGTAGATATTAAAAATTAAATTCGTTTTCCCAATGAAATCGTTCTGATTCCTCTAAGCTTTTAGGCCAATGGCCGCACCATTCTGGCACGCCGGGATTTTCAACCCTGTCTAAGCTTGGTGTATATGGCTTTATATCAAGCACAGGCGTGCCATCATTTGCGTCAATATAAGCAATTTGAATGATGCCTTTTGAACAGTTGATATCAATGACCTGTACCGCAGTTAATGCAATAGGATTGGGCCGAACAGGCGATCTTGTGGCAAATATTCCCATGACAGCCGGAGCCTTTTTATACGGCTTGGGTGTCTCAAGGGTACTTCTTGCTTCCTCATGATCAAAGTCACTGAACCACCAGATAACATTGATATGGCTAAATCCGTCCAGTGCCTGCAGCGCAGGAATATACCTCGGTTCAAGTTCAATGAACATTCCATCATTGTTTACGCTGATTTTGCCGATAGGGCTTACCTTAAAATTCTGCATCGTGCATACCTCCATATTAAAATTAATTTACCTGCAAATTCAGTGTAGACCCTCACATCATGTGAGAGTCAATAATAAAAAAGCGTCCTGCAAAAATCTGCAGAACGCTTATATTTTCTCCAATGGTATCTGGATTTCGATCAGGTAGTTGTCAGGATTATCCTCATTCCAGGGCCCGCGATGGACAATCTGCCTGCTATGGCCCCTCATATTGTATTGGTTATGTGTTTGCAGCCAGCCTGCAAAAGCAAGATATGCACCTTTTATGTTTTCAAAAGGCCCATATACCATAGTACATGCCATAATGGGCACAGGCTCTGTATTTCTATAGGTAAAACCGTACATATCCTTTCCTGTTCTGGCTACGGGAGCACATATTTCTATGTCAACGCCCGTTTCCTTATAATCTGTATCATGATAAACAGCGAAGGTATAGGTTGAAATAGGGATATTATTTTCTTCTGCAAAGGCCGACATTTCTTTCCACAGCTGGCCCTCGGCATAATAATCCCGGACGACCCGTCTTAAAGAAAACACCTGATAACTGGGTATGGATTTAATGGAAACATTATAGTGTATCGTAATCTTTTCCTGTAAAATATCTCTCTTTGCAAGTTCAATTTTAGACAGCCTATCCTGCTCAGCTTTCATTGTGTCCTCAATTTCCAGCCGTTTATTGTCAAGCTGGTTTGCTATAAATTCATCGTCCCAATGATTAAGGGCTGTCGTAATTTCAGAAACAGTAAACCCTAAATCCCGTAAGAATATTATTTTATTCAAAACAGGGATTTGTTCTATGGAATATAGCCTGTAACTTGTAAATTTATCTATTTCCGCTGGCTTTAACAACCCTGTTTCATCATAGTATCTTAGCATTCGGATCGATACCTGGGTCAATTTGGAAAATTCGCCTATTTTAAACATGTGCACCACCTCTATAAGGACTCATTATACAGCAGGCTGAATCAAACTGCAAATATTGTGCATTCACTGCCGGCTGACATCCAACGGTCCATCTTATGCGTGGCACAGCCCCTTCTCAATTACAGCGATTATTCAGTTATTCTTTAATGAGCTTCCAGGGAAAAGACATTATAAAAAAAGTTTTTTTCATGTAACATTATCCCGTATGCCCTCAACCGCATAAACACAAAACTTTCCGCTTTTCTACTTAATCGGAAAATAAATATCAATCTCAGAGTTTTCCATATTTTCTCCTGCAAACCGTTCGCTATAACATTCAAAGTCATCACGGTCATCCAGCACACAGCCACTTTTAGGGAACCAGACACCCCAGATGTAATGATATGTCTGTATTAAGTCTTTTACCGTTCNNCTTTATGAATAAACCTTGCATATTTTCCGCCATACAGTTTTTTTCTTTCCATTCCCCTAAGGATTGGCTGATTTTTTGAAATTTCAATTCCTACAAACCCGGTTGTTTCGCTTTGAGGATTAAATATATCTAAAGAACAGATTTCTCCTGCTTCAAAAATACCGTATCGTGTACTCCCCTTTAATGTATCTGGAATCTGCTGGTTAAAGCGGTGCCACATGGCAATGCTTTCATTTCCGCTAATAGTTGTTTTGTAACGAACCCCCATAAGATAAGTTTCCGGAACTGTAACAATCTGCGGACTTAAATCAGAGTATGTGCGTATTGTATTATGGAACATACAGGCTGGGGGCCTGTTTCCTATCAAGACATCGATCCCGTTTTTTCGATACTCCCTTGGCGTCATAGAATATCTGTCTTTAAAAGCTCTTGTAAAACTTTCAGCTGTTTCAAAATAAAGGGCAATTCCAATATCTAATATCTTTTTTTCACTGTGTACCAGATCCCATGCGGCTTGTGTCAAACGCCTGGTTCTTATATAGTTCCCTATGGTTTCCCCCATAACAGCCTGAAAATACCGATGGAAATGATAATAAGAGTAGGAAACCACTTTAGCCACATCACATGCGGCAATGGGCTCATATAAATTATTTTCTATAAATACGATTGCTTTTCCTATGGTTGAATTATCAATCAAACCGGTTTCTTCCTCTCTAGCCTATCATCTGATTTTATAAAAGTCTGGCCCGGCTTTTTCCTGGGGCAGTATGATTTCAATTTCCTGCATTTTCAAAGGTTCCACAGAAAAAGTCCGCCATTCATTTGCTTGCGGGGAGCCAAAAGTCATTTCTATGGTTTTATCATTTACATCAAATATCATAGAACGCAATGTGCCAAAAAATTCTTTGTAATAATGACAGCAAAGGCCTTCCGGATAGGACGTGGATAAGAGAACCTTCATATCATTTTTGGTAAGCTGCTTCTTTTCTGTAAACATCTCCATAATTCTCTGGTTACGTACTACAGAATTTTCAATTATCATTTTTTCATAAGGTTTAATGTCATCCAATAGCGCATGATTTGTGACGCTTAGAAATGCTTCCTGGCTGTATGCATCTAATAATTTATAAGCTTTATGTCCGTCAATGCATTGAAGCAAACCTATTTTATTACTGCTGTCAGCCAACATTAAATTTATATTATAACCGATGGGTGCACTCATCGTCCACTCAATTGCTTCTTGAACGTTTTTACAGTTTTCTAGGATGCTCCGGACCACGGCCCAGAAGCTAAAGCCTGTTGCCCCGGCCTTCTGACCGCCCTCAAAATTACCTACGGGCAAACCATTGCTGGCTTTNNACCATGCTCATTCATACCGTCACATCTGCCAAACAAATTCAGTGTGGAACCAATATAGGAGTACTTGTCTTTTATACTTGTAAATGCGAAGCACATTTCTTCCATCTCATTATTAAAATCATAGTTTCTTGCCATTAATGTATGACCGTTCTTTGATTTACCAGGTAATACGGACATCAGACTGCATCCGCGTTCCAAATAGGTCATGGCATAAAAAAGTGTCTGCTCTGATGATACCCCAACCGTATCTGAAAAGCCTCTTATTTCCTCGTTAATACCTTCACAATAATGATCCAATAAATCAACAATTTTTTCAAACTTATCATGGGGGTAAGCATTAGGCGGCAAAAGAACCTGTTTTAGTAAGCTGGGAGTAGACAAAACCCATTTTCCTATTTGTTTCCCAACTTCATAGTTTGTACCAATGAAATTCTTCAAATATACGTTTGTTTTTTCCATGTTTAGCGCCCTTCCTTTCATAGATATTATAAATCCGCTTCAAAACCATAACTTGATATTTTTTGCTGTATAGAGAACTTGAAAATCCGTTTCGAATCAAGGTTCACTCCACGCCATACTCTTTTATCTTCCGGTACAGGGTCGAACGGGAAATGCCAAGCACATCTGCAATATCCGTTTTGGAATACCCCCTCTCCAGCATTGCTTTAATCCGGTCCCTGGCAGTCTCTCCAAGCCCGCAAAATACCTCTTCTTTCAACCGGATCAGATTCTTTTCTTTCAGTTCTTCTATTGTTACCCTCCCGGAACATTCCGCTGCGATCCGTTCAAGAATCAGCTCCATGCTGTGCTTTCCTATTTCCGCATAATGGTTTCTGAAATATATTATAACCTCTCCTGACAGTTCAACCGTTCTATTTTGATAGAGATTCTTATAATAAATCAGCCCTGAGGTCACATAGTACCGGAACTTTACCATATCCTTTTCCATTTCTTCAAAACTTACTTTATGCAAAACCATGAGGCGGTATAAGTCCCGGGAAAACAGCTTCTGATCCACCAGTGGTTCCAGCTCCTTATCAGTGCAGAACAAAAACCTTACATTGGAACGGATCAGCTTATTATGTGATTTGAACTTACCTGTTTTCATAAAATCAGCCAGATAATTCTGTATGTAAATAGGCATGTTCTCCGGCTGCAGGATTACGATTGTGCAGTCATTGGCATTTTTTAAGAGCCCATATTCATCCATCATATAAATTTCAAACAAATCCCTGTACAGATTATCCGCATAAACCACATACAGATCGTGTAAGTTTCTTTCCGAAGTATTAAATACCGCCTTGGCAAGGAGGAGATTCAGCTCGTTATCCGAGCTCTGTATTAAAACATGGTGGTCTGTCTTGGCCAAAGTCCGCACCATGTCCAGTTCCTGCTTTGAAAAATATCTTTTTAACCACTCCAAAGTCACAAGAGACCCCTGTTCAGAGATGTTGATCCTCTTAACAAAATCGCTTTGAGGTCTGAAATAGAACAGGGTGCTGAATTCCGTATCGCTTAAATATATTTTCTTACTGGACACCACCCCATGAAACAGATACTCATTCATTTCATAAGTCAGCCTTTCATTGCTGATATCTTCATAAGACTGAAAATAATCCTCTATTAATTGAAACGGAAACAGCTCTTTCATGTTTCTTCCGGTCAATCCTCTGTCAAAATGAAGGATATCGCAAAAACGCTGGTTCACATGAATGATATTTCCGTAATAGTCCGTATAAATGACCGCCTCAAACATCTTGTCCATAATGGCTTCTATTTCTTTCAGGCGGTTTTGAAGTCCAATAGTTTTTGTTTCATTTTCAATTTTTCCGGACAAAAGTTCGGCAAAATTTTCCAGAAACGAAACTGTAGAATCCAGGCTTTCAAACAGGAATTTCGCCCTGTGCCTGGTTAAAATCAAAGCAAGCGCACCCACAACCTGGTTTTCCACTCTTATGGGCACTCCTACTAAACTGCTCATCTTACACTCCCTGAACTGATCGCACCGGCGGCAGCCAGGCAGGCGAGTCTTGTCTTCCACGATCACATTCCTGTTTTCCAGAAGAATGGTGGAAATGATGGTACCGATTTTTATATCTGTATAAAGGTTTAAATATTTAAAGGCACTCCCGACAATCTTCATATTTGTATCTATAATAAGAATGTCCGTGTCCAATGTATCCGAAATGATTTTTGCAAAATGATTGGTATAGCTCCCGATTAATCCCAACAGGCTTTTTTCCATCTCGCGCCCCCCGCAATATCTGTTTTTTAAACGCCAAACAGGGATGCTGTAAATTTACAACAACCCCTTTGGTTTGGAAATTAAAACCGTTTCTTTATTCCTGGTTCTTATGAAAGGTCACTTCGCAAATGGAATCTCCTTTTGCAATGGTTTTTCCAAGGTGGAAGTTAAAGTCCTTAAACTGGGAACAGATCCCTCTGTCTCCGTCCATGGCGATCTCACACATTTCAGCGATCAGCTCCTCATCATCGGTAAGCTTTCTCCATGCGGCCACCAACGGACAGTAATGGAATGTAATATCCAGCCGTTCATCGGTGCATTCCGTATCCATCTGAAAGATATTTCTTACATTATCACTGACAAATTCCTTTTCAAAAGCCTTTAAATCACTGGTCTGAGTGTATTTGTTCTCTCCATGGAAGCATCCGCATTTTGTAATGGCTTCATGGGCAAATTCGCTGTCAAGACCTCTCTTTTTTGCCTCCATAAACATGTAATAGAACCATGTGGCTCTGTGTTCTATCCCATCCCGCAAATCCTTGATATGCTGACCTCTGTCTTCTGGTGTGTTGCTGTACATAACTGTACCTCCTTAAATATTGATTTTTTCTTTTATGCAATTCATTAACGTGCCGATCTGATAAGACATGGTAACGGCTCCCGGATCCAGATGTCCCAGTCCCTTGTTGGCCTGATAGGTGGCCCTGCCTCTCACCGCCTCCATATTCTTCGTACTGTCAGCTCCGTCAATCGCTGCCCGTTTCACTATTTCGCAGATTTCCGGTTCACTTTTCCCGTCAGAAACTGCTTTCTTATATGCATTTACCGCCGGGGCAAGGCTGTCTATCATGGTTTTAAACCCTTCCTTTGCCTGCCCCCTGGACATGATCGCTTCCAGCATGGCCTCCAGCATGTCGCATACTCCCTGGCTGTCCAGGGCTTCCCTTCCTTTTACCGCCTTGGCTGCTGCAAGATAAGCGGAGCCGTAAAGTACTCCGGAGGACCCACCGATCACAGCCATCATGATTTTGCCGATTTCTTTTAATTCATCACTGATGGGCATTTCCCCCAGCTCATCCGCTTTCTCAACCAGCTTTTCAAATCCCATGTTAATGTTTGACCAGTGGTCGCCGTCGCCGGTTGCTAAGTCCAGTTCAGTCACATATTCTCCATTTTCATGGATCAGCTCATATGCTTTTTTTATGTACTCTGCGTAATCCTTACCCGTTAATACAAATCCCATATTCCACCGCCTTATCTGATATCCAATGCCGGAGTATTACAAGGAGCATCCAGAAGCTCCTTTAACTCGTCATCCAGTTTCATGAGTGTCAGGGAGCATCCGGTCATATCAAGAGCCGTCATATAATTTCCCACAAGTGTCTTATAAGCCCTGATTTTCTTTTCTTCCAACAGCTTCTGGATCTCCATATTCAGTATATAAAGCTCCATAAGAGGGGTTCCGCCCAGACCGTTTACCAGCACCGCGACTTCGCTTCCGGTATAATCATAATCTTCAAGAATTTTTCCAAGAAGGATTTCCGCTGTCTCTTTCGCTGTTTTTACCCTGGTTCTTTCTACCCCCGGCTCTCCATGGATGCCCATTCCGATCTCGATTTCCTCATCACCAAGCACAAATCCCGGTTTTCCCACTGCTGGAAGAGTGCACGGGCTCATAGCCATGCCCATGCTTCTTATGTTGGAAATGGCCTTCTCGGCAGCCGCCTTTACTTCCTGTAAGCTTCCTCCAAGTTCCGCCTTTGCTCCTGCGATTTTATGTACGAATACAGTGCCTGCGATCCCTCTTCTTCCCGTGGAATATGTACTGTCAGGAACAGCAACGTCATCCTTAACAACTACGCTTTCCACTTCTATATCCTCTGCTTCAGCAAGGTCAGAGGCAAGGCCGAAGTTCATAATATCTCCGGAATAATTTTTTATGATCAGAAGGACCCCTTTTCCGGAATTCATCTGATTAATGGCCTCGCCGATCCTGTCCGGACTGGGGGAAGAGAATACATTTCCGGATACGGCTGCATCCAGCATGCCTTTTCCCACATATCCTGCATGGGCCGGTTCATGTCCGGCCCCGCCTCCTGATATTACTGCCACTTTATCTGCCTTTTCCTTACGGGAAATTACCTCGAAGCCCGGGGTATACCGAAGTTCCGGATGGGCAAGCTCCATTCCCCGCAGTGCCTCTGATACTACATCCATTGGTTTGTTTATTATTTTTTTCATGTTGTCTCCTTTAACCCAAGCCTAAATATGCTTTTTTAATTCTCGGATCAGCCGCGATCTCTTTGGCATTCCCTGACATGGTGACCTTTCCATTCTCCAGCACATATGCTTTGTGTGAAGCACTTAAAGCCATGTTGGCGTTCTGTTCGATGAGAAGAATGGTCACTCCCTGCTTGTTTATTTCTTTTATTAAGTCAAAAATAAGCAGAACAAAGTTGGGAGCAAGGCCCAGGGAAGGTTCGTCTAACAAAAGCAGCTCCGGATTGCACATCAATGCCCTCCCAATGGCAAGCATCTGCTGTTCTCCTCCGGAAAGAGTTCCTGCAGTCTGTTTGATCCTCTCCTTTAACCTGGGGAATATCTCATAGACCCGGTCATAGCTGTCGGCAATTTTACTTTTATCCTTCACGGTGTAAGCACCAAGACGGAGATTCTCTTCTACCGTAAGCGCAGGAAATACCTCCCTGCCTTCCGGGGAAATGCTGATTCCCAGCTTTGTCATTAAATAGGGCGGACTGTTGGTAATTTCCTTTCCCATAAATTCAACCCGGCCCCGGGAAGATTTCGTGATCCCTACAATCGTATTTAACAGGGTGGATTTCCCGGCTCCATTGCTTCCGATCAGAGATACGACTTCCCCTTTGTCTATCTCCATATCAACACCCTTGAGCGCATGTATGGGACCGTAATAAGTATTAAGATCAGTTATCTTCAGCATCCTTATGCACACCTCCCAAATAAGCCTCAATTACCCGTTCATTGTTGGCAATCTCCATCGGAAGTCCCTGTGCGATGGGTTTTCCATGGTCGATCACGTATATCCTGTCGGAAATATTCATAACCACGCTCATATCATGTTCAATCAGCAATACGGTATATCCCTTCTGTTTCAGTGAACGGATANNTCTAACAAAAGCAGTCTGGCGCCGGTAGCAATGGCTCTTGCGATTTCCAGCTTTCTCTGATCTCCATAGGGTAAGTTGGATGCATAGTCATCCTTTCTTTCTTCCAAGCCGATTGACCTCAGAAGTTCAATTGCCTCAAATACCTTTTCGTCTTCCTCTTTCCGGTATCTGGCCGTACGGAACGTGGAGTCAAAAAAGCTGTATGAGGTTTTTATATGGGCCCCAATCAACACATTTTCTATCACACGCATGTCCTGAAACAACCGGATATTCTGGAACGTCCGGGACATTCCTGCCATTACGATGTGTTTCGGCTTTTTATTCTGGATTTCCTCGCCGTTAAATACAATGGTGCCTTCATCCACCTGGTACACACCCGTCAGCATATTGAATACCGTTGTTTTTCCGGCACCATTCGGCCCAATGATGGAAACCACTTCCCCTTTATTTACTTCAAAGTTCACCTGTTCCACCGCAACAATGCCGCCAAATCGTTTCGTGATTCCTTTTACGGATAAACATCCATTGTCAGCCATTCTCTCCCGCCTCCTCTGTAACCGCTGTCTTAAGCCTTTCCATCACCTGCTTTGATAATTTATATGGAAGCTGGGATTTCCATCCAAGGATCCCCTGAGGCCGNNCGGTAGACCATGAGGAATCTGGACACCTCAGGAAGGGCGATGAGAATGGCGGCCCCAAGGAACATTCCTCTGATGGTACCCATACCCCCCAGAATTACTATGGAAAGGATCAGGGTCGACACGTCAAAATTAAAGGTATTGGGATCCACGTATCCGATGAGCGTTGCATACAGCGCTCCGGCAGCAGCACAGATACATGCTGATAATACAAAAGCCAGAATTTTATAGTAAGTGGTGTTGATCCCCATCATAATGCTGGCCAGCTCATCTCCCTTGATTGCCTGAAGTGCCCTGCCTGTTTTGGATTTAACAAGTACAAGGCAGAAAACTGTGCAGATAACCATAATAATCATAACCAGGTAATACAACCCATGGTTTGCAATGGTTAGCTTCATACCAAACAAGGCAGGCTTTGGAATGTTTTTCACTCCCAGAGTCCCATTGGTGACGGCCGCCCAGTTCATGGCAATCATTTTAATGATTTCACCGAACCCCAAAGTAACAATGGANNGCCCCGCTGCCACCATGCCAAACAGCATGGAAGGGAAAAAACTCCACCCCAGCTTTACTGCGCATAAAGAAGCTGCATACGCCCCGATGGCAACAAATCCGGCATGCCCTAGAGAGACCAGCCCGGTGTAACCGGTTAAAATATTAAGTCCAAGACCAAACATGGCATAAACGGCCATTTTTACCATCACGGTCAGGAAATACTGATTGTTCACTCCCATTGGAAGCAGGCACAAAAATGCCGCAAGCAGGATCAGGAGTACTTTCTGGTATTTACTCACAAAGCTTTCAAACCGAAATAATAAGCTGTGTTTTTCAATTTTAGTATTTGTCATATTTTATACCTTCGTGATCCCTTTCTTTCCGAACAAACCATTGGGTCTTACGATCAGAACAATAATCAATATGATAAATGCCATGGAATCCCGATAGGTGGATCCGAGAATGGTGGCAGCCATTGATTCCGACACCCCCACGATCAGACCTCCGATAATCGCCCCTGGAAGACTTCCGATCCCTCCAAGCACTGCTGCCGCAAATGCCTTTAATCCGGCCATAAATCCCATATTCGGATAGACAATCTGGTAATAGCTTCCAACCAGAGAGCCTGCGATGGCCGCGGATATGCCGCTTAAGAAGAAAGTAAATGAAATAACAAAATTCACATTGATTCCCATTAGATTGGCAGCCTTGGGATTCTGTTCTGCAGCCCTCATTGCCAGCCCGATTTTTGTATAGAATACAATGCCCACCAGAACCAGCATCAGGACCAGGGAAACTGCAAACATTCCGATCTGTGTGGAGGAAATAACAATTTTTCCAATCTGAACAGTTCCGGAATCGAACAGGGCCGGAAAGGCTCTTTTTTCACTTCCGAAAAACGCAATAAGAAGATTGGTTACAATGTTGGAGATTCCAATGGTGGTAATCAGCGAGGCGATGGGAATGGATTTCTTCTTTCTTAAAGGCTCCAGAGCAAGCTTGTCAATTGCCACACCCAGAACTCCCGTCAGCAGCATGCTGGCAATGAGCCCCGGAATGATTCCGAACCGGAGGCCAATGAAAACCATTGCCATCTGAGCACCGAATGCATAGATGGAACCGTGGGAAAAATTGACCAGCCTGAGAATACCGAACACCAATGAATATCCGACTGCAATGAGAGCATATCCCATTCCCAATGCAAGTCCATTAAATATCTGTTGTGCAATCATATATTCACCTTTCTGCGGGAACAGCCAATCACCATTCCCGCCGCGTAAACTAGTTCATCTTAACAAATTTTCCATCCTTAATCGTAACCTTGTTAAACTGCTTATCAACATCTCCCTGTTCGTCGAACTTAATATCACCAGTTACACCCTTGTAATTGATTTCGTTAAGCTTCTCCCTTACCGTTTCAGAATCCGTGGTGCCTGCCTCTTTCATAGCTGTCAAAAGGACTCCCACGGAGTCATAGGCCTGGGAAGTAAGAGCAGATGGTGCGCTTCCATAAGTTTGTGTGAATTTATCAACATATGCCTTTACATCCGGATCGTTTGATTCCGAGAAGAAAATAACCGGGAAACAGACTCCTTCTACCGCTTCCCCTCCTAACTGGATCAGCTGCTGGCTGTAAGCATTGGAGAAGCCTACAATCGCAATATCAGGATTAATATTTTTATATTGCTTTGCAACCGGGGCCACCAGGTTATACATGCCGCAGCAGATCACTACGTCGGCTCCAGCCTCATTCAATTTGGTGATTGCCGGTGTATAATCATCGGAACCTTCCATTACTTCTTCATGTGCAACTACTTTTATATTTGGATCATTTAAGTCTGTAATCAGATCCTTGATGATGCCTGAGGTATTGGTTCCCCAGTCTGTCATAATAGAAATGATTCCGATATTTTTCTTTCCAAGATCATGGACTGCAATATCAACGGAGGCCGCACCTTCCTTGGATATGATCGTATTATTTCTAAAAATATAGTTTCCTATTTTAGAATAATCCGGATGAGAAGCAGACGGAGATATCTCAATGATTTTATTTTCCTGGTAAATGGGAGCCGCCGTCAAACAGACTCCGGAAGAGAAATGACCGATCACACCGCTGATATCTCCGTCTGAAACAATTTTCTGCGCAATGGTTGTTGCCTCTTCGGAAGTATTCTTATCGTCATAGGGCACAATTTCAATCTGTTTTCCTAAAACTCCTCCCTGTGCATTCCACTGGTCAGCCATCAGTTTTGCCGCATTGGTAAAACCGATGCCGTACTCGGAATTATCTCCCGTCATAGGAGCTGCTACTGCAATCTTTATAGCCCCTTCACCCCCCTGTGTGTTCGTCCCCCCAGCTTGTGCTCCGGAAGTATTTTTGGTATCTCCCGTACTTTGTNNCCATTTACCTGGGAGCAGCCTGCCAGCACACCTGCCAACATCATCATAGCCAATGAATACTTAATAAACCCCTTTTTCATAACTGAAACTACCTTCCTTTCTTTTATCTGCGCTGTTTTTATGAACCCTGAACCATAATGTTAAGGATTACCTCATCCGTTTCTTTCATCCCATCCTTTGCCAGTGTAATGACCCCATCCACTGTCTTTTGAACGTTCTCTTTTACAATCCCTTCTCCCGGAAGAAACACATGTCCGTTCATGGATAAATAACTGGCCATAATTGCCGCATCCACACTGGAAGCGATCTTGGCCGCACAGGAAGCACTTGCTCCGTCGCATACAATCCCTGAAGTATTTGCCAGTGTGTTGATAATTGTATGTTCGATCTGTTCCCTTGTTCCTCCCATCAAATAGGTGATCCCTGCCCCGGCACCGGCCGCCGCACTGACCGCTCCGCAATAGGCTGACAATCTGCCCATACGGTATTTCTGATAAATAGCGATTAAGTTGCTGAGCACCAGCGCCCGGTATAACTCTTCTTCACTGCTTCTGAGGGTTTTAGCATATTCAATGACCGGAAGAGAAACGGTCATTCCCTGGTTGCCGCTGCCGGAGTTAATGACTACCGGTAATTCGCATCCGTTCATTCGGGCATCAGACCCTGCAGCCGCCACTGCCTTTGCTCTGATTTTCACATCATCCCCATACACTTCAAGAAGTGTCTTTCCGATCTGGGCTCCGTAACAATTGGAAAGCCCGTCACGTGCAATATTGGTATTGCACTGGATTTGTTCCTCTATCAACCCCCTTATTTTTTTAATGTTGACCTGTTCTGTAAATTCAAATATGGAATCCATATCCAAATAGCTATAATCTGCCGATTCCTCCTCGGCTGCCAGCTCCCTTTCAAAAAGGATCTGCCCGTTTTTCTCGATTTTGACTATACCAAGATGGGTCCGCAGCAGCTCCAACTTGACCTCATCCTTTCCCTGCCTCATTGTTACAACAATATGTAGTTTTTCCCGGGTATCCAGAAGTTCCACCTGGCATATCTTCTCCTGAAGCATGATCTTTGCGATCTGTAAGTCCTGTTCTGCTACTGTGGTCAAAACCTCCAGTCCTCTGTCCGGATCTCCTCCCACTGCCCCAACAGCGGAAGCCGCCTCAATTCCCCTCATGCCGCCGGTCATGGGAACCACAACTGCTTTTGCATTCTTTATAATGTTTCCGCTGCAGGATATGATAATTGTTTCAGGGACAGCCCCCAGGTATCTTTTCGCTGTGGCACTTGCAAATGCAATTGCTATGGGCTCGGTACATCCCAGTGCTTTTACCAGCTCAGTTTCTAAAATGTGAATCAAATGCTTCTCTGTTACTTTCTGCATGTTCCTCCTATCTACTGTGCCGCCAGCAAACAGTTGATATTTCGTTTTTATTAGTCTGATTTTGCTTAGCTTTCATGGTTACAGTATATCATCTGGCCATTTACATTGCAATTTATTTTTGTATATTTTAACTAAAATACAGCATTTTCAGCGCTTTTATTAGTTAATTTATACATTTATTTCACATATATTATTAGATATTGATAGATATATATACTAAAATGTATCATTATGACACACTTGTTTTTATTAAGTATGAAACAGGAAAGGAAATCGATTATTGGATGCGGGACTGGGGAAATGGAGAATATTAAGCGGACATAAGATTTTGTTATTGGATGAACAGAGTATAGTTTTCATATAAGCATGATAAAGCACCACTTGGAAGGAAAGACTTGCCTGTAACGTTTAAAGGGCTATGGATATCTAGTTGAAGAAAATGCAGAAAAAGCATAGAGGTAAACAACGAAACTCTTCCCGTAAGCCATGATTCAATTTATAATTAACTAAATTAAGAAGCGGAGAAAGGAATGAACAATAAACATATTTTGTTATTCTTGCAAATGACACCACCGCAGGAACAGGTTAGCCATCATCCCAACACCTTGCGTAGAGATATGCTTGTCTTTTGCAGTCAGGAAAACGACAAATCATGTGGCAGGCCTTATCCGGTGTTTCCTCTTGATTGGGGTCTGCAGATTCTTATTATTGTTGGATTTCATCTTAGGATTCGTCAGAAGTTCCATAGGAACAAAGCCTTCCTTGATCTATCCGAATAAGAGCTATATATATTGCTAAAACAGGAAAATGCCGCCGTTTCGTATCACCAACGGCAGCATTTTTTATCGGCTTATTCTTTTGTTAAAACTCTAATTATTGTTTCTATAACGTGGATTAATTCTATAAATTCTTGGTCGCTCTTGCCAGTTGGGTCACTCAATCCCCAATCCTAACGACGCATACAGGGCAGGATTGTGCATTGGACGTTTCAGCTCATTGTCACTACAATGTCCACGGGTGGGATTTCTAAACGCTGCCTTTACCATATCATCCGTCCTATCAAAGCGTTAACAAACGGTCGCCTTTGATTTCTTCGGCACTCCATGTAATTAACGCAAATTTACCACCAGCATGTTTATCAACACGGTTAAGCCATTCAACCTCATTTGCCGCCTTTGCTGCCAACATGGGATTGGTAGTGTCCGTGCCGTACAAGGATTGGTTGATAATCCACCATTGAGTGGATATACCTGCGCGCTTCAAATCGTCCTCCAATCGCAATGCCTCATAAACAGGTGTTGCTTCGGGGAGGGTCACAATAAGAACCTCGGTTTCATCAGATTTCAGCCGTGGCAGGAGCTTTTTCACTGATTCAGGGATTTCACCTTTTGTTCGCTGGATTTCATGATTGTAACTTTGTGTGGACTCCAGCAAAAGCAGGGTATGACCGGTAGGTGCGGTATCAATTACCACTACCTGATCGTCGGCCTTATCTACTATTTCTGCAAAGGCACGAAACACTGCTATTTCCTGTGTACAGGGGGAACGCAAATCTTCTTCAACATAGGCAATATCCCCATCGTTCATACCAGACGCGCGGGCCTTGTCAAGCACTTCGGATTGGTATTTTTTCAGTTCTTCCGCCTCGTCGATATGGCTCATAGAAACGCCACAGCTTTCGTCCAGTACAAATCTCAGATGTGCGGCGGGGTCGGTGGTTGTAAGATGGACTTTTTCTCCCCGCTTTGCAAGGCCCAACGCGACAGCTGCGGCAACAGTAGTTTTTCCTACGCCGCCTTTGCCCATCGTGAATATAACACGCTTACCGCTTGCCGCCAGTTCGTCGATCACATTATTCAAAGTAGGAACATGAATGGCGTTCAGCGTTTCGGTGTGTGCAGTTACATGATCAGTATGCAGCAAGGCACGCACATTTTCCAGTCCCGTAACGTTATAGGCACGTAAGGGTACCATATGGAGCCGAAGTGTTTGCAAACTTTTCGGCATTGCGTTAAATGCGGTCCGCTGTTTCTCATACAGGTTGGAAGAAAGCGAATCGTTATATTCTGTCAGTACACCATTGATAACCAGCATTTGATTGTTAACGCCTAGTGAAGAAAGTTCACCGGAAGCACGCGCTGCTTCTTTGAACGGTGCTGTTTCGGGGCGTGTCACAAGGATTAATGTGGTCAGGTTTCCGTCTGCCAGAGTTTCCACAGCCTGCTTGTAAATCGCCTTTTTGCTTTCCAAGCCGGAAAGCTGGCCCAAACAGGACGCACCGTGAGTGCTTTCACTGATAAAATCACTCCATGCGGACGGTAGCTGGAGCATACGCAGAGTGTGGCCCGTGGGTNNTATTCCTGTTGTACCTTGGCATCTGTAATAAAACTGGAAAATTCATTGAACGCTGCAATCTCCACGGTGCAGGAACCGGAAAGCTGTTCCTCCATGTTAGCGAGAACAGTGCCAGGAAGTTTACCGCGATAGGGGGCAATGACGCTTTCCCGATATTCAGCTGCGGCTTGTATTGGGTCGAGATTCGCCACAACCAAGTTAGGCACGTCGGGAATCGGAGTCCCCTTGTTTGTTAGCTCCATCGAAAATACGTCTTGTAAATTAGAGGCAGGGTCGGTACTGATTAGCAGCACGCGCTTTCCGCTGTCTGCAAGTGATACAGCGGTGGCGCAGGCAACGCTGGTTTTTCCCACGCCGCCCTTGCCGGTATAGAAAAGGTATTTTGTAAGTTTGATAGTACGTGGATCGAATAAATTCACTTTAGCAGCAACCCCCTTTGCAGCAGCAGTCATCATTTCCCTGTGCCTTTTCCACTGGTTTCCCCAGCAGATCGGCGGGCAGGCCAAACCACTCTGTAAACTCCGCATTGGTAGGGTATTTGCCGATTAAAACGATTTTTCCGTCGATTATGGTTATGGGCAAGCCGTCTGGTCCTTTGTCGTTGAGGAAGTCATTCACGGCCTTATTATTCACAAACTCCATTGGTGCGCTGTTGAGATTAAAACGATCAACGGTTACGCCGTGCTTTTTCAAGGTATCAAGTACAGTAGATATACGAAGTAATTCAGGGTCAACCCCTACTCCGCAAAGTCCAGTTGAGCAGCACATAGCAGGTTTAAAATTTGCATTGTTTTCATAAAGTTACCTTCTTTCATTGAATTTATTTTAGAATCGCTTCCCGTGAAGAAACGTTCCAGATTAGCAGGCAGCGCGTAGGGGAGGCTATCATGCGGGCCCCCCCATAAATTGCGCCCAAGATACCATCTATAACCATTTCTTTTGACGGCTGATCGTAGGTTTCGCCCTCATACGTAAATGTTCTGGAATCCACATTGTCACCGCAAATTTCGCCGCAGCTGCAACAATTGTTTTCGGTGACGCTGCCACAGATATCAAAACCATTCACCCGTATGGTCGGGGAGTTTAATAAGTGATATTACCCTGCAAGTTCCTTTGTAGTGATGTTGACATTGTTGACTATAACTTGATAGTCCAGCGCGTTCAGCACGCGGGAAAGCTCTGCAAGAGCCTCATTTAAAGTGCTTTCCGTAGCCATGCAACGATCACAGGTACTCAAGTCCAGTTACAGAAAATTAATTCTTATTTTCTTTAACATGGTTTGTTTCCTCCTTTGGAAACCATTTTTGTGTACTGTTTGCGATTTTTACTAATATTAACATGACGGGCACTTCGGTCAAGACCCCAACGGTAGTGGCAAGGGCAGCGGCGGAACTGGTACCAAACAGGGCGATTGCTACGGCAACAGACAGTTCAAAAAAGTTGGACGCACCGATCATTCCAGCTGGTGCGGAAATGGAGTATGGCAGCTTCAGCAGTCGGGCGGCAAAGTAAGCGATAAAAAAAATAATGAACGTCTGAATAATTAAAGGAACAGCAATTAAAACAATGTGGAGAGGATTGCGGATTATGGTTTCGCCTTGGAACGCAAAAACCAGTACCAGCGTTAATAATAGACCTATAGTTGTAACACCATCAAATTTATTAACAAAAGTATTGTCGAAATATTCTTGACCTTTCTTTTTGATTACCAATGTTCGGGTCAGCATTCCACCTACCAGTGGAATTACCACAAACAGCACCACCGATAAAATCAGAGTATCCCATGGTACAGCAACATTGGAAATGCCAAGCAGAAATTTTACAATAGGAACAAATGCTACTAAAATAATAAGGTCGTTCGTCGCTACCTGTACGACGGTATAAGCCGGATTTCCTTTCGTTAAGCTGCTCCACACAAATACCATCGCAGTACATGGGGCAG
>DJBG01000031.1 GCA_002429965.1 Hungatella sp. UBA5982
ATTTGTACGGCCAATCATACGCACGCGGAAATTGCCATCAAGGCCCTGCGGTCGGGAAAACATGTGCTGTGTGAAAAGCCCATGGCGGTAAGCCTTGAGGAATGTAAAACAATGGTGCATGCGGCGGCGGAAAACAACCGGCAGCTGATGATCGGACAGAACCAGAGATTTGCCAGGGCACATGTAAGGGCTAAGGAGCTTCTTTTGGAAGACGTGATCGGAACAGTCCTCACCTTTAAAACCACATTCGGGCATGGGGGACCGGAAACCTGGAGCATCGATAAGGGACCAAACAGCTGGTTTTTTGATAAAGGGAAAGCTGCCATGGGAGCCATGGCTGACTTAGGAATTCATAAGACGGACTTGATCCAGTTCCTTCTTGGCCAGAAAGTGGTGGCTGTGACCGCTCAGATGCTGACCCTTGATAAAAGAAATGAGTCAGGAGAGCTGATCAGTGTAGATGACAACGCCATCTGCATCTATGAGATGGAAGACGGTGCCATAGGAACTATGACAGCAAGCTGGACCTATTACGGCAGGGAAGATAATTCCACGGTTCTGTATGGAACCAAAGGAATCATGAAGATTTATGATGATCCGGATCATTCCATTTCCGTGGTTTTAAAAAATGGGGAGCAGATCTTATATGACATCGATAAGATACAGACCAATGACAATCAGACAAAATCCGGGATCATTGACGCATTTGTGGATGCTCTGGAGGCGGGAACGGAAGTGCCGGTCAGCGGGGCTGATGTGTTAAGCGCCATGGAAGCCGTATTTGCCTGCCAGGAGTCCAGCAGGGAGAAACGAAGGATCGTCATCAGGGAAAAGGGGGAAAGGACATGAAACTGGGATTTGTCAGCGCGATTCTGGCTGAATGGACCTTTGAAGAAATGATTGATACGGCGGCAGCCATGGGTTTCCAGTGTGTGGAGGTGGCTTGTTGGCCCCAGGGAAAGGCAGAACGCAGATATGCGGGAGTCAGTCACATTGACGTGGCCGATTTAACAGAAGAAAAGACGGAATACATACGGAACTACTGCAAAGAACGGAATGTGGATATTTCAGCCCTTGCTTTTTATCCCAACGTAATGGAAGAGGATGAGGAAAAAAGGCAGGCAAATATTTCCCATCTTATGAAGGTCATCGACGCCAGTGCCGTACTGGGCGTTCATCTGGTAACCACGTTTATCGGCAGGGACCAGACAAAGACCGTGGAAGAGAACTTAGAACTGGTGAAAGAAATATGGCCGCCGATCCTTGCACATGCAGAAGAAAAAAAGGTACGGATCGCCATTGAGAACTGCCCTATGCTCTTTGATAGGGAACAGTGGCCGGGCGGGCAGAATCTGATGTCAACGCCGGCGATCTGGGAAAAGATTTTTGAAATCCTGCCCAATGAAAACCTTGGGATCAATTATGACCCCTCCCATTTTGTATGGCAGATGATGGATTACATTAAGCCTCTTTACCAGTTCCGGGATAAGATCTTTCACGTCCATTATAAGGACATTAAACTATATGAGGATGAGTTGAAAAAGGTGGGGATCATGGCATATCCCCTGGCTTATATGTCGCCAAAGCTTCCCGGCCTTGGGGATGTGAACTGGGGAAAATATGTCAGCGCATTAACGGATATCGGTTATGATGGGTTTACCTGCATTGAAGTGGAAGACAGGGCGTTTGAAGGCACCAGGGAGAAGATCCTTGACAGTCTGAAGCTGTCCAAGAAATATATGGACCAGTTTATCATTTAAATTAAGGCAGTAAAACTGCTTTGATAGAGAAGAAAATTGTAGAAGGAGGAAACAGTAATATGAAAAAAGCAGCAGCAATTATTTTGGCAGCATTGGTGGCGGTGGCAGGAACTGCATGTTCCCAGGTAAAGCCGGCAGACACCACAACAGCGGCGGCAAAGGCGGAGACAACGACAACGGAAGAAGCTGGGAAAGAAACAGAGGCGGTGAAGGAAGGCACTCATATTTATGTCCTTACCGTTCCTGAGGATCATGGCTGGACCGGTTCCGTGGCTACCTTTGCGAAAAAGAAGATCGAAGAGGTAAACGGAAATGGCACTTACACAGCGGAGCTGATCACCTCAGCCAATGCGGCGGAGCAGATCCGGAACATCGAGGACATCGTTTCCAAAGGAGAAAAGAACATTGCAATGGTTATCCAGCCGATTGATGATACGGTGCAGTCCGCCATTCAGGGCGTGATCGACGCAGGAATCCCCTATGTGGCATTTGACAGGATCATTGACGGCGTGTCCGGCAAGGCCGTGTCCAATGTAAAAGGCGACAATTCCGGCATCGGTGCAGGTGCAGCCGCTTATTTTGTTTCCCTGGGACTTACACCGGGAGAGGCTATCTATGTTTATGAAGGCGATACTTCTTCCGTAACCACACTGCGTGATGAAGGCTTTACCAAATACTTAACAGGGGAACTGGAATTCGGCGGAGAAACGATTGAAGCAGATAAGATGTGGACCAAGGATGATTTGAAGTCCATTACATACTCCGGCGCAATGAACTGGAGCCGTTCAGACACAAAAACATCTTTTGAATCCCTGATGGGAGACAGCAAAAATGCCAAGACCAAATGGTTTTATGCAGAAGATGACGAGCTGGCCATGGGAATCTTAGAGGCCCTTTCCGGCGGCGGAATTGACGAGGCAACCAAGGAAACCTTCCTTTCCGGCAAACCCGTTATCACCGGCTGCGGCGGCCTTGATGAGCTGTATGAAGTACTTCGGGGGAAAACTTATCAGGATATCGCATCAAAATGCGGCGGCATCATGTCAGTAACTTACAGCCCGTCCATGATTCAGACAGCCATTGAAGACATGGTTGATTATCTGGATGGAAAACAGGTGACCCAGGATCATGTGATTGCCTGCGAGAATGTAACATCAGATAATGTAACTGAGTACCCATCCTTCTAGAGAAATAGTGGTCTGAGGGACAAAGGGGGCCGTTCGTCGCTTAAGGAACGGCCCCTTTTATAAAACCGGAGGTTGAGATATGAGCTTATTGGAAATGAATGGGATCAGCAAGGCGTTTAACGGAGTTCAGGTATTAAAGGGTGTCCGCTTAAAGGTCGAACGGGGGGAGGCCCATGCCCTGCTTGGGGAAAACGGGGCGGGGAAGTCGACCCTGATGAACGTGCTGACAGGAATATTTCCCAAAGACAGCGGAACCATTGCATTTGACGGAAAAGAAATCGATACCATCACCATCAGACAATCGGAAGAATTGGGAATTGCCTTTGTCCATCAGGAATTAAATCTGTTTAACGATTTAAAGGTCTATGAAAATATTTTTTTGGGGAAAGAATACCAAAACAGGCTGGGAAAGCTGAACAAACGAAAGATGATGGAAGAAACGGAGAGGTTGTTCCATGAGTTGGGGGTTGACATAAATCCCTGTGAACTGGTGGCGAATTTAAAGACCAGCCAGAAGCAGATGCTGGAGATCGCTAAGGCACTGTTCTTTAAGGCAAAGCTGCTGATCCTGGATGAACCTACCACTTCCCTTAATAATGAAGAAGTAAAGCATTTATTCGGCATTGTCAATCATTTAAAAAAGACAGGAACCTCCTTTATCTTTATCTCACACAAAATGCCGGAGATTTTTGAACTGGCTGACCGGTATACGGTATTCCGGAATGGAGAATTCATCAGTGACGGAGCCATAGGGGATACGACTCCGGAAGANNAATCAGGAGAAATGACGGTCAGGGGCAAAAGGGTGCCCTCCCATTCCATCCACAAAGCCATGGAGTCCAAGATTGCCATGCTGGCTTCTAACCGGAAGGAAAATTCCGTCATCCCGGATATGAATTTACTGGAAAACATGTACCTTGCGGAACATACCCTGTCGGCAAACAGGCCCCACATCCAAAAACGGAAGGAAGAAGAACGGTTTGAAAGGTTTAAGGCCCTGCTCAATATCAAAGCCAGAAGCAGCTCGGATTCCATTCTGTCTTTAAGCGGCGGAAACCAGCAGAAGGTGTTTATTGCCCGATGGCTGAATACGGATGCGGATATTCTGTTGTTTGATAATCCCACCCAGGGTATCGACGTAGGGGCTAAGGCTGAGATCTACAAGCTGATACTGGAAATGGCGAAAAAGGGAAAGACGATTCTCATCAATACCCTGGAAATACCGGAGATCCAGAAGGTGGCTGATTTCTGCGCTATTTTTTACAACGGAAGAATGATCAAAATTCTGGAGCACGATGAAATCAATGATACTACGGTTATGCTGTATTCTACAAATGCCGTGAACCAGGAAATAGGAGGATAAAGAAATGAAGGCAGGAGAAAAGAGAAACGGAGTGTCCCTTGGTGTTTTCTCCAGATGGTGCGGGGAATTCAGTTTTATCATCGTATTTGTACTGATCTTTATGGTATATGCCCTGACCAGCAACGGGCTGACCTGGAGCGGTACCATGAATATTTTCCGCCATTCGGCAGTGGTGGGAATCATCGGGCTGGGAATGGGCCTGGTATGCATGACCGGGGAAATCGATTTATCGGTGGGTTCCATGCTTGCCTTAAACAGCGGGTTGTCAGTGATTGTGTTTAATATCACGGATCATATTCTGGTAACTTTATTGTTTGCCCTTTTATTCGGCGCTGCCTGCGGCCTGATCAACGGCCTGTTGGTGGGATATGTAAAAATGCCGGCTTTTATCGTCACATTGGCGACCATGCTGATTTTCCGTTCCTTTGCCCAATATATTTGCCAGCATATCGATAAGGCTCTGGCAGGAGGTGGGAGCAGCGTATACCGTATGATCAAGGAGTTGTCCTCTTACCAGCCGTTTTATGGCCTTGGGAATGGAAAAATCTTTACTGTTCCCATCGTGGGGCTGATCCTGATTTTAATGACCGCATTATTTGTTTACATAACTACCAGCACCAAGTACGGAAAAAAGGTTTATGCAGTAGGAAGCAATGCAAAAGGGGCCCAGATGGCAGGGATCAATGTAAGTCTTATGAAGGTGTCCGTATTTGTTCTTGGGGGAATCCTGACAGGGCTTGCCTCATTTTTATGGGTGGCCATGAATGCCTCCTCTGACCCGGCTACAACCGGAAACAGTTATGAAATGTATGCCATTGCGGCAGTCGTATTAGGCGGCATCAGCATGTCCGGGGGAAAGGGCAAATGTCTGGGAATCCTATTTGGAGCCATGTCCTATACCATCATTGACAAGATCATCGTTGCACTTAAGATGGATTCTCTGATCAATGATGCCATCAAGGGGATCATCCTGATTCTGGTGATAGTGGTGCAGATCATAGGGCCAAGGATCAAGGAAAAGGTCACAAGGCATAAATAATCTGTCTTATGAGCCTTATTGGCTATGACAAAAGAGAAGGAAGGGAATTTGGTGATCGTACCAGAAGGGGAAACTGGTATCATCACCAAATTCCCTTTTTCCGTACAGCCGTATGCTCCCGGGCATTTTCCATGAAACCTGGGATTTTGTAATAGAATTTACTTTTCCCGGTGACTTTAGTATAATGGAGACAGTTTATAACCTAGACAGGAGAATGAAACCATGAAAAAATATGATTATGTGCTGGTGGGCAGCGGCCTTTATTCCGGTGTATTTGCGTATTTGGCCGGGCAAAAAGGGAAAAAGTGTCTTGTGGTAGAGAAAAGGAACCACATCGGAGGCAACATTTACTGCGAGGAAATAGAAGGGATCCACGTACACAGTTACGGAGCCCATATTTTCCATACCAGCAATCGGAAAGTCTGGCAGTTTGTAAATGAGCTGGCGGAGTTCAACCGTTATACCAACAGCCCTGTGGCAAATTTCAAAGGTGAGATGTATAACATGCCCTTTAATATGAATACCTTCAGCAAGATGTGGGGGATATCCACCCCGGCAGAGGCAAAGGCTATGATCGAAGAGCAGAAGTCTTCCGTTACCAGGGAGCCTGAGAACCTGGAGGAGCAGGCGATCAGCCTTGTGGGAACGGATATTTATGAAAAGCTGGTAAAGGGGTATACGGAAAAGCAGTGGGGCAGGGACTGTAAGGAGCTTCCGGCCTTTATCATCAAGCGCCTTCCCGTGCGTTTTACCTATGATAACAACTATTTTAATGACTTATACCAGGGCATCCCCATCGGAGGATACAATGTGATCATGGAAAAGCTCCTTGAAGGCTGTGACGTGGAAACAGGCGTTGATTATCTGGAAAACAAGGAGTATTATGACGGGCTGGGAGAGAAGGTTATATATACAGGGACCATAGATGGTTACTATGGATACCGGTACGGCAAGCTGGAATACAGGAGCCTGCGGTTTGAAACAGAGGTCGTGGATATGGATAATTACCAGGGGGTAGCTGTGGTAAATAATACGGACAGGGAGACACCTTATACCAGGATCATCGAGCACAAGCATTTTGAATTCGGGACCCAGCCAAAATCCGTTATTACCCGGGAATATTCGGTGGACTGGAGTNNGATGGAGCCCTATTATCCGGTTAATGATGAAAAAAACCAGAATTTATTCCTTAAATATGCTGCACTGGCTGAAACGGAAGATCAAGTGATCTTTGGAGGACGGTTAGGGGAATATAAATACTATGATATGGACAAGGTCATCGAATCAGCCATGAGCCGGGCGGAAAAGGAACTGGGGTAAGCCTGCTTACAGGCGAAGCTGTTTACTTTTTATGTCGGATATAGTACAATACTACGGAACCAGGGCTGGAATTTTATGCCCTGGAACGTGGGTCAACTGGAGGAATCTATGAACGTTGTATACGCTTCCAACGATAATTATGCCAGGCATCTGGCCGTATCTCTTTATTCCCTTTTGGATCATAACAGGGATATGGGAGACATTCACATATATGTTTTGTCCATGAGCCTCTCCGGAGAGACGAAAGAGCGGCTTAAGTCCGTGGCAGACGGGTTTGGACGTGAGCTGACGGTCGTAGAGCTGGGAAATTTAAAGGAGCGCTTTTCCTATGATGTGGATACGGGCGGCTTTGATTTAAGCATTATGGCCCGGCTTTTCATAGGAGAAGTTCTCCCGGAGGAAACAGACCGGGTGCTGTATTTGGACTGTGATACAGTGGTGCTTTCCTCTTTAAAAAGGCTTTGGGAAACGGATTTGAAGACTTATCTTTTAGGTGCGGTGATGGAGCCTACCATATACCCTTCTATTAAAGAAGATATCGGTCTTTTGCCGTCGGAGCCTTATTATAATTCCGGCGTCCTTCTCATTGATATGAATCGCTGGAAAGAAGAAAACGCCCAGAAGCTGCTCCTGGATTTTTACTGTTCCAAGGGCGGCAAGCTGTTTGCAGGGGATCAGGATACCATTAACGGAGCTTTAAAGGGGAGGATAAAGCCCTTATCTCCTAAGTATAACTTTTTTACCAATTACCGCTATTACCGGTACAGCCATCTGGTCAGGCTGTCTCCTGTTTATGGAAAGCTTGGTTTAAAAAGATTTAAAGAAGCAAAGAAGCATCCTGCCCTCCTGCATTTTATGGGGGATGAAAGGCCCTGGAAAGAGGGGAATTTAAACCATTACCGAAGGGCTTACGACCATTATCTTTCCCTCACTCCATGGGCAGGAACGCCTAAGGAAAAGGGAAGCCGCCTTTATATGGCCGCCTATCATATGATGGATTATGCTACCTTTTTATGTCCGCCTGTGAGGGACTTCGTTAGCGCCAGATTTGGTATGCAGGTGATCAATTCCAGAAAGGGTTCTTAAAGAGGAGCAGATATGAACATTAGCTGTATCATTCTTAATTATAATGACGCGGAAACAACCATAAGCCTGGTTAATTCCATGGTAAATTATGAAATCCTGGATTCCATTGTGATCGTGGACAACTGTTCTACCGATGAGTCCGCCTCAAGGCTTCAGGCAATTGCCAGAGGAAAGGTCCATTTTATCTCCACGGAAAAGAACGGGGGATACGGCTATGGCAATAATCANNCAGAGGAATGCATACAGGCCATGAAGGACTCCTTTTTAAAGATAAGCCGGCTGGGAGTTGCGGCGGCAGTTACCAGGGATGGGACAGGAAAGGTAGCGCTGTCGAGCTGGCGTCTTAATAGCCTTTTGGGAGATATTTTAGATACCGGCCTTATTACCAGGCGGATTTTTGCCCACTGGCTGAATGACAGGCCGGAATTAAAGACGGATTTTGGAAAGGAGCGGTACGTTTATGTAGATGCCGTGCTTGGATCTCTTTTTATGGCAGATATTCATGCCTTGATGGAATGCGGTGTTTATGATGAAGAAATTTTTCTATATTATGAAGAAAAAATTCTGGGATTTCAGCTGAAAAAGAAGGGGTACGGGACGGTGCTTCTCTTAAATCAGTCTTATGTACACCTTCATTCTGTGTCCATTAATAAGAATGTGAAATCTATTTTAAAGAAGCAGGCACTTCTTCATAAGAGCAANNAAGGGCTTTCCTGGCTTTTCTTATGGCTGAAATCTGGTTTCTGACTAAGATCGTGGGATTGTCCTGGTAGGTTTTGCCCAAAAGTTTGGGTTAGAAGAGGAAAGGGGGAAAGCGTATGGTGTCGGTGCTTCTGGCATCCTATAACGGAGAAAAATATATACGGGAACAGCTGGATTCCATTCTGAGCCAGACGTTTTCCGATTTATCCATCGTGATTTCCGATGACCTTTCCACAGACAAGACCCCTGCCATTATCCGGGAATATGAAGAACAATATCCTGGCCGGGTGAAGTGCCTTAGGAATAGTAAAAGATCCGGCAGCGCCCAGAATAACTTCTTCCGCCTGCTGACGTCGGTGTCTGATGATTATGTCATGCTTTGTGACCAGGATGATGTATGGCTTTCAGATAAGGTGGAGGTCACTTTGAGGGAAATGAAACGGCTGGAGACTGAATGGGGGAAAGAGATCCCCCTGCTGGTCCACGGAGACTTATCCGTTACCGATAAGGCGGGCCGCATTCTTCACAAATCCATGGCGGATTTCCAGAAGATCGGGGTTCATGACAACCGGTTCAGTCATTATCTGGTTGAGAACAACATCACCGGGAATACGGTCATGGTCAATAGGGCATTTATGCGGTTCCTGGCTGATGTTCCTGAGGAATGCGTCATGCATGACTGGTGGCTGGGACTTTTGGCAAGCTGTTTTGGAAGGATATCCTACATTGACCGTCCTCTGGTTTTATACCGGCAGCACGGGAAAAACCAGATGGGATCTAAAAGCGGCAAGGAGCAGTATGCAGAGCGGGTCCAAAATCAAGACGCAGTCCGGGAAAATTACAGGAAAATGTTTGTGCAGGCACAGACGTTTCTAAAGCTCTATGGAAATGAGATGTCCCAGGAGCAGAGAGCGGTTCTGGAACATTTTGTCGGACTGTCCGGAAAAAACAGGGCGGAAAAGATTTACACTATTTGGAAATACAAATTAATGAAAAGCACCCATATGCGGACGCTGGGCCAGATGTTTTCCATCTGACCGGGAAATGGAGGATAAAGCATGGACAACAAAGAGGATATATTAGTGACGAGGGCTTCCATGCCTTCCTATGAAGAATTTATAGAAGAGATCAAGCCGATCTGGGAAACGGCCTGGATGACGAATATGGGAGAATTTCATGAGAAACTGATGGAGCAGTTAAAGGAGTACTTAAAGGTACAAAAGCTTCTTCTGTTTGTCAACGGACATATGGCTCTTGAAATGGCGCTGCAGGCCATGAATCTNNTCTGCGATATCCGTGAGGAGGATTATACCATTGATCCGGATAAGATTGAAGCGCTGATTACGGAAAAGACCACCGCCATTTTACCGGTTCATGTTTATGGAAATATCTGTGAAGTAGATAAAATCGAAAGAATCGCGAAAAAACATAATTTAAAGGTAATTTATGATGCTGCCCATGCCTTTGGTACAGAGGTAAATGGGAGAGGGATCGGAACCTACGGAGACGCTTCCATGTTCAGTTTCCATGCCACAAAGGTGTTTAATACCATTGAAGGTGGGGCTGTGACTTTCCAGGATCCGTCCCTGGAGATTTTGCTCAATTATTTGAAAAATTTCGGAATCACCGGCAAGGAAACCGTGGAATACATCGGCGGCAATGCAAAGATGAATGAGTTTCAGGCGGCTATGGGTATCTGTAACCTTCGCCATGTGAATGATAACATTGTAAAGCGCAGACTTGTGACAGAACGGTACCGGGAACATTTGACGGGAGTTCCTGGGATCCGCCTGATGAGCGCCAAAGAAGGGATCCGCCAGAATTATGCTTATTTTCCGGTTGCTTTTGACGGCTTCTCTTTAACACGAAATGAGGTATATGAGCTGCTGGCCACTCATCATATCTTTGCAAGAAAGTATTTTTATCCTCTGATCACTGACTTTGAATGTTATCGGGAGCAGTTTTTAAATGTACACCTTCCCGTGGCAAAAAAGGCGGCGGACAGCGTACTGACCCTGCCCTTATATGCAGAACTTTCCCTGGATCAGGTCGACCGCATCTGCGCCATTATTTTAGGTGCCAGATAGGATGAAAGGAAGCGTCAATAAGACCTATATGCCCTGATAAACAGAGCGGAAAAGAGGAAATTATGAATACAGCACTGGTGACTGCGATCGGGTCATTTTCGGCAGATATTGTTATAAAAAACTTAAAAAAAGGCGGTTTCCGGGTAGTTGGCTGTGATATTTATCCTGGAGAATGGATCGCAGATTCCGGGAACGTGGCGTCTTTTTACAAAGTTCCCCTTGCAACTGACGAGAGACGGTATGTGGACTCAATCCTGAAGATATGCAGGGAGGAACAGGCAAAGGTGATGATCGTTCTTACGGATGTGGAGGTAGACGTCTGGAACCGCCACAGGGACGAACTGGCCCTGGCTTCGGTGACATTATGTCTGTCATCGGAGGAAACCCTTCTTCTATGCAGGGATAAAATGGAGCTGTACCGTTTTCTTGTGGAAAAGGGCATAGGCAATCCCATTCCTACACTGGAGCTTTCGGAGACGGATCCGGAGCGCCTTTCCTATCCGGCGGTTATCAAGCCCTTTAACGGAAGAAGCAGTCAGGGACTTCGCTATATTCAATCTCTTGATGAGATGAAAGGATTTTTAGAATGCGGGGGCCTTAAGGGGCTGATCGTACAGCCCTTTTACCAGGGAAGCGTCATTACCGTGGACGTGGTAAGGCAGGCGGATACAGGAGAGAGCGTAGCCGTATGCCGGAAGGAGCTTTTGCGGACCCCGAATGGAGCGGGAACCTCGGTGCTTGTGTTTTTGGATTCCATTCTGGAAGCCGTGTGCAGGGAAATAGCCAATGCCCTTAACATCAACGGCTGCGTGAATTTTGAGTTCATTCAGGCAGAGGACGGATCGTATCATATGCTGGAATGCAATCCCCGCTTTTCCGGCGGCGTAGAGTTTTCCTGTATGGCAGGATACGACTGTGTCACCAACCATTTAAGATGCTTTACCGGAGAGGCCATTGAACCTTCAAAGGGAATTACGGGCATGTATATTGCAAGGAAGTATGAGGAATATATTATGGGAAGTAAAAAGCAATTCCCATAATCGGATGGACGGGCTAAAAATAGCCCTTTTATCTTCACTTGCG
>DJBG01000047.1 GCA_002429965.1 Hungatella sp. UBA5982
AGAGGCGCCTGGAAATAGCCAGAGCCCTGGCTACGGATATGAAGCTCCTTCTTCTTGATGAACCTGCGGCAGGGATGAACCCTACGGAAACGGAAGAACTTTTGGAGATTATTAACTATATCCGGGATGAATTTAAGATTTCCGTGCTTCTTATCGAGCATGACATGAGCCTGGTCATGAAGATCTGTGAGCGGATCAAAGTCCTTGATTTTGGCACTACCATTGCATCCGGGACTCCGGAGGAGATTGCCAATCATCCAAAGGTCATTGAAGCCTATTTGGGAAAAGACGATGAGGAGGTAGAGGAAGATGCTTAAGGTAAAGGATCTGGTGGTATCTTACGGAGCCATTGAAGCCATTCATGGAGTATCCTTAGAAGTTCATGACGGAGAAATCGTTTCCCTCATTGGGGCTAACGGAGCGGGAAAGACCACCATCTTAAGAACCATTTCAGGGTTAAAAAAGGCTGATAAGGGAGAGATTACCTTTGACGGAGCTGATTTGATAAAAACAGAACCCAGCAAGATCATCAATTTAAAGCTGGCACATGTGCCGGAAGGGCGTCATATTTTTCCCCAGATGACCGTAGAGGAGAATTTAGAAATGGGAGCTTTTACCGATGGAAAAGACATGGCAGCCAATATGGCAGATATATTTGAACGTTTTTCCCGCTTAAAAGAACGGAAAAAACAGCTGGCAGGAACCTTGTCCGGGGGAGAACAGCAGATGCTAGCCGTAGGCCGGGCCCTTATGGCAAAACCCAAAATGATCCTGATGGATGAACCGTCAATGGGACTTTCTCCATTGCTGGTAAAGGAAATCTTTTCTATTATCAGAGAAGTGAACAAAAAAGGAATCACCATTCTACTGGTGGAACAAAATGCAAAAATGGCCTTATCTATATCAAACAGGGCATATGTCATGGAGACAGGGAAGATTACCATGGAAGGCAATGCCGGAGAGCTGCTAAAGGATGACAGGGTAAAAAAAGCATATCTTGGACAATAGGAGGATACGGCCATGGAGGAGAATAAGAAGTATTTTGCCATTGCCATCACCCGCACCTGCGGGAGCGGAGGCGGAAGCTATATAGGGAAAAAGCTGGCGGCTGATTACGGGATTGATGTATATGACAGAAAGCTTTTACGTCTGGCATCGGAAGACAGCGGAATCAATGAGACGTTATTTGCAAATGCAGATGAAAATACGAAAAAGACCTTTTTATACCGTGCTTCAAGAAGAGTCTATAACGGGGAAGCCATCCCAAAGGAAAGCGGCAATTTTTTATCGGATCAGAATCTTTTTAATTATCAGGCAAAGGTCTTGCAGGAGCTTCTTCATCACGAATCCTATGTCTGTATCGGCCGGGCGGCGGATTTTGTCTTAAAGGATGAGCCCAATGTAGTGTCCGTGTATCTGGATGCCCCCTATGAATTCCGTTTAAAAAGAGAAATGGAACGGCAGGGGATATCAGAACAGGAGGCTGCAAAGTATATAGACAGACTGGATAAATACAGGAATTCCTATTACGTGTACCATACCGGAAGGCAGTGGAAGAATCCTGAAAATTATGATCTTTGCTTAGATACGGAAAGTCTGGGGCTGGATCATTGCGTGGAATTAATAAAGAAATACATGGAGTTGAAGTTTGGTATTGGCTCCAAGGAAAAGGAGATATTATGAAAGAGCTTGCTTATTATGATGGAAAGATCGGAACCCCTGAGGAATTGATGGTTCCCTTCCAGGACCGGGTCCATTTTTTTGGAGATGGAGTTTATGATGCCACCGTTGGAGGAAATCACAAAGTATATCTTCTAAAGGATCATCTNNAAAGCCCTGGATATTAAGATTCCCATGGGAAAAGAGGAACTTGGAGAACTTCTGACAAAACTTCTTTTTATGGTTGAGGGGGATACTCATTTTGTGTATTGGCAGGTGACAAGAGGCACGGCCCCCAGGGATCATGCTTATGATGAGACAATGCTTGGAAAGCTGTGGGTCATGATAAGACCTAATAAACTAAGAGACCCTAACGTGCCCATCCGCCTGATAACAAAGGAAGATACCAGGTTTCTCCACTGCAATATCAAAACATTGAATCTTCTCCCGTCCGTGATCGCTTCCCAGGAGGCTTTAAAAGCAGGAGCACTGGAAACTGTTTTACACAGAGGGGATATGGTTACGGAGTGCGCCCACAGCAATGTTTCTATTTTAAAAGACGGAACCTTCATTTCCCATCCCAACGATAACCTGATTCTTCGGGGGATTGCAAAGACCCATATGATCCAGGCCTGTTACAGGCTTGAGATTCAGGTACTGGAGCGGGCCTTTGCCCTTGAAGAACTGATGGATGCCGATGAGATTATAGTGACCTCTTCATCCAATTTCTGCCTTCATGCAGACACCATTGACGGTAAGCCTGTAGGAGGAAAGGATCCGGGAACTTTAAAGAAGATTCAGGATGCCGTTTTAGAAGAATACTTAGAGTATACAGGCAGAAAGAGTATATTTGATTAGGAGTGGATGATGGACAGAGGCGGACTGGAAAAGAGAAATGTGGGAGAAAACCTGGATGCTCTCATGAATTTAGATCCCCGGGGATATGGTGTATGCCGGATTCTATATGCCGGGAGCCGGGAGCAGATGGGAGAGCCTCTTACCATGAGAGCGGCGGAAAAACTGTGTGAAACGGTAAAAGAAAATGATCTGGTTTATATTCTGACAGGATTTATACTTCTGCCTCATAAGAAGCCGGAGATGGATGGAATGGTCAGTTCCTTGCTGTTAGCACGGGCTCTGGTTATGGCTTTTGGGGCTAAGCCTGTCATCATCTGCCCGGAGGACTGTGTAAAATCTGTAAAGATATGTGCCGGCGTGGTAGGTCTTCATATATACCAGGATATAGGGACCGTAAGGGAACTTCCTCTCAGCATGGGAGTGCTGGCCTTTACAAAAAATCCGGCCAGGGCAGTAATTGAAGCAGAATGGCTGATAAAAGAAGGGCTTCCTGGGGCGGTAATCTCTGTGGAGGCCCCTGGTTCCAATGAAAATGGTGTTTATCACAATGCTGCCGGAAAAGATGTTACAGAGCTGGAAGCCAAGACAGATGTATTATGGGAAATACTTCGGAAAAAGGGAATCTTAAATATTGCCATCGGTGATCTGGGCAATGAGATCGGTATGGGGGCCATCGCAGACCATATTAAAAAATACATACCTTTTACTGCGTCAGGGGAATGTGTGTGCGGCTGCGGGGGCGGAATTCTGGCAGCAAGCAGAGCAGATCATGTAATTACGGCAACCTGTTCTGACTGGGGCTGCTATGGTTTGATAGCGGCACTGGCTTACTTAAAGCGGGATATGGAAATTCTCCACCGGGAAGAAATGGAAGAAGAGCTGATGAGAGTGGCGTCAAGAACCGGCCTTATTGATATGACCGGATCTTTGATTCCTGGAATTGATGGATTCAATACCCGGCTGAATACCGGAATTGTCAGCCTGATGCGCCAGTGCACGGCTTATACGGTCCGATATTCCCATGATTCCGATCAGTGGTTTGGCTCTGTACTGAAAAAAGGGTTTTTTGAAGAAGGGGATGGGCCATGGTTCAAATAAAGGCGGTCGGCGACTGTGGGGCCCTGGTGGAATTGGGTGACTCCATCAGTGAGACAGTAAATTCGAAGGTAATGGAATTAAACCGGAAAATCAATGAGCATTCCTTAGAAGGAATTCTCGAGACAGTACCTGCTTTTTGTTCTGTTCTCGTTTGTTACGATCCATTGAAGACAGATTATAATGCTGTATCCAAGGTCCTTTTTCAACTGTCAGAATCCTTGGAAGGCAGAACAGGGACAGGAGGAAGGCTGGTGGAAATTCCTGTCTGCTACGGAGGCAGCTTCGGACCGGACCTTTCTTTTGTGGCAGAGCATGGAAAAATCAAGGAGGAAGAGGTGATCCGTATTCACTGCAGCAGGGAATACCGCATTTATATGCTGGGATTTCTTCCGGGCTTTCCTTATCTTGCTGGAATGGATGAACGCATTTTTACTCCCCGGTTAAAAACACCCAGAACCAGGATCCCGGCGGGAAGTATTGGAATCGGAGGAGAGCAGACAGGAATCTATCCCATGGACTCTCCGGGAGGCTGGCAGCTGATCGGACGTACACCTTACCGTCTTTTTAAACCGGAGCAGGCGGGAAGTCCTCTTTATGAAGCCGGGGATTCCATTCGTTTTGCACCCATCAGCCAGGAAGAATANNTAGAATATAAAGAAATAAAAAGAAAACAGGAAAAGGGGTGACGGGATGGGATTTGAAATCTTGCGTCCTGGAGCCTTGTCCACGGTTCAGGATAAAGGGAGAAGAGGATTTTTAAGCCAGGGCATCCAGGAAAGCGGAGCCTGTGACAAGTATTCCATGAAACTTGCCAATCTCCTTGCCGGGAATCTGGAAGAACCGGAAACGGCGGCAGTCATAGAATTTACGTTAAAGGGTGGTGAGATCCGTTTTACCTCTGACGAGATCATCGCCCTTGCAGGCGGGGATATGAAACCCTGTATCAATGGAATCCCGGTTCCCATTTTCTCCCCGATTCTGGTTCGGACAGGAGATATTCTGACCATGGAGCTTGCGGTCTCAGGCCTTCGGACTTACATGTCGGTCTATGGAGGAGTAGAGGTTCCTTCTGTCATGGGAAGCCGTTCCACTAATTTAAAGTGCCGCATAGGAGGCTTGGAGGGTAGGGCACNNAGGGAAATGAGAAGCTGGCAGCCGTAGGAGAGAATGAACCATGGCTTCGTCACTCGTCAACACCTTACCGTTTTTATGGAGACGACCGTATGGTTCTTCTGCGTGCCGTAATGGGCCCCCAGGAAAATGCTTTTACGGAACTGGGACTTAACACTCTGGTCCGGAATCCTTTCCGGTTAAGCAGGGACTGCGACCGCATGGCCTGCAGGCTGGAGGGAGAACCCATAGAGATGAAGAATGGGGCAGATATCATATCCGATGGGATTGTAGAAGGCTCGGTTCAAATCTCATCTTCTGGACTTCCCATGGTTTTGATGGCAGATCATCAGACCACCGGAGGATACGCAAAAATTGCCACGGTAATCAGTACGGACATCCCTGCACTGGCTCAGTTAATGCCGGGAGAATGGGTGGCATTTCAGTATATAACTCCAGGTGAGGCCATAGCAATTTGCCGAAAGGAAGATGAAAAGCTGAGGAAATTAAAGGAACGGCTTATGAATGCCATTTACCGGTAAATGAACCATAAGACAGGAAAGAAGGAAAGAACATGGCACTAGAGTACATAGACAGGGAGCCAAAGGAAGTCCGCCGGCTGATCAGGGAGGGTGTAATACAATGTCCTACCACCGGAATGTGTGGCGGCTATGCCCAGGGAAATCTGGTGATTCTTCCTGAGGTGCTGGCCTGGGATTTTCTTTTGTTCTGCCAGAGGAATCCCAAAGCCTGCCCGCTCCTGGAAGTATCGGATGCAGGAAGCAGGAGTTTTCCGCTGACTGCAGAAGGAAGTGATATCACAAGGGATATCCCCAGATACCGGGTGTATGAATACGGCGTGTGCACCGGTGAATACACAGATGTATCAGAATTATTTGAGGAATACCAAAAAACCAGGGGAAAGCTGGTAAGCTTTCTCATTGGCTGCAGTTTTTCTTTTGAAACAGCACTTTTGGAGGCAGGAATACCGGTGAGACAAATTGAGGAGGGTGTCAATGTTCCTATGTTCCACACCAACATTCCCTGCACACCGGCAGGAGTGTTTACAGGCAGCATGGTAGTGAGCAGGAGGTCCATTCCTCACCGTCAGGTTTCCGGGGCTGTTGCCATTACCGCCTCCATGCCAAGAGTCCATGGGGCGCCTGTTCACGTCGGTTATCCCGAAATCCTTGGAATAAAAGATATTAACAAACCGGATTTTGGGGACCCGGTGACCATATATGATGGAGAGGTACCTGTTTTCTGGCCTTGCGGGGTAACGCCTCAGGCAGTGGTCATGAACAGCAGGCCGCCCTTTGTCATCACTCATTCTCCGGGACACATGTTTATTACGGATATAAAAAATGCGGAATTAAAAAATTAGAGGTGAGAATATGCCGGTCATTGATTTAAATTGTGATTTGGGAGAAAGCTTCGGTGCGTATAAAATGGGGCTGGATGAAGAGGTGCTGCCTTTTGTTACATCGGCGAACATTGCCTGCGGCTTCCATGGGGGAGATCCTATGGTAATGGAACAGACGGTGGCTTTGTGTAAAAAATATGGAGTGAGGGCAGGGGCCCATCCGGGATCTCCCGATCTGGCGGGATTTGGAAGAAGAAATATGAGCCTTACTCCCAGGGAAGTAAAAACCAGTGTTATGTATCAGATCGGTGCCCTGAACGCTTTCTGCAGAGGAGCCGGAATCAGGCTCTGTCATGTAAAACCCCACGGGGCCTTGTACAACATGGCGGCAAAGGATTATGAGTTGGCAAAAGCCATCTGCCAGGCTATAAAAGAAGTGGATGGCAGCCTAGTTCTCCTTGCTCTCAGTAATAGTGAGATGCTTCGGGCGGCAAAGGATACAGGGGTGTCTGCTGCCAGTGAGGTATTTGCAGACCGGGCCTATGAAAGGGATGGTAGCCTGGTTCCAAGAAGCCGGAGAGGCGCGGTGATTGAAGATGAGGAACTGGCATTAAAGCGGGTGATCCGAATGGCGAAAGAAGGGGTGGTGGAAGCCATTGACGGAAGCACGATTTCCATTGATGCGGATTCTGTATGTGTTCATGGAGATGGAGGGAAGGCTCTGGAATTTGTAAAGAGTATAAGAGAAGGTTTTTTAGTAGCAGGAATAGAGGTAAAATGCTTTTAGTGGCAATACAAAGGCGTGGCACGGAGCTGTCATGCCTTTTTTCTATTTTTCCGATTACAGAAAAGCTTAATCCATCTAGCGCATAGAACCTCTGCCTCCATTTCTTCGAAAAATAAAAGTACGGTTTTGATTTTTGCGATATGCTCCCTTTATAGTAGACAGTGAAAAAACAAAACTGTTGAAATGGAGGGAGCTCAGTTTGAAAATAAAGCCATTTAAGGTAGAGAATCCAACGTTGGATTGCTCCGGACCTATGGGGCTGACGTCAAACGTTAAAACCGCCACTGTAAATAGTATGAATAGCAAAAGTAGTATTCCGGCAAGTATAAAACACTTTTTATTTTTCATCATATCTTCCCCCTTTCAGAACATAGGGCGAAAAAATATTTAAATCAAGCCGTGTTCCATATGGTTCTACTAATCTGTTTGTTTTAATGATAAATTCCATTCGTAAAATCCCATCTGTAATATTGGTATGTTTGTATGTGCCAGCCACATCATCATTGTGTGGTCCAGTATGGAAATATTCAAGAACCCTCCGACACTTTCATGTCGAAGGGTTTTTTATAAGGTTTTTCAGAACAATTTACTTTATTCGGCTGCTCTTTATCAAAAGAACCACCTTAATCATAAAAAATAGGAAAAGGAGAGAATGCCATTAGAATAGGCGAAACAAGATAAATCGTCCTCGTTTTACATTCGATCCATTAACGTAGAACATTTTCCATAAATGCATAATTCAGAACAAAAATAAACCAATTGAGGATATAACCACTCCCATTTTTGAAATAGACCTATATAATAAGCCATTCTGTGTAACGTTATCCAAGAATGGTGGACTTATCGGTTATACTGAATGAAATCTTAGAATTTAAAGGAGAATATAAATAAAGTGAAAAGTAAGCATGCAGATTTGCTATTGATATTAATTACCGCTATATGGGGATTGTCCTTTCCAATTATGAGAAATTCTCTGGCTTTTATCTCTGAAATTACATATTTGCTTTATAGATTTACACTGGCGAGTTTGGTTTTGTTAGTTATATTTCGTAGAAAATATAAGAAAATCAATAGGACAGTTCTATTTAGAGGTGTGTTGTTGGGTATTTCATTATCTGGTGCTTTAGGTTTTACTGTTGTCGCATTACAATTTACAACTGCCTCAAATGTCGCTTTTATTACAGGATTGAATATTGTTGTTGTACCATTTGCTTCAAATATTATTTCGAGAAAAAAGATTGATCTAATAAAAAGGATAAGTATTATATTGGCATTATTCGGCTTGTTCTTTATCTCAGGCGGTGTGGAGTTAAGATTTAATCGTGGGGATTTTTTTGCGCTTTTATGTGCATTGTGTATCTCGGCTCAAATTATCTTAACAGATATTTTTGCTAGAGATGAAGACCCGATTACATTAGGTTGTTTGCAGGTTAATATTGCTGCAATAATTTATTTTATTATGTGTTTCATTGGAGGCGGAGATTTTTCCTTTAAAATAAATGCTATTGTAGTTATAACTATTCTCATCACTGGCATTGCGGGCACAGCGTTAGCATTTGTAGGACAAACGTACATACAAAAATATACTACACCCTCTCATGTGGCAATTATTTTTATCCTGGAGCCTGTGTTTGGTGCGGTTTTTGCTTTATTAATACCAAAATTAGACGGTACAATAGAAATGATTTCGTCGATGAAGGCAATAGGATGTATCCTACTCATTGCTTCAATGTTGCTTACAGAATTCTTCAGTAGGAGAAATACTGCTACTTGAAGAAAAATTGACCGATTTAGAGGTTGTGTTAAGCTTTTTGATGTTGTGCTTGAAATGCCTGGATTCTATAAAAGGTCGACACTACGCTGACTTTTTATTGAAAGCTTTTCGTCTTTAAGGATTTATTAAATTATCCGGGCAGAAAAATAGGGTACTTGCAATACACAAAATAAAAGGACTGTTGACAAAGTCCACATACTAAAAACTAATGAATATTGGTGACTATTTATACAAAACAAAGAAGCAAGGCGTATGCCTTGCTTCTTTGTTATTAGATTAATATTATATGGATAATGCGTTGCATAGATGAAATCTCATAGGGTCGCATTAATTATGTACTGGAAACGTGGGAAAACAACACTATCAGCAGTTGACCTTATTAATGCTAATATACAAATGCTTATTAGGTATGACACATTGTATGTCATAAATTTTATACTGCTGTGCGGATAGTTTAAAATGTTTCATTGATTAAAAAATGCCTCCATTTTCCATATCAGTCTTATTCACAAAATCCATATGGTATAGTTTTTCCCAATGATTAATGTTTAATGTTCCCTTAGTGAGACGGATTGCTAAAAAGCAACAGTTTTCATCCTTTTCATTATTTGCCATATCGTACCATTCGGAAAAAGCTGTACGGAGTTTGGTTCTTATTTCGGCATTTTTTGGATCAAGCACCCAACCGAGGTTTTCACCTACTCCATTAGCGGTGAACATCTCTAAACAACCCGCAACCGAAACCTCCGAATTTTGCGAGATTTGCTGCATTTTGTTTGATTTTCCATGTGTTACAACATAAAACGNNTTAATTTTAATCCTTCTTCGTAATTGCTCATTTACTTTTCCTCCAGCATTAATTATTTATTTTTCTCGTTTCTTAAAAGGAATCCACAATTCTACATAAGAGATGTCGGACGTACTTTTATAGTACATCTCAGCGAAAAATCCATCGGCAATTAGATTGTGCTTTTTAAGCCAAAACCGAGTGTATTTCATTGCCTTACCCAAATTAATTATCATCTGTTCATGATTTTCCGATTCAAAGCCACAGACGATATATTCTCGTATGGGAAGTTGCCAATTTGTAAATTCGGGGTTTTGCTCGTCTTTTTTTACTTCTGCACCAACAAAATAACTCGAATAACCGTCTGGTGCATCGCCGTGATAAGAAACACCAACCCAGCGCCTCTCTGAGATATGCGAGATATTCGGAAGAACCCTAAAAAACCTGTCCCAAATCTCACCAACCGTGTCAACGCCGGTTCTTTCGCCAAACATTTTACCATATTTGAATGGATAATATCCGGTAACACCAAGAAAGTTAATTGGCTCTTCAAGAAATTTACGGTTCATTTCCAAAACCAATCCATCACTAATCAGCGGTACACCCTCATCAACCACAATATAACCAAGCAATAAATCGGGTTTATCAAAATTCTGTAAGCCAATCGGTTTATCTCGGTACTGTGAAGGGGTAATCCCATAGGTTTCTTTAAAAGCTCGCGTAAAAGTTACGTGACTACCAAAACCGTATTCCATTGCAATGTCGATAATGCGGTTTTCTTTATCACGTAGCATCGTGAGAGATTTTGCCAATCGGCGCAATTTAATATAATCCCGAACCGATGTTTTTACCAATCGTGTGAATAATCTCTGATAATAAAACAGTGACAGTACGGCGGTTTCTGCCAGTTCTTCAATGTGGATTTCTTCACCGAGATGTTCTTCGATGTGGTTCAGAGTTTTTTGTATGGCTTCCCATGCGTGCATATAGATTCCTCTCTCTAAAACAAAATACCACAGACGAGAAACAAATGCTTTACCGTGTCTGCTCTTTTTTATCTAATGTATGAAGTATAAAATAATGTGCACCTGTTCATACCGAACTCTTATACAAGTTATAACCATAATTATTTATTGCAAATATTATATCAGGATTTATGACTTTTTGAAATAATGAATAATTATTAGACGATATCCAATTAAAGAATATTTGATAAACTTTGTCAACAGCTCGAATAAATCACACTCTCCCCTTAAAAATTACCAAGTAAGGTGTATGCATTCCCCTATCATATGAATACTAGCTATTTTGCTTTTAATAATTATCAATTTACCTGAGTATATACCATAAAATACATAATTACAAATATTAAAATATACTATATATAAATTGCTTTTCTTACTTTAAAATCCTTTATTTTTGTATCAGAATGAGATGTATTAGATTAAGTATGCCCGTGAATATATAGAGAAAAAATTAGATAATATATGATTGATATATATACACACGTATGGTAGGTTAAACGTAAGTAAAGATATATGAGAGATAACTGTAATCTCACGTTTAATCTCCGTTTACATTCGACCTGTATAATTAATAAAAAAGAATGGAGAATCCCATTATGACAAACCCGATTATCGATGCTATCAAAAACAGACGCAGCACGCGCCAGTTCACCGACGAACAAATCATGGAAGAACAAATGGACACACTTCTCGAATCCGCAATATGGGCTGCCGATGACGTACTGTCTCGACCTTGTCCGCGCGGTAGTATATGCCGGAACACCGGAGTATGACAGCATCGTGATGTTCAACCCGCTCGTGAACTGCCTTGCGATTGTTGGGTTGACACTGGGGTGTTTGATCGTGGGAACAATGTTCTTTGCGAGGAGTGAGAGGAATAGATAAATATAAATTTTCAAATGAATCTGCATAATAATCTAAAGAAAGAATGAAATGGCATTGACACAGAGTTAAGCCAAGACTATAATGTGGTCAATACAAAGGCGTGGCACGGAACTGTCATGCCTTTTTCTGTATAAGTCAAGGAAAACAGAAAGCTATCTAAAAATGATATATGAGATTGTATTTGTTCATTATGTACATGTATGTGGGGGAAGGAAAATAAAATTTAATAGTTATTGACATACAAACTCACGTATGTTAAGTTAAACGTAAATAAAGATATGTGAGAGATAACAGATGACTAATAAGATACAACGGACATCGCTTCAGTTAGAGATTATTCGTTATATACAGAATTATATTGAAGAAAATGATCTAAAAGCAGGGGACAGGCTTCCTTCCCAGGAACAGCTGTTAGAAATGATGGGTGTAAGCAGAACTTCACTCAGAGAGGCTATGAAGACCCTGGAGGCACGCAATGTTCTGGAAGTGCGGAATGGAAAGGGCGTTTACGTAGGCAGCCAGAAGGACAGTGCATTTTTGTCACTGATGGATTTTACCAGGGAAAAAGGTAAGCTTTTAGATGCTCTGGAAGTACGTAAGATTCTGGAGCGGGAAATTCTCCGTATGGTGATTCATACGGTTAACGAAGAAGAACTGAAAGAACTGGGCGATATTACTAAGGTATTAATGGAAAAATTTCATCAGGGAGTAAGACAGACAAAAGAGGACAAACAGTTCCATTATACCATATACCGTTTGTCCCATAATGATATTATGTATCAGTTGATCTTATCCATCAGCCATGTAATGGATCAGTTCTGGGAGTTTCCGCTCAATATGGAAGATCCTTTTTTAGAAAGTCTGCCATTGCATGAAAAACTGTATGAAGCGATTCGCGAAAAAAATGTGAAGAAAGCACAGCTAATCAATGAACAATTGTTAGATGCAGTATACCGGGATATTAAAAAACAAATATAATGTTCTATAGTAAAATGTTTTATAACAACTTAACCTATATTATAGCATATAGCATATAGGTTGAGAAATCAAAGGAGAAAAGAGGTAACACTATGTCAGATCAGAGCCAGTATTTAAAAAGTGATAAATTAATTACTGCACATTACGGAGAGGAATATGAGCATTATTATAATGCTGTTGTACCGCCGGTTTTCATGAATTCACTCAATGTATTTGAAACCATAGATGAATATTACGATTTTGACCGTACCGATAAGCATAAATATTGTTACGGCAGAGTTCAGAACCCTACCGTCAGGATTCTGGAAGATAAAATTGCGGCTTTGGAGCACGGAGCCGGAGCCCTGGCATTTGCATCGGGCATGGCGGCTGCTACAACAGCAGTATTAACTGCGTGCAGGACAGGCAGCCATGTAATATGCATCCATAATTCCTATGGCCCATTAAAAGATTTTCTGACCGGATACTGCAAAGAACACATGGACATTTCCACCACGTTTGTAAAGGGCGACTGTGTGGAGGAATTTGAAGAAAGCATAACGGATAAAACGGATTTAATTGTTCTGGAAAGCCCTTCTTCTCTTGTATTTTCCCTGCAGGACATTGAAGCGGTTTCAAAGATTGCAAAAGAACATCAGGCACTTGTCTATATTGATAACACGTTTTGCACTCCCATTTACCAGCAGCCCCTTACCCTTGGTGCAGATATCGTGATGCATACCACATCAAAATATATTGGCGGCCATAGTGACATAATAGGCGGCATGCTGGCAGTGAAAGATCCTGCACTGATGAAAAAACTGACAGCAAACAGGGAGCTGTTTGGCGGCATTGCAGGACCAATGGAGGCATGGCTGATGATCCGCGGCCTTCGAACATTGGCAGTCCGCATCGCGCAGCATCAGGAAACGGCAATTGAGGTTGCGAAGTTCCTTGAAAAGCATCCAAAAGTAAAGAATGTGTATTATCCTGGCCTGGAATCCAATCCCCAATACGGGCTGATGAAGAAACAGCAGTCAGGAAATACAGGATTGCTGAGCTTTGAGATGAATGGAACATTAAAGGACGCAGTAAAAGTGGCGGAAAGCCTTAGGATATTTAAGATCGGCGTATCATGGGGAGGTTTTGAGAGTCTGGTATTTTTACCCCATGCAAGGCTGGAAGAGAATGCATGCAAAGTTTTAGGAGGATCTCAGAATATTATCCGTATTCATTGCGGATTAGAAGGTACAGATGCCTTGATTTCAGATTTGGAATCGGCTCTTGCTCAAATATAAGCAAAACAAATCAAAGGAGGAGAACAGATGAGGAAAAAAAGAGCAGCAGTATTGGCGTTGGCAGCGGCAGCCATTCTGTCAGGATGCAGCGGGAAGACAGCTGCAGAAGCAACAACATCAGCAAGCGGGGAAACAGCAAAGACTGAAGCAGCGAAGACAGACAATGGAAAGCCGGGGGATGCAGTAACCATCAGCCTGGTAGAATCCCTGACCAGTCCGGAANNGAATTGCGGACAAGTATGAGGCAGAGCATCCCAATATCAAGATTGATATTGTATCCCCGCCATTGGAGAATGCCGATGCGAAAATCACCCAGATGCTGATGAATGGAAGCGGTGTGGATATCGTAGAAGTAAGAGATTCCACAATTACCCAGTTTGTGACCAATGAATGGATTGCAGATCTTCAGAAATACTTAGATGGCTGGTCAGAAAAAGACACTTTAACAGATTCTGCGAAAGAAGTGATCCATTACATGAAAGACGGAGCTTACATGGTTCCTTATGGATTTTATCAGAGAGGTCTTTACTACAGGGCCGACTGGTTTAAGGAAAAAGGTTTGAAGCAGCCTGAAACCTGGCAGGATATCTATGACTCAGGAGTTGCCGTTACGGATCCGGCAAACAGCCGTTTTGGTTATTCTTTCCGCGGCGGCTCAAGCGGTTACCAGTATGCAGATACGATTTACTGGAGCTGGATCGGTACCGATAAGCTTGCAGATCCCAATGCCGGTTATTATTTAAAGGATGGCAATGGGGCAACCATTTTTACATTGCCTGAAGTAAAGGAAGCACTTCATTTCTATAAGGATCTTTTTAAAAATGCTTCTCCTACGGATTCCATAGCATGGGGCTTTTCCGAAATGGTACAGGGCTTTGTGGGAGGAACCACCTCTATGCTGATTCAGGATCCGGAAGTGATTGCGACCTGTTCCGCTGATTTACAGGATGACCAGTGGGATTTAGTTCCCTTCCCCAAGGGACCGTCCGGTCAGGCGGTTTTTCCAAACGGATTCGCCGGCTGGGGTATGACATCCTTTACGGAACATCCGGATGAGGCAGCGGACTTCCTTCTGTACTTGTCCAATTCCGAGAATAATACATACTTTGCAAAGAATTATTCCACAATCCCGATTCACAGTAATGCAGCAGATAAAGACAGTTATTTTTCAGAGGCACGGTTTGCTATGTATATGGACATGGCAAAAGAACCGGATGTATACCGTCATGCGGCATATCCTCAGATGTATGAAGCGTTTGCAACATATAAAACAGAGGTAGATACCATGTATCAGAAGTATCTTACCGACGAGATTACGGATGAGGATCTGTTAAAATGGCTGGATGAATTCTGGACAAAAGCATATCAGGATGAAGGACAGAAGTGGTAAGCAGGAACTAAACTATCACAAGAAGTATCTGGAAGGAGAGAGGTCTCCTTCCAGACTCCTTATAGATGAAAGGCATTAAAGAGGAGGGAACGGTATGAAACAAAAATCGAGACTGCAATTGAAAAGAGCCTGTTTTATCTTTCTTATGGTTCTTCCCGCCATTATCATTCCTATTATATTTACGTATTATCCCATGATCAGGGGATCCATGATGGCTTTCCAGAGTTATAATCTGATGAATATTAAAAATATCAAATGGGTGGGGTTTGATAATTTTAAAAAGCTATTCCAGCACAGTGCCAGCAATACCTTCTATTCCACCATGTGGAATACCGTCAAGTGGGTCGGGATTTCGCTGTTCTTCCAGTTGGCGGCAGGATTAGCCATGGCGCTGCTCTTAAAAAAGAAGTTTAAGGGAAGCGGTATGTACCAGGGCCTGATTTTTTTTCCTTGGGCAGTATCCGGTTTTATAATCGGGATCATGTGGCGCTGGATGTTTAATGGCACTTCCGGCGTTATCAATGACATGCTGATAAAGCTGCATCTGATCCGCCTTCCGGTGGGCTGGCTGGCAGATAAGAGTACGGCACTGTATTCCTGCATTATAGCAAATATATGGTATGGGATCCCGTTTTTTACGATCATGATTACGGCTGCCTTAAGAGGGGTACCCGAAGAACTATATGAAGCCGCTGATGTGGATGGAGCGAATCCGTTCCAGAAATTTTCCGGAATTACAGTACCATGTATCCGGTCCGTATTATTGCTGACCGTTTTGCTCAGGGTGATCTGGATCTTTAATTTCCCGGATCTGATTTATTCCATGACACAGGGAGGTCCGGCGGGATCTTCCAATATCATCACATCCTACATGATGCAGCTCGTCCAGAGTCTGGACTATGGCATGGCTTCCGCTGTTGGGGTATTGTGCATCCTGTTTTTAGTGATATTTGCTTCATTTTACCTGACGCTTACCAAATACACGGATAAGGAGGCATGACATATGACTGCAGCAAGTAAAAAACAGGTGTGGAGATTCTTTAAGTTTGCCGTACTTTCTGTCTTTCTTGTGCTGACCATGTTCCCTTTTCTATGGATGCTGCTTACTTCGTTAAAGGGGTCTCAGGGAGAGATTTACGCATTCCCGGTGAGATATTTACCGGATCCTGTCTCTTTTGTCAATTATGCGGCAATGCTCTGGAAAGGTAATTTTGCCAGATACTTATGCAATTCATTTTTTACATCTTCTGTGGCAGCAGCCTGTTCGGTCTTCATTTCCATTCTTGCCAGTTATGTCATCAGCAGATTCCGTTTCCGCTTTAAAAATGTGCTGCTGCTGTTTTTTCTGGTTACGCAGATGATACCGATGTTCATTATGCTGGCGCCGTTGTATCAGATGTTAGGCAAGATGCGGATGCTGAATAATCTGTATGGCCTGGCAATGCTGTATACGAATATGATGATCCCTTTTTCTGTTGTGACTTTATGCGGCTTTTTTGACGGAGTGCCCAAATCTCTGGAAGAAGCGGCATGGATCGATGGCTGCGGCTATCTGCAGGCATTATTTCAAGTGATTGTACCGGTTATTATGCCAGGCATCGCCGCCACATTTATCTTTGCGTTCATCAATTCCTGGAATGAACTTTTTATGTCAGTTATGTTTATTGATGTGGATAAATTTAAGACAATACCGGTAGGGCTTAACGCCCTGATCTTAAAATATGATATAAAATGGGGGGAAATGGCAGCAGGTACTATTATGTCATTGATCCCTACCATGTGTTTGTTTACCTTTGCCCAGAAATATATGATAGAAGGGCTTACAGCTGGATCGGTGAAAGGATGATTCCTGTATTATACCATATGAAAAGTGAGTCTTGATTGGTTATAAAAACCGTATTCAAGGCTCACTTTTATAGGTACCTTGTGCAAAAAATGCCGTCTGTTGATCAAAAGGAAGCGCTGCAGTTTTTTATTGATGTTATAATACAACCATACTTGACATACCTGGAAGCTGCAATATAATACAGACAAGGGTAAAAATTGAAGAAGTTATTTTTTGCCTAACCACTAAAGTAAAAACTGGAGGAACGAACCCAATGACAAACCAAACCCATTTTTGCACCTGTACAGATACAACCTGCAAACTAAACCCAAGCAATCACAATCTGGGCTGTGACCCATGTATCCGAAAGAATTTAAAGGAGGGAGAAATCCCAGGATGCTTCTTTCACCTCATCAGTGACGATACATCACAACTTAAAGAATTTACTGTTGAAAGCTTTGTCCAGTTCTATCTAAAAAATAAAGAATAAAGCGTTACGCCAAGCCTGCACCGGCTCAGCGATTGTTTACATAATAATGCCTGATTAAAATAACACCGATCACATCTGCAAGAGCCCACCCAATAGGAATTGCCCACCATATCCCAACCATTCCGATCCAATTTACAGCGGATAATATATAAGCCAGGATAACTCTGGTACCAAGGCTTACAACGGTAAGTATAATGGATACCCCTGGCTTTCCGATTCCACGGAACAGGCCATAAAACATAAACAAATACCCAATCAGGCAATAAAAGCCAGCTACAATGGTAAGATATTGCACTCCAATCCTCAATATCTCTGTTTCACTTTTATTAATAAAGATATACATCAAAGGTTTTGCAGACATTAATATTAAGACGGAAATCATAACGCAGTAAATGGTTATTATTTTAACTGCGGAGCGTATTCCGGTGTAAATACGCTTTTGCTTTCCTGCACCCATATTTTGGGCGATAAAGGTAGAAAAGGCGTTGCCAAAATCCTGCACTGGCATATAAGCAAAGCTTTCTATTTTAACGACTGCTGCAAAAGCTGCCATTGCTGAAACACCGAAGCTGTTTACCAAACCCTGTATCAACAAAATCCCAAAATTCATAACCGAATACTGGATGCTGGAGAGTATGGAAAAATTAGAGATTTTTTTAATAATACTCTTATTAAAATATAAATGCTCCCGTTTAAGATGGATCAGAGGAACGCGCAGCATGCAAAAAAGAGCAATGCCAATGGCAGAAAATCCTTGTGCAATGATTGTGGCATAGGCAGCACCGGCGATCCCCATCTGAAGTGGAACAACGAATATGATATCCAGCACGATATTAATAACAGCAGATAGGATAAGAAAGATAAGCGGCACTACCGAATTACCTATGCTCCGCATAGCAGCGCTGAAGTAATTATAAATATAAGTAAAGCTGATCCCATAAAAAATAATCTGCAGGTAAGTTTTTGCGTCCTTAAAGATTTCCGCAGGAATATTGATAAAGGTTAATATATCATCAATAAAAATGATGGAGCACACATTGATAATAACTGTGACGATTCCAATGAAAATAAAAGCTGTAAAAAAACAGTTTTTTAATTTGTCAATTTCCTTTGCACCATAAATCAGGGAAAACACCACGCTGCTGCCCATGCAGAATCCAATGATGATAGAGGTCAATAAAACCATAACGGAAAATGAACTGCCTACTGCAGCAAGGGCATTGGAGCCAATAAACTTTCCCACAATCACCGTATCTGCAACATTATATAATTGTTGAAATATGTTTCCTATGATCATGGGTATAGCGAAATTTATCATGGCCTTTGTTTCGTTGCCGTTGATCAGATCTCTTGTAGTGTTCATGTTTACTCATAAAATCCTTTCTAAGTATTAATTGCGGCAGGGAAAATCAGTATGTAAACAATTTTAAAACTTTCATTGTGTCATGCAACCCCTTATTTGTGCAATGCATAAAGGGTATCATTAGAACATCCTTTTGTCAATAAGTAAGGAAATAGCGATATTGATAAAAAGGAGCCGTCAAAGCGGGAGCATTAAGATTTCCTAAGGGCCGTAGAAAAGGCTTTTCTTTTACCTTAACCAGGCGTTCAGAAATGAGCGTCTTTTTTCGTGCCTAAAACCATGAAGAAAGTGAAACATATACAGCATCATTTATACCGATCCTTTTATCCCGGCTGGCATCCCGTTCCCGTTCCAGCTCCACCCTGCATGAGATGATATTCTTAACCATTGATAAGACATACAAGCTATAAACCACATATCTGCCATATTTAAGTATATAAATTGCAAAAACAAACCAGCGAGATTGAAAATAAATTAACAACATTGTTAATTAATTACCTAATAAAACAAAAACCATTGTGCTAAACATACAAAAATCAAAAAACGGATTATCTGGTTTGGATGATGTATTGTAAGAAAAATTTCTTTAAAATAAAACCATGGATTCGAATCGATAGAAAAAAGATTCAGGAGGTAGCACAAATGGATATTTCCGTCAATGAGATCAGGGAAGCATTGGACTGGATGTCCTCTTATGGGAAAAACCAAACAGGAGGAATGACCAGGCTCCTTTATTCCAAGAGCTGGCTGGAGGTACAGTTAGCTTTAAAGGAAAAATTTGAGCAAATAGGCATGGAAACCAGGTTTGACGAAGTGGGGAATTTATATGGAAGGATAATTGGAACGGAACCGGATTCCGGTACCATTGCCACTGGTTCCCATGTGGATACGGTAATGAATGGAGGGAACTTAGACGGCCAGCTAGGGATCTTTGGAGGATACTTAGCTGTTAAGAACCTTTTTGAAAACCATGGAAGGCCGAAAAAGAATCTGGAGGTCATTTCCATGGCAGAAGAGGAGGGAAGCAGATTTCCCTATGTTTTCTGGGGAAGCAAAAACTTATTTGGCCTGGCGAAAAAAGAAGAGGTCGAAAATCTCACAGATTCAGTAGGGATCAAATTCGTAGATGCCATGCATGAGTGCGGGTTCGATTTTAAGAAGGATCCCGGCGGTTCCATGAATGATGTAAAGGCATTTATAGAGTTACATATCGAGCAGGGAAATACCCTTGAGATGGAAGGGAAATCCGTAGGGGTCATCACTGGGATCGTAGGGCAGAGAAGATATAACATCACCTTAAAAGGCGAAGCAAACCATGCCGGAACAACTCTCATGAAATACAGAAAGGATGTAATCCAGGTATTTTCTGAAATCGTATATGATTCCTTACATAAGGCAAGAGCCATAGGAGACCCGTTGGTATTGACCTTTGGAAAAATCGAAGTAAAACCAAATACAGTAAATGTGGTTCCCGGAGAGGCACTGTTTACCATGGATTGCCGTCATACGGATCAGGCTCTTTTAAAAAGTATTACAACTGAGCTGGAAGAAAACATGAAGCAGATTGCAAATAAGCATGGGGTGGAAATTATCATAGACCTATGGATGGATGAACCGCCTGTTCCAATGAATGATGATATGATCCGGCTCATAGAGAAGGTTTGTAGGGAAAAAGGCCTGAATTACCGGATGATGCACAGCGGCGCAGGCCATGATTCCCAGATCATAGCGCCCAGGATCCCTGCAGGCATGCTTTTTGTCCCAAGCATTAAGGGAATCAGCCATAATCCGGCGGAACGGACGGAACTTTTGGATTTGAAGCAGGGAATTGAGGCATTAAAGTCATCTCTATATGAATTATCATATCAATAGGAAAAGTGAGGGGCATTATGGGAAATCAAAGTTTAGCAAAACAATTGCCAAAGGATTATTGGAAGACAGTCGTTTTTACCTTTTGTTTAGGCTGGGTGGTCATCTGGATCTACCGTTCCATGCTGTCACCCATTTATTCGGAAATCCAGGGGACAGTAGGGCAGCACTCCAACACGGCAATGGGACTCATAGCAAGCTGTTATTTCTTTGGGTATACGTCGTTACAGATCCCATCCGGATTCTTAGTAGACAGATTCGGACAGAAAAAGGTTCTCATACCAGGCTTTCTCCTCTTTGCTATAGGAGCCTTCAGCATTGCCATGTCAAGGTCCCTTAATACGATTTACATTGGCAGCGTTTGCGCTGGTATAGGCTGCGGAACGTATTACGGCGCTGCCTTTTCCTTAACAGCGGAACACGTGCCTCCTGAGAAAAAGGGAATCTCCACGGCGATCGTCAACAGCGGTTCTGCCCTGGGGCTGATCCTTGGAATGACTGGCTCCAGCTTTATCGTTAAGACCCTGCATCTGCCCTGGCAGACAATGGTGACGATTTCAGGCAGCCTCATCGTGCTTTTAGTTATCTGGTTTGCCATTGCGATCAAGGACAGGGGAAGGCATAACGTCATTCAGAAAGAAAATAAAGGAAAAACAGAAGCTGTAGATTCAGGATCAGAGAAAAAGGTTTCCTTGCTTTCCCTTAACATGATTTCCTGCTACATACTGTATTTTTCCACCTGCTATGCCTATTATCTGATTGTGACCTGGCTTCCCAAATTCCTGGAATCAGAGAGAGGGATCGCCGGCGGTATGATCGGACTTGTGGTCTCCATGATATCTGTTACGGCAGTACCGGGAGCGCTGTTCTTTGCAGGACTTTCCGATAAGTNNAGGAAAAAAGGCGCTGATCATCATTGGCTTAGAGCTTTCCGCATTTGTGTTGGTAGCATTATCCATGTCAATGCCAAATGCGATATCACTGACCATCATTTTACTGCTGTATGGGTTCCTGGGCAAGATGGCTGTTGATCCTGTCCTCATATCCTATGTGTCAGACAGAGCCAATAAAAAGAACATGGCAACAACCCTGGGATTGTTCAACTTTTTCGGAATGTCCTCATCCATTATCGCGCCTGCGGTAACAGGATTTATTATAGATAAAACCGGATCAGGCACTGCAGGTTTTTATATCGGAGCATTGCTGCTGATTCTGGGAACCATACTATTCCTGATTTTTAATGCAAGGACATTTTTCAGCAAAGTAAAATAATTATAAAATAAAGGAGAATTTATCATGAGCTATATGAATCACATAACAGGTTACCGGGAGGATATTTTATCAAGCCGTTCCATCGTAANNAGCCGGATGGCCTGGTGAAGAACGTGATACCGGGATTTGAAAAATGTGCTGTGACCATTTTGGCTTCCCCTAAGATGGGAGCTTCCTTCGTTGATTATCTGGTGACAATGGAGCAGGGCGGAGGCCATCCAAAAGGATTTGGAGGAGATGGGGTCGAGGTATTCCTCTATATTCTGGAAGGCAGAGTAAAGGTGAAAAATGAAGATAAAGAAGAGGTGCTGACGGAAGGGGGTTATATTTATTCTCCTGAGGGAAACAAGGTGAGCTTTGAAAATGTGGGGGATATTCCGGCAAGGGCATTTTTATATAAGAGACGCTATAACAGAATCGAAGGCCAGGCCGCTTATACGGTCTGCGGAAACATCGGGGATGTACCATTTGCTCCCTATGAAGGGATGGAAGATGTGGGGGTCAAGGACTTCCTGCCATCGGCAACTAATATTGGATTTGATATGAATTTTCATATTTTAAGCTTTAAGCCCGGAGCTTGCCACGGCTACATTGAAACCCATATCCAGGAGCACGGTGCTTACATCTACTCAGGGGAAGGAATGTATAATANNTATCACTGGATCCCGGTTAAAAAGGGTGACTATCTGTTTATGGGCGCTTACAGCTTACAGGCAGCCTATGGTGTGGGACGGACGGAAGAATTTGCATACGTGTATTCAAAAGACTGTAACAGAGATGTAGAAATATAAAGTAAATATGATCGAAGAAAGGTTGCGGTATCTTATGAGATTAACAGAAGGACAATTACATGAACTGATCAGCAATAAACTTCAGAAGGCAGGGCTTACAAAGGAACATGCGGATATTACCGCAGATATCCTTACATGGTCCGATGCAAGAGGGATCCATTCCCATGGCGCTGTCAGGGTAGAGTATTATTCCGAAAGAATAGCAAAAGGCGGCATTACCATTCATCCGGAGTTTCAATTCGAGAGAACAGGTCCGGCAAGCGGGATATTCCACGGGGATAATGGCTCAGGCTATGCGGCGGCAGTGCTCTCCANNAAAGAAGCGATCAAGATGGCAAAAGAAACAGGCGTTGCCGTGGTAGGAGCCAAGCACATCTCCCACAGCGGCAGCCTGGGATATTATGTGGAAATGGCCGCAAAGGAAGACTTGGTTTCCATTTCCATGTGCCAATCAGACCCGATGGCGGTTCCCTACGGAGGGTCGGAGCCTTATTATGGAACAAACCCCATTGCTTTTGGAGCGCCGGGAGCTGACGGCAGAAATATCATATTTGATATGGCAACAACGGTCCAGGCCTGGGGTAAGGTGTTATACGCCCGCTCGAAAAAGGAGCCGATCCCAAGCACCTGGGCAGTGGATGTCAATGGAAATCCTACCACCGATTCTACCTTAGTTAATGCCCTTGTTCCGATTGCGGAAGCAAAGGGATATGGATTAATGATGATGGTGGATGTGCTCTCCGGCATCCTTTTGGGCCTGCCCTTTGGAAAGCACGTAAGCAGCATGTATGAAGACCTGTCAAAGGGCAGGGATTTAGGGCAGCTTCATATTGTATTGGATCCGAACAAATTTGTTGGACTGGAACGATTTAAGGAGAACATAACCACCACTATGGAAGAACTGGCTGCCATTAAACCGGCAGAAGGCTTTGACAAGGTAAGCTATCCGGGAGAACGGGGACTTTTGAGAAAGGCCGGCTATGATAAGAATGGGATAGAGATCGTAGACGATATTTATAAGTATTTGATCAGCGAAGATATTCATTATGACCGTTATGACCACAAGAATAAATTTGCTGAATAAAGGGGTAAAAGGAGAGTAGTAACATGATTAAAACGATAATTCGTAAAGGAAGTTATCAGGATTCCGTGGTTCTTATGTTGCTGACGAATAAAATTTCCGCCATGCAGGGAATACATAAAGTCTCCATTATGATGGCAACACCTGCCAACAAAGACTTATTTAAGGAGGGCGGCCTGGAGACTCCTGAATTAATGGAAGCCCAGTCCAACGATATGGCGATTGTGGTGGATGTGGAGTCAGAGGAGCTGATCGGGCAGGTTTTAAAAGAAGCAGAGGAATTTCTCAATAACCAGTCGAAAGGTTCTGCCGGAACCGAAGAAAAAGTGGTATCTTCCTGGGAACAGGCTATTAAAAGAATGCCGGATGCAAACCTGGCAGTTCTGTCCATACCCGGCATGTATGCGGCAGCTGAGGCTGACAGAGCGCTTGATGAGAATTTAAATGTATTTATTTTCAGCGACAACGTATCAAAAAAGGATGAAATATATCTGAAGCAAAAGGCTCATGAGAAAGGTCTTCTGGTCATGGGACCGGATTGCGGAACAGGTATCATAAAGGGAGTTCCCATCGCCTTTACCAACCATGTGAGGATGGGAAAAATCGGGGTCATCGGCGCTTCCGGTACCGGAATCCAGGAGGTCACGACCATCATTGACCAGTTGGGGGAAGGCGTTGCCAATGCCATCGGCACAGGCGGCAGGGACTTATCGGCTGAGGTAGGCGGGATTACCATGCTTGACGCCATTGACGCTATGGAAAAGGATTCCCAGGTAGAGGTGGTAGTTATCCTGTCAAAGCCGCCGGCAAAGGAAGTGAGGGATGTAATCGTAAAAAGGCTATGGGATTATAAAAAGCCTGTGGTGACCCTATTCCTTGGGGAAAAGCCGGAGATACACGAAGAGAATTTCTACCATGCCTACACCCTTGATGAAGCGGCCAGAATTGCAGTTTCCTTAGTAAGAAATGAGGAAATTGTCCAGGATATGTGGAAGCCGGAGATACAGGAAGNNATAAAAGGCTATTATTCCGGAGGGACCCTGGCGTCAGAGGCTGTGATGCTTATAAAGGATACCATTGGTATTGCCGGAGCAGGAGAAAAAAAGGAAGGCTATATGCTCAACACACAGGGCTATACCATCATAGATCTGGGAGATGACGTCTATACCGTAGGAAAACCTCACCCAATGATCGACCCGGCCAACAGGATCGCATGTATGAAGCAGGCTCTGGAGGAAGAACAGACCGGAGTCATCCTCTTTGATCTTGTGCTGGGATACGGTTCTCATGAAGACATGGCAGGAGCCCTTCTTCCCGGGATCGTGGATATGATGGAGCAGATAAAGAAGCAGGAACGAAAGATTTACTTTGTGGCGGCCATCTGCGGAACCAGAGGGGATAAGCAGAATTATGACTTGCAGAAGAAAAAGCTGGAAGATATAGGAGTCATCCTTTGTACCAGCAACAAGAGAGCGGTGGAAACGGCCCTCTTCCTCATCGGCTATCCCTATGTGGAAAAGGAGAAGACGATCCTTCCTAAGGAAAAGGTGAAAGCAGATAAGGATCATATCGTATCAAAGAAGATGACGGATTTGCTTTCCCAAAAGCCCAGAGTCATTAATATCGGGCTTAAAAGCTTTACCGATGTGCTGGAAAATTTCTCCTGCAAGGTAGTTCAGTACCAGTGGGCACCGCCTGCAGGAGGGGATTTAGAGCTGATCAAGGCCCTGCAGTATCTAAGAGGCTACAAGTTTTCCAGGTAATAGGAATCGGTAAAGACGCTTATGTGGATATAAGGAGGTTCTTATGTTGTACGATACAATAGACGATGCAAATCAGGCAGTCATTCAGAAAATAATCTTTTCTACACCTGTTTTATTGGATGTGGTGCCTGCAAAAACCGTAATCAAAGAGTTAAACCAGGGAAAGGTACTTCTCCATGCAGGGCCGCCTATCCGTTGGGAAAATATGACCAGCCCCATGAAAGGCTCCTGCATAGGCGCGGCCCTGTTTGAGAAATGGGCGGTTACCAGGGAGGAAGCAGTGAATCTTTTAAGCCAGGGGGAGGTGGATTTTATTCCCTGTCACCATGTGGATGCCGTAGGGCCTATGGGAGGCATCACCTCCGCCAACATGCCCGTATTTGTGGTAGAAAACACCACCGATGGAAACAGGGCCTACTGCACCATGAATGAAGGAATTGGCAAGGTCTTAANNGGCGCATACTCCAAAGAGGTGATCTTAAGATTAGGCTGGATGAGAGATGTCCTGGGGCCGGTGATTTCTTTAGCGCTTAGAAGGTTTGAAAAGGGGCTGGCCATTAATCCCATGATCGCAAAGGCCATTGCCATGGGAGATGAATTCCATCAAAGGAATATTGCGGCTTCCCTGCTGTTCTTAAAAGAGATGTCCCCAGTCATATTAAGTCTTTCCATAGAAGAGGAGAAGAAAAGGGAAGTCATTCAGTTTCTGGCTGATACGGACCAGTTTTTCTTAAATATCATGATGGCAGCTGCCAAGGCGGTAATGGATGGGGCGCGCATGATCACAGAAGGAACCATTGTGACAGCAATGTGCAGAAATGGAGAAAACTTTGGGATCAGGATCAGCGGCATGAAGGATGAGTGGTTTACAGCGCCTGTAAACACTCCCCAGGGCCTTTACTTTACAGGATATTCCGGAGAGGATGCCAGTCCGGATATAGGAGACAGCGCCATCACGGAAACCTTTGGCGTAGGCGGAATGGCAATGATCGCTGCACCTGCTGTCACCAGGTTTATAGGAACAGGCGGCTTTCAGGACGCCCTTCGCATCAGCAATGAAATGATGGAGATCGTCATTGGCCAGAATCCTAATTTTTCCATTCCTACATGGAATTTTCAGGGGACCTGCCTGGGCATTGATGCGAGAAAAGTAGTAGAAACAGGGATCACTCCTGTTATCAATACGGGAATCGCCCATAAGGAAGCCGGTGTGGGGCAGATAGGAGCAGGAACGGTTCATCCGCCTATCCAATGCTTCCAAAAAGCAGTGAGGGCTTATGCAAAAAAACTGGGATATAAAGGGTAAGGATATGAGAAGCTTATCAGGAAAGCTGGCAGCGTCAGAGCTGATAGAAGCATTAAAAGAAGGGGAAGCTTATAGAATCCACAGTCAATTTGAGAGCGGATGCAATCTGGTGCTTTCTCCGTTCCTTTGCTTTATTGGAAATAAAAACGATTCCCTGGTCCCATATGGTATTTTATTAAATAAGGAGGATCTGCCTGTATTTCTGGAACAGGCAGCCTCCTCCGGCTGTTTTCGGTGGGATGAGAAGGAAAAGACCCTGTATTCGGATTCCATCCGGCTTTGCTTAAAAAACACCCGGATATACAGCAGCTATATCCAGAAAAAGGAATATTCCATAGACCGTGAATGGCTTTCCATGTTTGAGAGGCTCATTGATTGGAATCTTCCTACCGGATTTGGGGAATCCATAGGCTCTTTTTTGATGGCAGAGAAAAAAGAAGTGGAGGAATTATATCAGGCATTTTCCAAACCAAAAGAAGAGGCTGAAAAAACGATAAAAAGATGGATCGGTAGGGGGAGGGGCCTGACGCCGTCAGGTGATGACTTTCTTATGGGTCTTCTTTATATGGACAGAATTTGCCCTATGTTGGAAATGCCCTTTCTCCAGGGCTTAAAGGCACTCATAGACCGTCAATATACAACGGATATCAGCGGACATTATTATCATTGTGCATTGGAAGGGTATTTTAATATCGTTTTGGCGGAGTTGTTGGATGCCATGATTCAGAAAGATTCTTCGCATATGAAGATGTGTATAGGCAGGATAAGGATGATAGGTTCTACCTCCGGCTGCGATATGATGTTAGGTATGGCAGCAGGGGCCAATTTTATCAAAGGCATGGTAAAAAATAGAATGGGAGGTCCGTGAATGAAAAAAATGAAATTATCAATGACAGTGCAGATCATGATTGGGATGGCTGCGGGGCTGCTGCTTGGAATCTGTTTTGGGGATTTGGTGAAGGATATCAAGCTGATAGGAGATATCTTCCTGCGGCTCATTCAAATGTCTGTCGTGGTAATGATCATGGGAGCGGTCACTGAATCAGTGGCCAAACTGGATCCTAAAGAATTAGGGAGATTTGGGGTAAAGATGCTGTTCTGGTTTCTGCTGACCACTGTGTTGGCGGCAGCGGCAGGAGCTGCTATGGGCCAGTTTTTTCTGCCTGGAAAAGGACTTTCCCTCCCAGTCTCCGATCAGATTGTTCAGACGTCAGACAAGGGACTTTACAACATCATTCTAGATTTTTTACCCAGCAATATCGTTCAATCCATGGCAAACTCCAATATGATCCAGGTGATCATATTCTCCGTATTATTCGGCGCGTCTTTGGGGTCCAACCGTATTAATAAGGAGAGGAGCCAGCTTATGGGAGTCATAAAGGAATTCAATGAAGTGATATTGGGAATTGTACATAAGGTTATGAACCTGGCTCCATTGGGGATCGGTGCCCTGCTAGCTTATACCGCAGGTACAACAGGCATTAAGGTCATTATGCCATTGATCAAGTTTCTCTTTATATTCGGGTGCGGTTCTCTTCTGTATCTGGGGGTTATGATCACATTCGTATCCTTTTACTGTAAGACCAACCCGTTTCGTGTTGGAAGAAAGCTTTGCAATATGACTATTGTTGCATTTACCACAACCTCTTCTGCCGTTACCCTTCCAACAAAAATGGAGGACAGTGAGAAGAAGCTGGGAGTCAGTAAGAAGGTATCAGGTATTGTCAATCCCCTGGGAATGACCTTGAACAGCAATGGCTTATCCATGTTTCTGGCTCTGGCATGCATTACGGTTTCCCAGATTTATGGAATTCCCCTACCCATGCCCCAGCTGGTCCGAGTAATTGTTTTAGCTACTTTAGCGTGTCTGGGAACGGTGGCAGTACCCGGAGGCGGACTGGTGGCATTGGCTACGGTAATTCCCGCACTTGGCCTTCCGCTGGAGAGCATTGCTTTCTTATCCAGCATTGACTGGTTTTCCGGGATGTTCCGCACCATATTGAATGTGGATATTGACGCCTTGGTTGCCATGTTGATAGCAAAGGATGAAAAGGAACTGGATTACGGGATTTTAAACGGAAATCAATAATCAGAGGATTTATTCCTAAATGCCGGATTGCTAGGATAGTGAGGACATAGTATAATAAGCGTAAATGGGAAAGAAGAAAACGATTCCGAATGTAAAAAGAGGGGCATAATATGACCGTTGGGAAATTACTGGAAGAACCAATATTTCAAAATCTAAAGGTGCTGAATAAAAAGGCTGATTTGAGTCGAGAGATTTTCACGGTTGAGTCTACGGAAACGCCGGATGTTGCCTCTTATTTACCAGAGAATACGTTATTGATCACTACCGGGATGGCGTTTAAGGAGAACCGGACCGGATTATGTGAATTTATCCTCAGCCTGGACCGCCTGCCCTGTGCAGGATTAGCCATTAAGCTGGGACGTTTTATCGACCATCTGGAGCCGGAGGTTATCGACCTGGCGGATCAACTGGGATTTCCTCTGATCCAGATTCCCTATCATATGACATTGGGTGAGGTCTTTCAGCAGTTATTGGCTTATATCTGGGATAATCAGAACGCAGAACTGACCTTTGCCTTAAACACGCAGAAGAAATTCTCTGCTTTGCTTCTTCAGGGAGCTTCCATGAGTGTTATGATGAACAACTTAGGGCTTGTCATTAAGAAGCCGGCCGCATTATTAAATCCCTTTGGTGAAGTAGAGGCTGCGACTCATACGTGTCAGAAGGAATATTTAAAGGCGGCTCAAAATCTGTTCTATGATCTGTCACTTTATGAAAGAAGGACGGACAGTTTTGAGAATTTCGTATATGTGTCAAAGATAAAAGAAAAGGTTTGTATCTATCCAATTCAGACGGTGGGGAAAAACCCTTATTATCTTTACATTTACGGCGGCGAGGGAAAGGAAGATACCTTGTCCGGCATGGTGATCGAGCAGCTGGTGCTGGTGTTTGGCATTTTTCTATATAAGAACCTGTATGTGAGATGCAATCCATTAAAGCAAAAAGAATCGATTTTACATATCCTTGTAAATAAATATAAGAAAGAACGGTGGTCCTCTGCCCAGTTATTCACGGTAGGGGAGAAGTATGGGCTAAAGCCGGCTGCCGGCTATAAAATAATCCTGGCAACTCTGGAGCCGTTTGGAGGAAAAGAGTTTGATTTCCTAAACTTATCCCATAGGGAGGAACGGTACATCTTGATCTATGACTGGCTTAGCAGGAAGCTGCAGGAGAAATTCCATGGGGATATCATCATTTTTCCGGAGACCCTGACTTACCAGTATATTTTACTGATACAGGGAAATTACAGGGAACTGGAGAAGGTTCTGGAGGAATACCATGAGGCTTTGCAGCATTTTTTGCAGGTCGCTGTCACATTTTCCTTTGGAAATGGCGTGATGGAGCTGGAAACCATGGGAAATTCCTATATTACAGCTTTGGAAAGCTATCAGTACGGGGAAGAGAAGGAGAATATTCCCTATATCAAATATTTCAAGTCAACCGATGCCAATGAACTTTTTAAAATGGTGTCCAGTGAACAAATCAAAGGATACTGCTTATACCATTTAAAGGGCTTAACGAATCCTGTGGATGAGATGACATTAGAGCTTAGGAGGACACTTAAGACGTATTTAGACTGCAGGTGCAGTGTCACTGAGACTGCCAATCATATGTTCCTTCACAGGAATACAATTAAATACCGGATTAAGAAGTGTGAAGAAATTCTTGGCAGGGAAATCGTTGATGCCAATTACTGCTTCCAATTACAGTTAAGTCTGGTTCTGTTAGAACAGAATGAATGAAACCCTGCTCCTGATTTTTGTCACTGGGTACCATACCTGCCGTCATGCTGGTTGGAGGTATGGTTTTCTAAATGAGGATATAACTGATAAAAAGGGAAAACGCCCTGCAGAAAGTTTTAAAGCCTGCAGGGCGTTTTTGTATCATACCTATTTGAAACAAACAAAAATTTACCGTAACATTATGCCGCTTTTCATTTACCATCGACGCCGTTTAAGTGTTAAAGTGAATATAACCTAAAAATAAGCGAGGAGGAAGTGTATGAAGATTTTAGCTATCACGGCATGTACGGCAGGAATCGCCCATACGTACATTGCTAAGGAAAAGCTGGAAAATGCAGCAAAGGAACTGGGAGACTATATCAAGGTGGAGACCCAGGGCTCCATTGGGGTGGAAAATGAGCTTACCCCTGAGGATATCCGGGGGGCGGATGTGGTTTTAATTTCCGCGGATATCCGGGTAAACAAAGAACGTTTTGCAGGAAAACCGGTCGTGGGGATTCCAATCAGCATGGTAATGAAATCTCCAAAAGGGGTAATTTCTAAGATTCACGAAAAATTGGGGAAGTAGCCGAAACGCAGCAAAGAAAAGAATATGGAGAAAGAGGGGAATACAATGGCAAGGCAAAAACTTGATATTAAAAAACATGTTATGACTGGAATTTCTTATATGATTCCGATTGTGGTATGCGGGGGAATCCTCTGTGCACTGGCAAAGGGGTTTGGCGGATATGATATCGGAAGTGCCGTAGAGGCAGGGGCAACACCGTTTACAAATTTAAATCCATTTTCCTGGATTGGCTTTTGGTGGGGAGTGAATAAGTTAGGTTCCATAGCAATGGATTTTGCGGTAGCGGTGATGACGGCTGGTGTGGCCTATTCCATTGCAGGGCGGCCTGGAATCGTGCCTGGTATTGTAATCGGTTACTGTTCGTCCCAATCCAAGGCAGGGTTCCTGGGGGGATTGCTCATGGCCTTTATCATCGGCTCCTTTGTAAACTGGATGAAGACCTGGAAGCTTCCCAAATGGTGCGTAGGGCTGATGCCGGTTATGTTCATACCGGTGGTATCGACCGTAGTATGCGGCATGATTTTCCTCTGTGTGTTCTCAATTCCACTTTCCTTTATTATGAATGTGTTCCAGCAGTGGATCATCTCCTTAAACGGAGGAGCAAAGGCTGTGATCGGCGGGGTTATTGGCGCCTGTATGGGATTTGATATGGGCGGCCCCATTAATAAGACTGCTTCCATGGCTGCCAACGCCCTGGGAACAGATGGGATTAACGGCCCTATGGCTGCCAAGATCATCGGAGGTATGACTCCTCCTATCGGAATATTTATTGCTACCTTATTAAGGAAAAACAGGTTTTCAAAAGTGGAACTGGAAACCGCTAAAACAGCGCTTCCTATGGGCCTTTGCTTTATTACGGAAGGTGTACTCCCCTTTGCGGCAGCGGATCCTGCAANNTTGCAGTAGGCATGGGCTGTGAGTCAGTAGCTGGCCATGGAGGTATTTTCGTGGTTCCCATGATGAAGAATCCCCTGTGGTTTTTGATTGCCTTGGGTATTGGCTCTGTGGTGACGGGAGTAATCTATGCAGCTCTTAAGCGTCCTTTAGACGAACAGGTGGAAAAGGAAGAGGAAGAACTTGACTTTGATCTGGATATTAATATCCAGTAAAACTGAGGACAATGTGGAACGCCCTGCGGGCAACCTTTGACACCCGATAAAGCGGGGTGGGTCCTGCCCGAAAAGTATGGGCATAATATGGAAAGGAAGAGGAAAGCATGTTAGTATCAATGAAAGCCATCCTTGATGATGCAAATAGAAATTACTACGGAGTTATGGCCATGAACAGCATCAACATAGAGATGGCCAGAGCGGGAATTATGGCAGCGGAAGAGGAGCATTCTCCCATTATCATGCAGTTTGGACCTGGACAGATGAAAAATCATGCCCATGCGGAAGAGATGCTACCGGTGATAAAGGAGCTGGCGGCAAGGGTCCATGTACCGGTTGCCTTAAATCTTGACCATGGTTCTGATTTTTACACCATTGCGGACTGCATCAACCGGGGATTTACCAATGTTATGTATGATGGTTCCTCTCTGCCTTATGAGGAAAATGTTAAACGCACGGCAATCATCACTGCTCTTGCTCATGGCATGGGCTGTTCCGTAGAAGGGGAGTTGGGACATGTGGGACAGGCGGACCACGAGGATGATGCGGATACGGATTTGTATACAGATCCTGATCTTGCAATGGATTTTGTGGAAAAGACAGGTATCGATGCTTTGGCTGTGGCAATTGGCACGGCTCATGGGGCTTATCCCAAGGGAAAGATACCGAAGCTGGATTTTGAACGCCTTCATTTGTTAAAAGAGACATTAAACATGCCATTGGTACTCCACGGCGGCTCCGGTTCCGGAGAAGAAAATTTAAGAAAGGCAGTAGCCGGAGGCATTAATAAGATCAATGTATGCACGGATGCCTTTGAAGCAGGTAAGAGGGCCATGCTTATGGAGATTGGGAAGAATCCGGAAACCGATTATATGCATCTTTGCATGGCGGCAGAAGCAGGGATAAAACAGTTTGTAAAGGACTATATGAAGGTAATCGGTTCCAGCGGAAGATATATTTATGGAGCAGCAAAGCAGGCAGGAAATGAGTAATTCCTAAAGGATAGGGGTGTTTACTTGAAGGAAGATAAGAACGCATTATATAACAATAAAATATTGCAGTGCCTGATAAACGGAGAAACTTACACCATACTGCAGCTTGCCGATAATGTGGGATTATCTGAAAAGACGGTAAGGACCCGTATGAAACAGCTTGATGAATGGCTGGAGGCGGAAGGGCTTGGGAAAATAGAAAAAAGGCGGGGAACCGGGATATGGCTGGAGCTTGACGGCAGGCAGAAAAAGATCCTGGAAAGCCGCCTGGAGCAAGGGGAAGACCCTGCCGGGGATTTCGAAAACCGGAATATACAGCTTATGGGCAAGCTTCTCAAAATGAAGCCTGGAGAAGTCGTGACCCTTCAGCAGCTGGCAGACAGCCTCTATTTAAGTCCTCCTACCGTCAGCAATCTGCTGAAAATCATATCGGAATGGTTTGAGGTACGGAACATAAAGATAACGGCCGTACGGAACAAAGGAATATGCCTGATAGGGAAAGAGTATAGCTTCCGGATTGCAATCAAGGACTATATGCTGGAAATGCTGCCGGAAGTTATGGAAGCGCTCTTTGGAACTTATGCGCCGGGAGTGGATGCGGCCCGCATCCGGCGCATTATCGTGGAAGCGGAAAACGCCTGGAGAATCGAGCTGGCCGACAATTCCTTTAAGATGGTATGGATCATGACCTGCTTGTCCGTTTCCCGAAAAGGTCTGTACGATGGACTTCTTTCCAGCAATATGCAGGAGGAAAATATCCAGCGCTACAATGAATATTCCTTTGCCGAATCCATTTACCAGAGGATCGGAAGGGAATATAAAGTTGACTTATCAGAGGATGATACCGTTCTTCTGGCGGTGCTGCTGCTTTCGGCTAAAAAACTGAAAACTTTTACCGATGTCAGCGACGAGGATTATGCCATGCAGTATGATAGGAATCTGGAGCACTTTGTAAAACTGGTGATCGAAACCATTGGTGACTTACTGGAAGCAGACCTTTCCGGGGACCAGATGCTGTATGAAGGCCTGTTGATCCATATGAGGTCGGCCATATTCCGGATGAAGTATTCCACGGTCGCGGGAGACAGCATAAGCAAGTATGTTAAGAATGAATACAAGCAGACTTTTCTGGCGGCCTGGTCAACCAGCAGCTTGTTTGAGGAGTATTACGACGTACAGGTGACAGAGGATGAGCTGGCAGGAATTGCACTTTATATCCAGGCTGCCATGATCCGCAGAAAAAAGGGGAGACCCCTGACCGCACTGCTGGTGAGCCAGAAGGGCATGGCCGCCTGCCAGCTTTCCATTGAGATGATTAAATACAGCATTCCTGAAATCACGGACGTACAGGCGGTCAGCCGCCATGATTTTAAATTGTCCCTTCATCCGGAAACGGATATCATTATCAATGGATCCGGTCTGGATTTAGAGGATTCCAGGGTGGTAACAGTGGAAGACCGCATAAGCGAAAAGGAAATTGATATGATACGGCGGAAGGCTGCCCAGGTTTCCAGGCTAAGGAATAAACCGGATTTCCAGTTTAACAGCTTATGCCACCAGTTGTTTGAGGTCGATCTAATCATGGTAAAGCCTCAGGTCAGGGATAAGGACCAACTGATCACCATGATGGTGAAGAGGCTGGAAGAAAAGGGAGATGTGACTCAGAATTATCTGGAAAGCGTATTTGACAGGGAAAGGGCTACAACGACTAGTATTGGCAGAGGAATCGCCATTCCCCATGGAAACATGGCAGAGGTGAATGAATCCCGCATTGTAGTGGCTATTTTAGACAAACCGGTCAAATGGCATGAGGATATGGTTGATACCATATTCCTTCTTGCAATAAAAATGACGTCAAAATTTGAGNNCCTGGATAAGGGAGTCATAGATTTAAAGATGAAAGCAGGTAATAAGGATGAGGTGATCCGCCATCTGGCAGGCCTCTTAAAGAAGGCGGGATACGTGGAGGATCTGGAAGGCTACATTAAGGATGTATACTTAAGGGAAGAGGAACGAATCACAGGGATCGGAGGACATGTGGCTATTCCCCACGGAAAATCCGATTTTGTGGATAAGGTAGGGATTGCAGTGGGAAGAACAGAGCAGATGGTGGAATGGGAGTCCTACGACGAGGAGCCTGTGGATCTTTTTTTCCTGTTTGCAGTGCCCTCCGATAGCGAAGGTGCCAAAGACCACCTTCGCCTGATTGCGGAACTTGCGGGTAAGCTTGGAAATGAGGCCATCATGGGAAAACTGCAGGCTGCGTCTACTTATGAAGATTTATTGGACGCATTCTCATAAAGGGAGAACATGGAGGTTTGATTGTGGAAATGAGAGAGATAGGAAAATCAGGAATTAAGACTAATGCCTTTGCCTTAGGCTGCTGGGCAATCGGAGGCGGAGAATGGTGGGGGACCAATGACGATGAAATGTCGGTGAAAACCATCTTAAGAGGACTGGAACTGGGGATCAACTGGATTGATACTGCCAGGGTTTACGGTTTTGGCCACAGTGAGGAAGTAATCGGCCAGGCGTTAAAGCAGACGGACCGCAGCCGTGTCATCCTTTCCACCAAATGCGGCCTCCAGTGGTATGACCATGGAGGAGAGGTGCATTTTACAAAAGAAGGCAATACCGTGAGCAGGGATTTATCCCCCAAAGCCATACGGAGGGATCTGGAACTGAGTTTAAAAGCCCTGGGAACGGATTATATTGATGTATATTACACTCACTGGCAATGCAAAACCTATGGGAAGGTACCTGTGGCTGAGACCATGGGAGAACTTTTGAGGATGAAGGAAGAGGGAAAGATCCGGGCCATCGGTGCTTCCAACGTGGATCTGACGGTCCTTAAGGACTATGCAGCCGCAGGGGAGCTTGATGTGATCCAGGAAAAATTAAGCATCCTGGACAGGAAAGCGGAAACAGACCTTCTTCCTTTCTGTGAAGCAAATGGGATCACTCTTCAGACTTATTCCCCTATTGAACAGGGACTTCTTGCCGGGAAAGCCCCGGATGATTATGTACCAGGAAAGGGAGAAGTCCGGGAGGGAAAAGCCTGGTGGAAGCCGGAGAATATCAGGACAGCAAATGAGATGCTGGCAGGCTGGAAGGACTTAACGGATAAGTACCAGTGCAGCCTGGCAAACCTATGCATCAAGTGGAATTCCATGGTTTCGCCTAATATCAACGTGCTTTGCGGAGCCAGGAAGCTGTCCCAGATCGAGGACACCGCAAAATCCATGGACATTCCTATGTCTCAGGAGGATTTTTTAAGGATGAGAAGGGATGCGGATGAGGCCATAGGAAAACAGGTTTAGACAAAGAAAACAGACGGAAAGGAATGGAAACAAATGAAAATTGCATTATTAAATGAATTCAGTCAGGCGCCCAAGAACGGGATAATATTAAAGGAGTTAAAAGCAGTAGCAGAACCAATGGATTATCAGGTATATAATGTGGCTATGGAAAAACCCCTGTCAGACCAGGATGTGCCGGAGGCATATACCAAAGAAAATCCCAGGCTTACTTATTTACATTTAGGAATCCAGGCAGCCCTTCTTTTAAACTCAGGGGCGGTTGATTTTGTAGTCACCGGCTGCGGCACGGGACAGGGGGCATTGATGTCCTTAAATATGTATCCGGGAGTTGTGTGCGGCTACTGCATAGAGCCAACGGATGCTTATCTGTTTTTGCAGATCAATAACGGAAATGCTTTATCCCTTCCTTTTGCCAAGGGCTTTGGCTGGGGAGCGGAGCTTAACTTAAATAATATTTTTACCAGGGCATTTGGTTCCCCAAAGGGAATGGGATACCCGGAAAGCAGGAAAGAGGCGCAGAACAGGAATGCCAATCTTCTTTTTGAGGTTAAAAAACAGGTGGCAAAACCACTTCTGGAGGCTCTTAAATCCTTAGATCCCCAGATGGTAAAGGAATGTATGATCCCAAGATTTCTGGATTGCTTTTATGAGGGATGTAAGGATGAAGAAATCAAGGCTTTTGTGGACCAGATGGCCGCGGATGCAAATCAATAGTATGATTTTACCGCATATGAAGTAATTCCTGTAGAAAAAAATACAAGGTGTCTTTTACGAGAAACATGTACCTAAACGGTTTGTTATGTTACTGGATGAGCTGCCTCTGTTTTCTTGCCCTCTTTTTTGTATTATAATTTTAATATAAAAAGGAGGGCTTTATATGAACAAAAAAATTAAAATAGTAACCATTGGAGGAGGTTCCAGTTACACTCCTGAATTAATGGAAGGTTTTATTAAGAGAAAAGACGACCTGCCCATAAAGGAAATTTGGCTGGTTGATATTGAGGCGGGAAAAGAAAAGCTTGAGATTGTTGGCAATTTGGCAAAGCGCATGGTGAAAGCAGCAGGACTTGACTGGGAGATCCACCTCACATTAGACCGGCGGGAAGCTTTAAAAGATGCTGATTTTGTTACCACTCAGTTTCGTGTCGGCCTGCTGGAAGCGCGTATTAAGGATGAAAGAATCCCATTGTCTCACGGAATTCTGGGCCAGGAGACCAATGGCGCCGGAGGCATGTTCAAAGCGTTCCGTACCATTCCAGTCATTTTAGATATTGTAGAGGACATGAAAGAGTTGTGTCCCGATGCATGGCTTGTTAATTTTACAAATCCATCCGGCATGGTTACAGAAGCTGTTATGCGCTATGGTAACTGGAATAAGGTGGTAGGTCTATGTAATGTACCTATTCTCTGCAGAAAGATTGCAGCAGGAGCTTTAAAGGAGAATGAGGAGGATTTATTCTTCCGTTTTGGAGGCCTGAATCATTTTCACTGGCACAGGGTATGGGACAAAGCCGGCGGGGAAAAGACCAATGAGGCACTTGAAACGGCTTATACCAGTGTTGAAAATATGAAAAATGCGCTGAAAAGCTTTACTAGCGCAAATTCGGGAGTGCAAAATATCCCCAATATTTCGTTTTTACCGGAACAGATTTTAAATCTTGGAATTATCCCCTGCATGTACCATAGATATTATTATATTACAGATGACATGCTGAAGGAAGAATTGGAAGCCTTTGCAAAGGGTGAAACCCGTGCAGAGGTGGTAAAACGTACCGAGGCCGAATTGTTTGAACTGTATAAGGATCCTAATCTGAGCATTAAACCGCCTCAGTTAGAAAAACGGGGCGGAGCTTTCTATTCTGATGCTGCCTGTGAGTTAATTAATTCCATCTATAATGACAAGCGCACCCATATGGTAGTCAGCACGAAAAATAATGGAGCTATTTCAGATCTGCCCGATGACGTGGTAGTGGAAGTAAGCAGCATCATAACATCAGGCGGTCCGGTTCCCATCTCCTGGGGTTCCTTTGAACCTTCCAGCAGAGGATTGCTGCAGTTAATGAAAGACATGGAGTTAACTACCATTAAAGCAGCGGTAACCGGTGATTACGGAACTGCCCAACAGGCATTTACCATAAATCCTCTGGTTCCCAGCGGCAAAATTGCTAAGACGGTATTGGATGAATTATTAATAGCCCATAAGGAACATTTACCTCAGTTTAAAGAGACGATTGACCGTTTGGAAGCTAAGAACAGCTAAGTTTCCGTTTCTATTGCTTTTCTGCTGTAAAAGGAGTCATTGCATGCTGACATAAAAGTTAGCTGCAATGACTCCTTTTGGTGGTTAAGGAATTCCTGTTCATTGAAAATGCACCCTTTTTATGTTAAAATAAAAAAGACAACTGACAGCAGTAAATTGGAATATCAGATTTTGATTAATAAATATAAAAGGCGGTAGCGGAATATGATGATGTTTTCCAATCAGGTACTGAACCAGTTCAGTGAACTTGATTATGAGGTTTATAATTTCATATTGAAAAACAGTGAGAAGATTCCTTATATGACCATTCGGGAATTTGCCAATGAAGCCCATGTTTCCACAACGACCATTACCCGGTTCTGCAGGAAAGTAAACTGCAATGGATTTTCCGAGTTTAAGATCAGATTTAAGATGGAACAGGAGAGTACTAAAACGATTCGCCAGGGATTTGATTCCAGTTCGATTTTAGATTTTTTCCAAAGGATCGAGACGGAGTCTTTTCATGAACAACTTAAGTCTATCGCCAATATTATCGCAGAAAAGAAACAGATTATTTTTCTTGGAATAGGCAATTCGGGAATTATTGCTGAGTATGCAAGCCGGTATTTCTGCAATATCGGAATATTTGCCACAGGGATAAATAATCCTATGTTTCCTATTAATCTGGAATTTCCCAAGGAAAGCATTATAATCATTCTATCCGTGGAGGGGGAAACGNNACTCATTGAAAATTCAGAGATCATTAAGCAGTGCAACAGTACGGTAGTATCGATTACCAACAGTAAAAACAGTACATTGGCCAGAATTTCTGATTACAATATCTCTTATTATATCCAGGGGGAACGGACGGATTATAAGAAGATGAAGGTGGATATAACCTCCCAGATACCGGCAGTTTATATCGTGGAAGCTTTGGCAAAGTTAACGGTGCAGAGAAAACAGGGGTGAAATGGAATAGGATATTAAGATATCTAGTTGAAGACGGAAATATAAAGGATGATGGGGATACAATACCCTGCAGGCGAAGCACAGAAAAAGAGGCTGTGTTTTGCTTGCAGGGTATTTTCATGTTTAATACCAGCAAGCAGCAATGATGAAAAGTTCCGAATTCAATAGAGAAGATTTCCATATGGAGTTTAAATTACCAGGATGATAGGATGATGACAGGAGAGGGGTGCCATGAATACAAGGTTGACAGAAATTCTGAATATGCTGACGCCGGGCTGCTATGTGACTGCAAAGGAACTGGCGGAAAGATTAGGAGTTAGTACTAAAACTGTTGGATTAAGAGTAAAGGAATTGAATGAAAGAGCAGCCTCCTTTGGTTTTTCAGTGGAGGCAAAACCGAGATGCGGATATGCCCTGGTTCTTGATGAAAACAACGGTATGGAGAATTTCATTTCCCAGGAAAGGCAAAGGGNNGTCAATTACAACGACTACATCAGGCTGGATGACTTATGTGAGTTTCTGTATATTTCCAGAGCTACTCTTACAGGACCTTTAAAAGAGGCGGAGGAGATCTTAAACCGGTACGGGAGCCGTCTGGACAGAAGGCCCAATTACGGCATTCGTGCAGCAGGGGATGAATTTGATTTCAGAAGGTGCATCGGGGATTACTTTATCAAAAGAAACATGCTGGAGGAGAATGGAGAACAGCAGAAAAAAGAACTGGAAGAAATGGGAGCAATCATTTTTCCCATGTTAAAAAAATATGGTATCCACCTGTCTGAAACGGCCTTTGAACTATTTGCCATCCAGATTTACATTGCGGCAAAGCGGATCAGGCGGGGACGGCTGGTGAAGATGCCGGAAAACAGCGGGTCAGTTTTAGGAGACAGGGAATGGGAGTTTGTAAAGGAGCTGCTTGGGGAGTTGAGCAGGAATTTTAAAATCAGGTACAACCAGGATGAAGCCACCTATACGGCCGTGTGGCTGGCAGGAAAGCGTATGATAGGCAATGTGGAAAAGGATGAAGTGAATTTTGTGATCAGCGAGGAGATTGACCGTCTTGTTTCCCAGATGCTGCAGCTGGTGGACCGGGATTTTAAGATGGAGTTCAGCAGCCATTTTGACATCCGCATGCTGCTGAACCAGCACATGGTCCCTTTTGATATCCGTATGCGTTATAACATTCCGGTCAGTAATCTTCTTCTTAAGGATATCATGAAGAAGTGCTTTTTTGAATATATCATGGCAATTTCAGCCTGTACGGTGCTGGCAGAATGGTATCAAAAGCCGGTTCCAGAGGAGGAAGTGGGCTATTTTGCCTTGATCTTTGCCCTGGCGGAAGAACAAAAGAAGACAAAGGATGAGAATAAAAATACTCTGATCGTGTGCAGTACGGGAAGAGAAAGCTCCCGGCTTTTAAAGCTCAGATACGGCCAGGAATTCGGGGAGTACTTAAACCACATTTATATCTGTGACCTTTCCGGGCTGGAAAATTTCGATTTTGATAAAGTAGAATACGTTTTCACCACAGTGCCGATTCACCGGTATATTCCCAGACCCATCATTGAAATAGGCCATTTTCTGGAGAGTGAGGACATTCCGGCTATCAGGACTGCGCTGGAGGGTGGGAGAAAAGTCATTCTGACGAAGTATTATAAACGGGATTATTTTTTTACCAATATGGAAGGGGAAACAAGGGCAGAGGTTATTAAAAATTTATGTGAGAGGATCGGCAGGAAGAGGAGCCTTCCTAAAGGGTTTTATGAAGCTGTCTTAAAGAGGGAGGACATGGCACAGACAGACTTCGGCAACCTGATCGCAATTCCCCATCCCTGTGAGGTGATGACGGAGGAGACCTTTGTCTCTGTGGCAATCTTGAAAGAGCCTGTTCTATGGTCCAGACATCCGGTCCAGGTGGTGCTTCTTGTCTCAATCGGGAAGGAAGAGGAAAAAGGTATCTCTGATTTTTATAAATATACATCAAAGCTGGCTCTTAGCCAGGAGGCTGTGCAGGAATTGATTAAGAAAAAGGATTTCGATGTTTTGATCCGGCTGCTGCAGGCATTTCCTGAATAGAAAGAAATAGGAGGACAGAAGGAATGACAACAGAAACCATTGTTATGGAGCTGGTAGTAAAGGGCGGAAGTGCGAGAAGCAAGGCTATATTGGCGATCCAGGCAGCAAGGGAAAAGAATTTTGAAAAGGCGTCAGCTCTCATGGAGGAGTGCCGGATGGCTCTGCTTTCAGCCCATGAGGTGCAGACAAAGCTGATCCAGGAAGAGTTAAACGGAGAAGGAGAAACAAGGATGAGCCTGATCATGATACACGGCCAGGATCATCTGATGAACGCCATGACCGTACAGGACCTGGCGGAGCAGATGATCGAAATGTACCGTATTATGTATAAAAANNGGAATTGCAGATTGACGCGATGCCTGTGTCCTCTCTTTCCTCCCACACAGAGGGGACGGATATCATCCTTTTAGGTCCTCAGGTAAGTTACATGGAAGAAAAGGTGGCGGCTGATTATCCATCTATCCCTGTAAGGGTCATTGAAATGATGGATTATGGCATGATGAACGGAGAAAAGGTTCTTGCAGATGCACTTATCCAGATAGGCCGGTAAGGAAAGGAGAAAATGGTATGGCAGCGTCAAATGATAAAAAAAGCATTAGTCAGAGACTAACAATGGCCATGGGCAGGTTTGCATCGGCCCGTTACGTAAAGGTCATTTCAGCAGGAATGATGGGGATCATGCCCATTTCCCTGGCAGGCAGTTTATTCATGATCATTACCACCCTGGACTTTATGCCCCAGCCTGTTAAGGAGTTCTGCACCCTGGGGTCTACGGTCACTTTAAATCTCATCGCCATTTACACCCTCATATCCCTGGCCGTGGCCATGGCCAATGAGTGCAAGCAGGAGATTTTGCCCCCCGTCATCATTTCTTTTGCATGCTTTTTGGCGGTGACTCCTATTGAGAAGATGTTTGCAGAAGCAGTGGAAGGCGCCAAAACTGCCAATGTCATCAACATCAGCTACCTTGGTTCCAGGGGAATGTTTGTAGGGATCATCGTAGCCATTGCGGCAACGCGGGCTAACGCGTATTTTATTGACAAAAACATCTATATCCGCATGCCTGCGGCTGTGCCGAAGGGAGTTTCAAAGATCTTTCAGGCCATTGTACCTGCATTCTGCATCCTGTTTTTCTTCCTCATTGTGGATAGGATCATCAGGATGACGCCCTTTGAAAACATGCATGATCTCATTTACAAGATTCTCCAGATTCCTCTTCAGAACCTTGGCGGCTCCATTATTTCCGCTTGTATTCTATATGCGGTGTCGGAATTTTTGTGGTTTTTTGGGATTCATGGCTCCAATGTGTCCAATGTTTTCCTTAACGCCCTTTTTGCCACCCAGGCCTATGAAAATGCGGAAGCAGTCCTTGCGGGAGATATGCCCAGGCATGTGATCAACATGTTTTTCCTTGAGTCCTTTAAGGGGCCGAGAGCCCTTGCCATTGCCATACTGCTGGTGTGGTATTGCAAAAGCCAGCATATGAAGAGCATTGGAAAGGTGGCGATCATCCCCAGTATTTTCGGAATTACGGAGCCTATGAAATTTGGAATCCCGATGGTACTGAATGTGTGGCTGATCATTCCCATGACCCTTGCCCCAGTTGTCAGCATCTTAATTGCTTATGCCGCGACCCTGGCCGGATTTTTACCCATTGTCAGTGCAAATGTGTCAAGACAGCTTCCTCCTCTGCTGCAGGGTTTCCTGGTGGCAGGGTGGCAGGGCGCATTGATACAGCTATTACAGCTTTTTGCTATCGTTGCTCTTTACATCCCCTTTATATACCGGGTGGATAAGGAGGCAAAGGAGAAAGAAAACGGAGCCCAGTAGGCGTGCTCTGGGAAGGAAGATGGAATGGATAAATATATTTCTTTAGACGGAACCTTTAATTTCCGTGACATGGGAGGTTTTTATACGGAGGAAGGACGGCAGGTAAAGGCGGGCATGGTGTTTCGCTCCGATGCACTACATAAGCTTTCAGATGGAGATTTAAAAAAGCTGGAGGAAATGAATATCCGTATGGCAGTGGATTTCCGTTCCCAATCAGAAAGAGAAGTTCAGCCGGACCGGCTTCCCGAGGGAGTCCGGCTGAAGGTACTGTCTCCTGATGGGGAAACCGCAGCCCTNNTCGCAAGACTGACGGCGTGGGAGAAAACCTCCGAGGGCCATGATTACCTGGTAAAGAATTTAAACTCCTTGGAAGGGCAGATGAGGACTTTCGTAACATCAGAAAACAGCATAGGGGCATATTCTTCCTTTTTAAAATTGTTGACTGATGTTGCTTCAGTACCCCTGGTTTTCCATTGCAGGGGAGGAAAGGACCGCACAGGCTGGGCGGCCGCTCTGTTTCTTTCCATATTGAAAGTTTCAAGAGAGGACATCATTGGGGATTATTTAAAAACGGCACAATATAACTGGGAACGCAATATAAAGCGTATGGATCAGTACCGCCGTTATACGGATAACAAGGTCGTCCTTGATTATCTTTCAAGCCTTATGGAGACAAAGGAATCTTATATCAGTGCAGCCTTTGAGGAAGTGGACAGGCTTGGGGGAATGGAAGCCTATCTGGAGCAGGCTTGCGGTTTTTATGAGGCTGACAGAAAGCGGCTTAAGGAGATTTATTTGAAATAGTATAGAAAACCACGGGTTTTTCATAAGAAACAGGAAAAGGGACATCATTTAAAAAAGGTGTTCCTTTTTTCTGTCAGTAAATAAAAATCCGGAACGTTTCGGCGTTTCGGGCTTTTTTCATATTCAGACGTTGGCTGCAGCAGATAATATTTATAAATTTTGCACGTGGTGAGTGCAAATATATATTTGTAATGGACATTACCTACCATTATAATAATTCCAGGCCTGATAACAGAAAAAATTTCGAAATTTATAGGACAGGTTTCATTATTTATAAGGATTGGAGTAGAGATCATATGAAGGAATTTGAATATGTCATAAAAGGGGCCGTAGGCATTCATGCAAGGCCTGCAAGTTTGCTGGCTAAAGAAGCCTCCGGGTATAAAAGCAGCATCATGCTCTGCAAAAACGAAGAAAGGGTGGATGCAAAAAAGTTATTATCCATTATGTCATTAGGAGTGAAGTGCTCAGAAAAGGTGAGATTTATTATTGAGGGAGAAGATGAGGAACCGGCAGCGGATCAGCTGAAAATATTTTGTGAGCAGAATCTATAACAGAGGGAAGAACGGCATTTGACTTAAGGGCAGTCAGATGAACAATGGGCGGGAAATAGGTTATAATGTTCTTAAATGGGGTGATCATATGCAGAGCAAGCAGATAGAACTGATTAAATATATGATGGAAAATAAGGCTAAGGTACTGACATCACAGCAGTTAGCCGATGTTTTAAACATTTCCATACGTTCCGTGAAAACCTATATTTCCCAGATCAATGAAATCGGAAAAGGGAAAGCCATTATATCAAATAAAAATGGATACACATTAAATGTTCCGGTTGCAAAAAACCTTCTCACTCATGAGAATATCATTATTCCTCAAACATACGAAGAAAGATCTACCTATTTGGTCAAGGCCTTTTTCCTGCAGCATACCAACTGCCTGGATCTTTATCTAATGGCGGATGAATTGTATATCAGTGATTCAACGCTGAAGGCTGATGTTAAAAAGATGAATATGAGATTCAAAAGCTTTAACATCATCTTTGCGATCGAGAGAGACCAGATCAAACTTCTGGGGCCGGAAAAAAACATCAGAAAATTATTCAGCTACATTCTCTATGAAGAAGTGGATAACCACTACGTGGATCTGCAGATTTTAAAGAGCAATTTCAAGAACATTGACATTGATTCCATGCTTCCTATTGTAAAACAGATATTTTCTAAAAATGATTATTACATCAATGATCTTGCTCTTAGGAATATGCTTCTTCATCTGGTTATCATCATTGAACGAATACGGGAAGGGAAAACAATCCCTGATCTGGCAAGAGGGCTTCAGGATAAGGAAGGGGAAGATGTTTGCGTTTCGGAACTGTGCAGAAAGCTGGAGCAGCAATTTTCCATAACGATGAATGAAGAAGAGAGGCGTGAAATTTATATCCTGTTTAAGTCAAGCACAAATTTCGTTGTTACTAACGGTATGCAGGAAGTACGGGAGTTGGTTGGAAATGAGATCGTGGAGGAAACAAAGGAGCTAGTTTATTTAATACAGCAGGCCTATGCCGTTAATTTGGATACGGAAAACTTTATTATTCCTTTTGCTCTGCATTTAAAGAATCTTATGCTGAGAGCGAAAAACAGCACTGACATAAAAAACCCCATGTTGGAATCCATCCAATCCCAGCATTTGCTGTTATTTGATATGGCCTTGTATGTATCCCTTCAGCTGGAAAAAGNNGAAAAAAAGCATAAAATATACATCAGCCAGGATGAAGTGGCGTTTATTGCCCTGCACATAGGAGGGGAAATAGAAAGGCAGAAAAATAATAATCCAAAGGTACGGGTGGTTTTATTATGTCCAAGCTATATGAACATAGAATCCAGGCTGTATAACGAGCTTTTGATCAATTTCAACAGCGATATTAATATTGTTGCGTCGGTCAGAGATTCTCATCAGGTGGAAGAATTGAATTTTGACCTGCTTATATCCACTGTGCGAATAAAACTGTCAGTTCCCTGTGAAACTGCAGTCATATCCCCGTTCATGACTTCAGGTGATAAGCTGGAAATACAGGAAAAAATAGAAAGTTCCCTGAATAATAAGAAAAACAAAATGCTGACAAGGCATTTTAATGATTACTTTGAAAAGGAATTGTTTTTTTTATCCAATGCAGCATTGGATAAAATGGAAGCAATCGATATACTGACAAGCAATTTATACGATAAGGAATATGTGCGGAAGGATTACAGGGACCATGTGTTGATGAGGGAAAGGGCTGCCTGTACTGGATTTGGAAAAATTGCCATTCCCCATTCCGTTGAAATGAACGCGTATAAGACCTGCGCCTCCGTGATGATCTGCAGCAAAGGGATACGCTGGGAGAACCAGTTGGTGTATGTGGTCCTCATGATTGCTATTAATAAGCTGGATAATCATGTTTTTAAGGAGCTGTATGAGTCATTGGTCATAATATTTTCGGAGGAAACAAATATTGAGCTGTTTAAGGACTGCAAAACCTATGAAGAATTTGAAAACACCTTAAAATCCATTATCGGCTGATAACGGTTCCTATTAGCCTGAAGAGGCCCTCGGATGACAGACCTGCTTAGTCTGACAGCCGGGGGCTTTTCTAATAAACGTCTACGGGAAAGGAGGGTGATGGTTTGCATTCTGCGGTGCAAATCGTGATTTGATTTTTCTCTTTTCATTTATGATAATTAGTAGTGTAAGTAAGATGTATTAGGGTTCATATTTAGGAGAAAGGAGGATCAGATAATGAGTGACCTAAGGATAATATTGTGCTGCGGTGCGGGTATGTCAAGCGGTTTCCTTGCAAATGCCGTAAAGAAAGCAAGTAAGAAGAAAAAAATGAATGTTGCGGTAGCTGCTCATGCAGAAAGCAATGTAATGTCTGTAGTGAAAGAAGGAGCGGATATTTTATGCATCGGGCCGCATTATGCGTCAAGATATGACACTTATAAGGAATTGTGCTCTGAGTATGGAACAGAAGTCATCGTGATTCCAAAAGATATTTATGGAACTTTAGACGGCGGGGGATTATTGGATTATATTGTAAAATATCTCAATAGGTAATATCTACACAGGAGAAGGAGAATAAAGCATGAAAAAATTTATGAAATGGTTAGTCGATTCCTTTGCGCCGGCTATGAATCGATTGGTTGAAAATCCGTGGGTTGCAGCCGTATCCCAGGCAATGATGAGAGTATTGCCGTTTATATTGGTGGGGTCATTGGTATTTTTTTATAATGTATTTAAGGACTATATCCCTGGCCTGCCTGATATATTTCCCATTGCCAGTTATTCCTTTATGTTCATAGGAATTTTCATTTCATTTTTAATTCCTTATAATCTGATGGAATTAAAGAAAAGGAATAAATTCCAGGTGCCGGCAGGCCTTTTGGGCTTTTCCGCATTTATCATGAGCCTGAATCCTACATTTGATGAGAATTCTTTTATGAATGTGAATTTTGGAGTGTTCGGTCCCAGCGGAATTATGGTTGCCATTGTTGTGGGACTTTTTGTAGCATTCATATTTAACCTTTGGACGCGCTTTGGTTTCCTGGAAGACAGTGCGACCATTCCAAGCTTCCTGGCAAACTGGATTAACAGCATTGTTCCTATTTTCGCCACCCTGCTGGCGATCATGATCCTTGTGCCAAAGGGCGGGCTCGATATTGTATCTGCTGTTAATACGGTTTTTAAGCCGATTGCATCCTTTGGCCAATCTTACCCGGGTATGATTTTCATGTGCCTGACCCCTGCGATCCTTTATTCCTGCGGGGTTTCATCATGGGCTTTCGGGGCCATATCCACGCCCGTATTTATGGCGGGCATCAATTCAAACATTGCTGCAATAGCGGCAGGCGGTACCGCAACAAATATAGTAACCAGTGAAACGGTTTTTACCGCCGCATTGATTACCTTAGGAGGAATGGGAGCCACATTGCCCTTAGTGGTGCAGATGCTGCTTTCAAGATCCAAGAAAATGAGAACTCTTGGTAAGGTCTGTATTGCTCCCAGCATCTTTAATATTAATGAACCGGTGATATATGGCACGCCGATTGCATTCAATCCTCTGCTGATGGTGCCCATGTGGATCAATTCCTTTACCGGACCCACCATCATATATGTGGCAATGAAGCTCGGCTTGCTGAATATTCCCGGAAAAATGATTCAGGTAGGCCAGGTTCCGGCGCCGATTTCCTCTGTAATGATCACCCAGGATTTCCGGGCAATTATATTTTACGTGATTTTATTTGCCGTATATTTTATTACCTGGATGCCGTTTTTTAAGGCATATGAAGCTCAATGCATAAAGGAAGAAACGAACAATCAATTAAAGCAAGCATAACCATATTCACCGCATAGGAAGGAAGTATTTATATTTATGGAAGATATTATGGAAAATGAGTTGGTAGCGGTTGCCATGCAGATTATTTTACATGCAGGCGATGCCAGAACGGCTGTAGAACGTGCGCTTGACTGCATCAAGGAAGAAAATTTCACTGAGGCTAAAGCGAAGATGTTGGAAGCAAAGGAGTGCATCCGATTGGCACATGTATCCCAGACAGAGGTGATACAGAATGAAACCAGGGGGAAAACTTATCAGCCATGCCTTCTTTTTGCTCATGCCCAGGATACGCTGATGACGATCAATTCCGAGGTTTTGCTGTCGGAAAAGCTGATTGATCTGTTTGAGGTGGTACTGAAAAAGATTCATACAGACTGTTTAGAAGTAGGAGATCATTATGTTTAAAAAAGGTTTTCCGGATGAATTTCTCTGGGGCGCTTCAACCTCCGCTTACCAGGTGGAGGGAGCTGCCTTCTCCCATGGAAAAAAAGCATCCCAGCAGGACATTATAAATAAAGATAATTATGAAAAAAGAGGCTTTGCAACAGCAAAGGTTGCAAGTGATCATTACCATCATTATAAAGAGGACATTGGGTTAATGAAGGAAATGGGGTTTAAGGCTTACCGCTTTTCTATCGCTTGGAGCAGAGTCTTTCCCGATGGCGTCGGCAGTGTAAATGAAGAAGGAATACAATTTTACAGGGATTTGATCGATGAGTTACTTATTAACGGAATCGAGCCGATTGTGACTCTTTATCATTATGACCTGCCCTGGGCTCTTGTTGAAAAATATAACGGCTGGCTGAGCAGGGAAGTGGTCAAAGATTTTGAGTATTACGCCGCCTATGTCATTGAGGAATTTAAGGATAAGGTAAAATACTGGACTACCATTAACGAGCAAAGCATCATCGTGCAGTTCTGGACCCAGAAATGCTTTATACCTCAGGAGCTGCAGACCAGCCATCAGCTGAGATACCAGATCAATCATCATATGAATCTGGCCCATGCCATCGCCTGCAAGCTGGTTCACGAAAAGGTGCCGGGAGGCATGGTGGGAGCTGCCATCGGCTATGCGCCGGTATATCCCCTGACCAGTAAGCCGGAGGATGTTATGGCAGCCCAGAACGCCAATGACTTACATAACGGATATTATTTAGATATTTATTTTAAAGGAATGTATACAAAATCCGCTATGATTTATCTTGAATCAAAAGGACTTGCCCCGGTGATTGAGCCTGGGGATATGGAACTGATTAAGGAAGGGTATTCTGATTTTCTGGCATTAAATTACTATTCCAGTGAATGTGCGAAAGCGTGTCNNCCGGAAGACGAGGAGCTTCGGTTTGCCGGGGTTAACTGGACGGGCGTAAAGGGAGCCATGGACGGGCACGAGCGCCAGCCGGGATTTTTCCAGATGTGTCCAAATCCCATGCTGGACACTACGGACTGGGATTGGGCCATCGATCCGACCGGCCTGGAATATTTGCTGCGGGACATCTACATGCGTTACAATAAGCCCCTGATGATCACCGAAAACGGCCTGGGAGCGTACGACAGACTGACAGAGGAGGGCAGAGTGCATGATCCTTACAGGATCAAATACTTAAGGAATCACGTGAAAACATTAAAACAAGCCATGGACTATGGCGTTGAGGTTCTGGCTTATTGCCCGTGGTCTGCCGTTGATCTTTTGTCCACCAGCAATGGCATTAAGAAACGTTATGGATTTGTGTATGTTGACCGTACCGACGATGACCCTAAGGAATGCAGGAGGATCAGGAAGGATTCCTTTTTCTGGTATAAAAAACTGATCGAGTCAAAAGGAGAAGACCTTGAATGAATTTTAGATAATTTCATGTTCTCATACAAATGTTAATTAAAGGAGGGAATTTATGGAAAAGGTAAGAAATGCATTTCCCTATGGATTTTTATGGGGCGGTGCGGTTGCAGCGTGCCAGATAGAAGGGGCGTATGATGTGGATGGCAGAGGCTTATCCACTTCCGATGTCCATATGTACCAAAAAAACTTAAACCGGTCCAACGTGTCAAAAGAAGGAGGCGGGACCCGTGCTGAAATACTCAGCTATAAAGAGGATAATGAGAATTATTATCCCAAACGGTATGGAATAGACTTTTACCGTACCTACAAGGAAGACCTGGAATTGCTGGCTGAAATGGGCTTTCGTACGTTCCGGACGTCCATATCCTGGTCCCGAATCTTTCCAAAAGGAGATGAAAAGGAACCGAATGAAAAGGGACTGGCCTTTTATGACCGGTTAATTGATGAGATCCGAAAAAACGGCATGGAGCCCATCATTACTATTTCCCATTATGATATGCCCCTTCATCTGGTCCTGGAGTATGGAGGGTTCGCCAACAGGAAAGTGATCGATTTTTTTGTCCGGTTTGCGTCTGCAGTCTTGAACCGCTATAAGGATAAAGTGAAGTATTGGATCGTTTTTAATCAGATCAATCTGCTGCAATACTGTTCCTGGGGTTCCATCGGCCTATTGGATGACTATGCCGGGGACTTAGAGGAAGCTAAATTTCAGGCGGTGCATCACCAGTTTGTTGCAAATGCCCTCGCATACGAGTACGGGAAAAGCCTGAATCCTGATATGCAGATCGGCACCATGGTGGCGGACTGCACCTGTTATCCCAATTCCTGCAAGCCGGAGGATGTGGTTCTGACTATGAAACGCAACCGAATGCAGTACTTTTATACGGATGTACAGCTTCGCGGCGAATATCCGGCTTATGCGGTACGTTATTTTGAAGAAAATGGCTGGAACATAAAGATGGAAGCAGGAGATGAAGAAATAATCAGAAGAAACAGGCAGGATTTTCTGGCGATCTCTTATTACTCCTCAAAGGTGATCGATGCAGACTGCTGCGGAATGAATGCACGGGATGTGATACAAAATCCCAATTTAAAGCCCACACCGTGGGAATGGAGGATGGATCCCCTGGGATTTTATAACTGTCTGTCCCAATATTGGGATAGATATCAGGTGCCGATCATGATAGCTGAGAACGGCTTTGGAGCCATTGATACGATGGAAGAAAACGGAGAAATCCATGATGCTTACCGGATCGATTATTACCGCCAGCATATATTGCAGATGAAGGAATGCATTAAAGATGGGGCCGATATTTTTGCCTACTGCGCATGGGGGCCCATTGATCTTGTGAGCTCATCAACAGCGGAAATGAGCAAGCGGTATGGATTTATTTATGTTGATCAGGATGATGAAGGAAGGGGATCAAAGACCAGGAGCAGAAAGGACTCGTTTTACTGGTACAAAAAGGTAATTGCTTCTAATGGGGAAGATTTAGAATAAGGATAATTGCATTGAATACCGGTGGAATGCTCTTGTGAAAGAGGCATTATCACCGGTATTTTTGTGAAGCGCCTATGATTTTTTGTCACAGGATCATGCTGGATGATTTTCCATCGATGTGTAGAATCTTAACGAAAAAATAATTGACACATCGTTTAAACGGATGTAGAATGATAAACATTGAAAATTGTTAACAATGTTAAGTAAGAAAAAAGGGGGGCTTTTGTTGTGAAAGATGGACAGGAAGAGTACATAAAGAAGTTTAAATCAGAATTAGCCATGATGATGGGTAGAAAACAAAGCATTCATAAAAACTGTGTACCGGAAGGCATCACACGTAGTGAATTCTTTGCACTGCATCAAATATGGGTCAGCATGAATGAAGATCCGGAAAAGAAGGGAATTCATGTATCTGATTTGGCAAAGAGGATGAATATCGCATTATCGGCGGCGTCCCGGATGCTGAACTCACTGGAAGAGAGGGGCTTAATATACAGGGAAATAGATCCCAAAAGCCGAAGGAATATCTGTGTTTTCTTAACGGAAGAGGGAGAAAAACTATGGAAGAAGTGCTCAGAAGGTATGAGTGACCTCCTGGAACGGGTGGTCATTGGCATGGGAGAAGAAGACGCAAGTAAATTGATTGAATTATGGAAAAAGTTTACTGAACTAATGGAGAAAGAAGTGGATTTAAAGATGAAAGAAAAGGATATGTGAGGAATAAGGTAGATTGCAGAAGATAAGGACAGATTTAGAAAAGGCAGACAGATCTACAAAACGTTTTAAAGAAAGTACGAGAGATGAAAGGAAAGGAGGGAATAAATTTGAAAATATTTTTTCGGTATTTTAAGCCATATTTTTTATTTATAGCAGTGTCAGTAGCGCTGCTGTTTGCTCAGGCAACATGCGATTTGTCACTTCCTGATTTCATGTCTGATATTGTAAATAAGGGCATTACGACAGGTAACACCTCATACATACTTAAAATTGGATTTCAAATGCTGGGAATAGCCTTTATCAGTGCCTGCTGTACGATTTTAGTAGGCCTTATCGCCGCCAGGATCGCGGCCGGTGTCAGCAGAGATCTGCGTCAGGACATTTTCGCCAAGGTAGAAAGCTTTTCCAATGCGGAACTGGAGAAATACTCCACTTCTTCCCTGATCACAAGAACAACCAACGACATCACCCAGATCCAGCAGCTGATCGTCATGGTCATCCGAATCGTATTTTACGCTCCCATCATGGGAATCGGAGGCGTAATACACGCGCTGGACAAAAACAAATCAATGTCATGGATCATTGCTCTTTCCGTGGCGTTACTGCTGGTGGTGGTTTTCAGCATGCTTGCAGTTGTCATGCCCAGTTTTCAATTTGTTCAAAAACTCATTGACCGTTTAAACCTGGTAGTAAGAGAAAGCCTGGAAGGAACGCTGGTGATCAGGGCCTTTAATACCCAGGGATTTGAGGAAAACCGGTTTGAAAAGGTGAATTTAAGGCTGACTCAGACAAATTTGTTTGTCAATCGGGTCACCTCCGGCATGATGCCGGCCATGATGCTGATCATGAATCTGACCAACCTCCTGATCATTTGGGTGGGATCTAAGGCCGTATCCTCCTTCCGGATGGAAGTGGGGGATATGATGGCTTACATGCAGTATGTTATGCAGATCATCATGGCATTTTTGATGATGACCATGATGTTCATCATGATCCCAAGAGCCATCGTTTCCATCAGGCGTGTTGTGGAAGTTCTCCAGACGGAACCTTCCATTGCAGATCCTGAGGAGGCGGCTGAAATTCCTGAGCTTCCTAAAGGCGTTGTGGAGTACCGTAACGTATCCTTCCGGTATCCGGATGCAGATGAGGATGTGTTGCACAACATCACGTTTACGGCGATGCCAGGACATACCACAGCCTTTATCGGCGCTACGGGAAGCGGAAAAAGCACGCTGGTGAACCTTCTCCCCAGATTTTATGATGTGACAGGGGGTGAGATCCTCATTGACGGGGTCAATATCGAGAATTGGCCGGTCCATCAGCTGCGCAATATCATAGGATTTGTCCCCCAAAAGGGGATTTTATTTTCTGGAACGATTGAAAGCAACTTAATGTACGGGGACCGGAAGGCCACCAGGGAACAGGTTGAAGTAGCAGCAGATACGGCTCAGGCCATGGAATTTATAAAGTCAAAGGCGGAGGGCTTTGAAACAACCATTGCTCAGGGAGGAGGCAATGTATCTGGCGGACAAAAACAGCGGCTTTCCATTGCCAGGGCACTTGTAAAAAGAGCGCCTGTGAATGTGTTCGATGACAGCTTTTCCGCCCTGGATTTTAAAACGGATGCAAAGCTTCGGGCTGCCCTTCGTGAAAAAACCGGCGACAGTACCATCTTTTTAGTGGCACAGCGCATCAGCACCATCATGAATGCGGACCAGATCATTGTTTTGGAACATGGCAGGATCGCTGGAAAAGGAACCCACCGGGAATTGATGAAAACCTGCGAAGTCTACCGGGAAATTGCATTATCACAGCTTAGCGAGGAGGAATTGAAATGACAGAGAAGAAACCTTCCAGTTCCCCCGTGGGCGGGAGAGGCGGGGTGCAGGGCAAAGCGGAGAGTGCAAAAGATTTTAAAGGAACCATGCTTCACCTGGCCCGTTACTTAGAGCCATACAAAAAATCGGTATTTGTAGTAATCCTGTTTGCCAGTTGTTCCTCCGTGTTTTCCATCGCAGGGCCTAAGATTTTAGGTAAAGCCACGACAAAGCTGTTTGAAGGGCTGATTGCCTGGATGATGGGGACCGGATTATTAACGGATTTCCGCTACATCCGGAACCGTCTGTTGCTTTTGGTAGTGCTTTATCTGGTGTCGGCCGTATTTTCTTATTTGCAGAGCTATATCATGTCCGGCATCAGCATGCAGGTTACCTATGAGTTAAGAAAAAATATATCGGAAAAAATGAACAGTCTTCCCCTTAATTATTATGATACAAGGACCCACGGGGAGATCTTGTCAAGGATCACCAATGACGTGGATACGGTGAGCCAGACCCTGAACCAGAGCCTGACGCAGATCATCACATCTGTGACGACCCTGGTGGGAATCGTAATCATGATGATATCCATCAGTATCCGGATGACCTTGGTCGCTGTTTTGGTTCTCTTTATTTCCATGGTTTTAATCATGCTAGTGGTAAAAAAATCCCAGAAATATTTTCAAAAGCAGCAGGAAAGCCTGGGACACTTAAATGGCCATATTGAAGAAATATACAGCGGCCATAATGTGGTGCAGATATTTAACGGAGAAAAAGAAGCAATCGAAAAATTCGGGGCGATCAACCGTAAATTATATGGATCGGCCTGGAAATCCCAGTTTTTATCAGGAATGATGATGCCCATCATGTCCTTTATCAGCAACTTAGGCTATGTTTGTGTTTGCCTGTTGGGCGGATATCTGACTGTGGAAAAGGTGATTGAGATCGGAGACGTTCAGGCGTTTATCCAATACATGCGTTCATTTATGCAGCCCATCTCCCAGATCGCCAACGTATCAAACACGCTGCAGTCCACAGCTGCTGCGGCAGAGCGTGTATTCGAGTTTTTAGATGAGCAGGATGAGGTACCGGAAACCGAGGCGCCCATAAAACTGCAGGAGATCCTGGGAAATGTGGAATTTAAAAATGTTTGTTTTGGCTATACGCCGTATACAATGATCATCCACGATTTCTCCTCCGCCATAAAAGCCGGCCAGATGGTCGCCATCGTAGGTCCCACAGGAGCGGGTAAAACAACGGTAGTGAAATTGCTGATGAGATTTTATGAATTAAATTCCGGGCATATTCTGATCGACGGTCATGACTCCCTGGATTTTACAAGAGGGGATCTGCGTTCCATGTTCGGCATGGTGCTTCAGGAAACATGGCTGTACAATGCCACAATTATGGATAATATCCGGTATGGAAATTTTGATAAAACAGATGAAGAAGTCATAGAGGCTGCAAAAGCGGCCCACTGCGATGAATTCATTCGGGCATTGCCGGGAGGCTATCACATGGTGATCAACGAGGAATCCAGCAACTTATCCCAGGGGCAGAAGCAGCTTTTGACCATTGCAAGGACGATTTTGGCGGATCCCAGAATCTTAATCCTGGATGAAGCCACCAGCTCCATTGATACTAGAACAGAAGTGTTGATCCAAAAGGCCATGGGTAAATTGATGCAGGGCAGAACCAGCTTTGTGATTGCACACCGCCTTTCCACCATCCGGGATGCAGACCTGATCCTGGTAATGAAGGACGGCGATATCATAGAACAGGGAAATCATGAATCGCTGCTGGAGAAAAAAGGATTTTATGCAGATCTGTATCGCAGCCAGTTTGCAGATTAGTTAAATACCCCGCAGCAAGCTACGGGATATGCGAGAATAACAGAACGGAGAGAAAGAAATATGCAGGAAAACAAACATGTTAATGTTGAAGATCAGGAAATGAAGACAGGAACAGGAAAACTAAAAAAGATCATAGCTCCCCTGCTGATCGTGCTGGTGCTTGCCGGATGCGGGGTCGGATATTATATCTATCATTCAAGTGTCTCTTACTTTAAAACAAATAATGCAAAAGTAACGGCTAAGCTGTATTCCGTAAAAGCGGTAACCAATGGGAAACTTTTGTCATGGGATGTGGAAAATGGGGACTTAGTAGAGCAGGATCAGGTGTTAGGACGGCAAGAGATTCTTCCTTATATTACTTCCCCAATTACAGGAACTGTTGTANNAGCCGATACCTCGGACCTTTACATAGGGGTAAATGTGGAAGAAACGGATATCATGAAGGTTCACTTAGGACAGCGGGTGGATGTGAAAGTAGATGCATATCCTGGAAAAACCTTTAAGGGACAGGTGACGGAAATCGATCCAGCCACTCAAACCTACTTTTCCAATAATACCAGCTTTAACACCAGCGGGGAATATACAAAAGTGACGCAGCTGATACCAATTAAGGTGACGATTGAAAACGAAGAAGATCTTCCCCTTGTTTTTGGGATGAATGCATCTGTTAAAATACATCTGAAATGAAAAGGGCTTACAGGAGGTCGGAAAAGATGAGAAAATTGATCACAGGTTTTATGGCAACAGCAATGCTGGTGGGCCTTCTTACCGGATGTGCGGGAGAGAATAAACAGACTGAGATAACAGTAGCGGTAGCGAAATCAGGTAAGGATTTGTCCTCCATGGTTTGGCAGGGAACCGTGGAAGCGCTCAGCAGCGTTGACGTGATGCCAAACAGCAATGGAAAGATCTTAGAGATCCCGGTAAAGGAAGGGGATCATGTAAATGCAGGAGACGTTTTGTTCCAGGTAGATAATCAGGATGCAAGACTTCAGTTGGAACAGGCAAAGGCAGGCTACCAGGCAGCAGAGGCGGCTTTTAATAATGCAGAGAAGGCAAGCCAGCAAAATACAAGCGTAAGGCCGGCGGAAATTGCCTTTAACACAGCCAGAGATAATTTTAGCCGCATGGAAGCCCTGTTTGCCGGCGGAGCTGTTTCCCAGGCAGAGTATGAAGGCGCAAAGGCGCAGATGGATTCGGCGTCCGTACAGCTTCAGGCCGCAAGAAACGGGCAGACAGGCAATTATGAGGTCACAAAGGCCCAGATGGACAGTGCCAGGGCTGCGCTGGATATTGTGCAGAAAAAATATGATGACTGTATGGTTACATCTCCCATATCCGGAATGATCACCAATGTTTATGTGGAAGTGGGCCAAATGGTTTCCCCGCAGGTTAAGTCGATGGCGGTTATCGACGACAGAGGCAAGAAGGTAAAGATTCAGGTTGCTGACATGGATATTGACCAGCTGAACACGGGAATGACCATGAATGTCAGCCTTCAGCCATTAGGTGAGAGCTGCCAGGGAACTATTTCCGAAATATCCGCAGTCAGCAATGCTTCCACAGGGATGTTCACAGTGACTGTACAGTTGGAAGAGGCAAGCAAGATCAGCTATATCGGCCTGACGGCAGATTTAAGGGTGTCTGAGAACAAGGAAAACAGTTCTGTATACATTCCTGCAAAGTGCATCCAATCCGATGACTCCGGGACTTTCGTGTATAAGGTTTCCGAAGGAACCGTAGTCAAGACAGCGGTCACGGAAGGAAAGAAAAAGAATGCTTATTATGAGGTATCCCAGGGACTGTCCGAAGGGGATGAAGTGGTGATGCAGAGCAGCAGTCCCCTGGAAGATGGCAAAAAGGTACAGGTGCTGACTGTAAAGTAAGCTGGAATCAGGTAATAGAACATAAGAAAAGCACCGCCTTGTATATGCCTGGAAGTTAAAGCAGGCATGTACAAGGCGGTGCGGGATGATAGACAAATTTATTATAAATCCTCAATGGCTGACTTCTCAAGATTTAACATTTCATGACATTTAGAACAAGGAAAGTTATTGGCGATGCAGATATCAACATTGCAGGTGGTCGTTTTATTAATATATGATGCTCCCCACTCCATAATTTGAGTCATTACGGGAATAAAGCTCTCACCAATGTTCGTTATGGAATACTCTACTTTTGGAGGCACTTCCTTATACACTTCTCTATGAATGAGATTATCTCGTTCCAATTCCTTCAGTTGCTGTGCCAGGACCCCGCGGGACACATCGGGTATAAGCTTTTGCAGCTCACCAAACCGCCTGGTTTTGCGGCTGACAATCCATAAAATAGTTAATTTCCATTTGCCCATCAATAAATTCTGTGTTACATATACGGGACATAATTTGCTTGCATCAAATTTATCAGACATCAGACAACCGCTCCTTTTCTAATAGTCATATTTTTATGACTATGTCATAATCATATGCCTACTTGTAAAGCATATCTTATTGTCGTACTATTATATAGCAAAGAAAAACAGCAGTCAATCCCTAAGAACATGGAGGATAAGCGAGTGAAAGAAGTTTATGAATTTTTGAAAAAGTGTGAAACATATTATATTGCAACTATGGATGGCGACCAGCCAAGGGTCCGCCCATTTGGCACAGCAGACATTTTTGAAGACAAACTCTATATTCAAACCGGCAAGATCAAGAATGTTTCAAAACAGATTCATGTGAATCCGAAAATTGAAATCTGCGGCATGGCCGGTGATAAGTGGATTCGTATAGAAGCTGTGGCTGTTGAAGATGACCGGATTGAAGCTAGGCAGCATATGCTGGACACATATCCCATGTTGAAGAGGATGTACGCGGCTGATGATGGTAATACCGAGGTCTTTTATCTGAAAGAAGCCACCGCAACGATTGCATCGCTTACAGATAAGCCTGAGATAATTAAATTTTAATAGCTTACACGGATACCGCCTTTTGGGTAGCCGTGCTTTTTT
>DJBG01000081.1 GCA_002429965.1 Hungatella sp. UBA5982
CTGAGGCGCAGCGGAATGCACCTCTGGATATCCGGGATATTACCGTGGATATCGGAGCTGTATCGCGGGAGGAAGCGATCGAAAAATTTCATATCCGTATCGGAGAGCCGATTGCACCGGATGTAAGTTTTGAATACCAGGAAAAGCACGATCTGATGTTCGGCAAGAGCTTTGACTGCCGNNACAGGAACTGGAAGGAACGGAACTGGATGTGGATGTGATCGGGGGAATTGCTTCCCAGGAGGAAGTAGGTGTCCGCGGAGCCAGTCTGACCTGCCGTCAGATTAAGCCGGATATAGCGATTGTATTTGAAGGCTGTCCGGCGGATGATACTTCTGTGGCAGCCTATGAGGTACAGACAGCTATTAAGCGGGGACCAATGCTTCGCCATATCGATGCCCGGATGATTACCAATCCACGTTTTCAGCGATATGCTCTGAATTTGTGCAAAGAGCTTGAAATTCCGGTGCAGGAGGCAGTCCGCCGGGCTGGCGCAACCAACGGAGCGGCTATTCATTTGTCTAATCACGGAGTTCCTACAATTGTGATTGGAGTACCGGTACGGTATGCTCATACCCATTATGGAATTTCTTCCTATGATGATTATCAGAACGGCGTACGTCTGGCCTGTGAAATTTTGAAGCGTCTGAATGAAAAGGTGATCCGCAGTTTTTAAGATGATGTAAGGGGATCCGGAGGAAGATCAGATGAAAAAAGCCACTGGAGAGCGTATGCTTTCCAGTGGCTTTTTTAGGTTCTGCTTCCAGATTATGATTAATCCATTTCTTCTTCCACAATGGTAGTAGTTTCATCGGCCAGTTCCTTAAGTGCTGCCCCGGTGGATCGTGCTGCTTCCTTTGCTGCATCAATTCCATCCTCTGCCGCTTCTTTTACTGCATCGGCAGCCACTTCTGCTGTTTCTTTTATAGAGTCTGCCGTCTCTTTGGCTTTATCAGCAAGATGTTCTGCGGCACCGGCAGCATAATCCAAACCGCCATCTTCTGTAGTATCTTCGTCATCTAAAAACGTATCTGTCTGTTCTTTTGCAGAATCAAACATGTCCTTTGCGGTAAATGCAACGGCAGAAGCCGCTTCCTTTGCCGTATCAGAGACAATGCTCGCCGCATCCTTTACCAGGTTTTTTGCCGCACTCACCGCATCCTTAGCAGCGTCTGCCATATGGTCAGCGGCGACCTTAAATTCATCCTTATTCGCATGCAAGGAGACATAGTTGCGGTTCATCGTGCTGTCAATTTTGGAAATGTCGTCATTTCCCTCATCCTCAAAATCATGGAAATTTTCTTCCAGTTCTTTGTGGAAGGATTTGTACTTCGTAAAATAAGAGATACCGGCAGCTACAACGCCGGCCACAGTGGCGAGTGCCACGAATTTCCCAAACCCATTACCCTTTTTTGCCATTTGAAACACTCCTTTCCTTATTGCCGTCCATGTATTCTAAGCATAGAGGTATGCCTGCAAGGCGCTTCCTTTTCTCGGCTTATGCTTTATGGGCATAATGGTGCGCTTGTAAGGCGCTTTATTCTCTTAGTTATTGTAATACGTTCATTGAAAAAAATAAAGGTATATAATAAGAAAATTTCTATAAACTATGTAAGTAAAGGAGAAAATCACACAAATATGGTAAAAATGTAAAAAATATATAAAGTTAGCACTCAACTATTGACAGTGCTAATAATGAGTGATATACCTTAGTATGTGAATAAAATAAAACTTCTTTCGGAAGGCCAAAGAAAGAAATAATAAGCAGAAAGCTATGAGGAGGAATTGCAATGAAATTAGTACCATTATTTGACAAAGTTGTGTTAAGACCATTGGTTGCAGAGGAGACAACAAAGTCCGGTATTGTTCTGCCGGGTCAGGCAAAAGAGAAACCGCAGCAGGCGGAAGTTATCGCAGTAGGACCAGGCGGTCTGGTAGACGGCAAGGAAGTTACCATGCAGGTTAAAGTGGGCGATAAAGTAATCTTCTCCAAATATTCAGGAACAGAAATAGAGACCGGAGAAGAGAGCGAAAAATATGTGATCGTTAAGCAGAATGACATATTAGCAGTGATCGAATAATCAAGAAGGCGATACCGCAGTCATAAGGTCAGGTTTTAGATAATACGTATATTTATTTTAACAGAAAACAGGAGGAATGAATCATGGCAAAGCAGATTAAATATGGCGTTGATGCCAGAAAAGCACTTGAATCTGGAGTGAATCAGTTAGCAGATACTGTTCGTGTAACATTAGGGCCTAAGGGCAGAAACGTTGTACTGGATAAATCTTTTGGCTCACCGCTCATCACAAATGATGGCGTTACCATTGCAAAGGAAATCGAGCTGGAAGATGCTTTTGAAAATATGGGCGCTCAGCTTGTAAAAGAGGTCGCTACAAAGACCAATGACGTAGCCGGTGACGGTACTACTACAGCTACCGTTTTAGCTCAGGCTATGATCAATGAAGGAATGAAGAACCTGGCAGCAGGCGCTAACCCAATTGTTTTAAGAAAGGTTATGAAAAAAGCGACTGAAGCAGCGGTAGAAGCGATTGCAAAGATGAGCGAGCCGATCAAGGGCAAGGCATCCATCGCAAAAGTTGCAGCCATTTCCGCATCAGATGATGAGGTAGGCGAGATGGTAGCAGACGCTATGGAAAAGGTTTCCAACAACGGTGTCATCACCATTGAAGAATCCAAGACCATGAAGACAGAGCTGGATCTGGTGGAAGGTATGCAGTTTGACAGAGGTTATATTTCTGCTTACATGTGCACCGATATGGAAAAGATGGAAGCTAATTTAGATGATCCATACATTCTTATTACCGATAAGAAGATTTCAAACATTCAGGAGATCCTTCCTTTATTAGAGCAGGTGGTTCAGTCCGGTGCAAGACTTCTCATCATCGCAGAAGATGTGGAAGGCGAGGCTTTAACAACCTTAATCGTTAATAAATTAAGAGGAACCTTCAATGTAATTGCGGTAAAGGCTCCTGGCTATGGCGACAGAAGAAAAGAGATGTTACAGGATATCGCTGTTTTAACAGGCGGTACTGTGATTTCCGATGAATTAGGCTATGAGCTTAAGAATGCAACTCTTGATCTTTTAGGACGTGCAAAATCCGTTAAGGTTCAGAAGGAAAATACCGTAATCGTAGACGGCTGCGGCGATAAGGAAGCAATCACTGCAAGAATTGGCCAGATCAAGGGTCAGATCGAAGAGACTACTTCTGATTTTGACAGAGAAAAATTACAGGAAAGACTTGCAAAATTATCCGGCGGTGTCGCAGTAATCCGTGTAGGTGCTGCAACAGAAACCGAGATGAAGGAAGCAAAGCTTCGGATGGAAGATGCTTTATCTGCAGCAAGAGCAGCAGTTGAAGAAGGCGTTATTGCAGGCGGCGGTTCTGCTTACGTACATGCTATCACTCAGATTGAAGAACTTGTGAAGAATTTAGAAGGCGATGAGAGAACCGGTGGAAAGATCATCTTAAAGGCTCTTGAATCTCCGTTATATCACATTGTAGCCAATGCAGGCCTGGAAGGAAGCGTAATCATCAATAAGGTGAGAGAGTCCAAGGTAGGAACCGGCTTTGACGCATATAAGGAAGAATACGTAGACATGGTAGAAGCAGGCATCCTGGATCCGACTAAGGTTACCAGAAGTGCGCTTCAAAATGCTACAAGTGTTGCATCTACCTTATTGACAACAGAGTCCGTTGTTGCTAATATTAAAGAAAAAGTACCTGCAATGCCAACTCCAGGCGGAATGGATATGATGTAACATTCACGAAAGCGATGAGCAGTGCGAAACGGAATATAAAAATTTTTTCGTTGTGCTTGCACATNNTTTCATAGGGCGAATGCCCGTGAGGGAGTAAAGCCACAGGCTTTACTCCCTGCACTGCGGACTTCCGTAACACCAAACATATCCCCTTACACCCAATAAAAGCGGATAAGCTCCCCCCCCTGAGAACCCATGCAGGAAAGAGGAAAGGACCCAGATCGTTATGAATGAAATGTATGCAGAATGGCTTGTAAAACGAAAGTCTCCGGCCTATACCATGTTAATAAAAATTGCGATGGGAATCCTGTGCGTGATTGCATTTTTCCTCTCAATGTCTCCGGTTTTCGGAATTTTTGGAGTGATCATCCTGCTTGCAGCCGTTGCGGCCACATACTTTGTATTCCGCAACAGCGAAGTGGAATTTGAATATTTATATGTGACCAACACTCTTTCCATTGACCGGATTTACGGCAGAAGTAAGAGAAAGAAGGCCTGGGAAGGTTCCATGGAAGGGATACAGATCATTGCCCCTACCGGTTCTACAGAGGCCAGGGATCATGAAACAAAAAACATGAAGGTACTGGATTTTTCTTCTCACGCATCAGGTGCAAAAACCTATACGCTGATCAGTCAGTCCGGTGCTGAAACGACCAAGATCATATTTGAGCCTAACGATAGGCTGCTTCAATGTATGAGAATGACAGCGCCACGTAAGGTTGTAAGAGAGGTATAAAAGAAAAAGGAATCAGACGGTTTTGTAAAAGACCGTCCGGTTCCTTTTTCTTTACAGGAAAGACAGCCTTCAATGTCCATGGAGGACGGAAAGAAACCGGAAAATGTCCGTTGACAACCCCTATAAAATTTGTTAAACTATGTAACTAACAAGTAAAAAGGCTTATTAGCATTAATAATAAAAATATAAAGAAGGAGAGGAAAAGTTAATGGGTACAATAATTGGCGAAGGCATTACTTTTGATGACGTGCTGTTAGTTCCGGCCTATTCAGAAGTCATTCCTAATCAGGTTGACTTAACGACCAACCTTACAAAATCTATCAAGCTCAATATACCGCTTATGAGTGCAGGCATGGATACCGTTACCGAGCATCGTATGGCAATTGCTATGGCAAGACAGGGAGGTATCGGCATCATCCACAAGAATATGTCCATCGAGGAGCAGGCAGAAGAGGTTGATAAGGTAAAGAGGTCAGAAAACGGCGTCATAACGGACCCATTTTATCTTACTCCGGAACATACATTAAGGGATGCGGATGAGCTTATGGGCAAATACCGCATTTCCGGAGTGCCGGTCACAGAAGGAAAAAAGCTGGTGGGAATCATCACCAACCGGGACTTAAAGTTTCAAGAGGATTTTAGCAGGAAGATCAAGGAGTGCATGACTTCTAAAAACCTGGTGACAGCCAGGGAAGGCATTACCCTTATGGAGGCAAAGAAGATCCTTGCAAAGGCAAGGGTGGAAAAACTTCCTATCGTTGACGAAGATTTTAATTTAAAGGGCCTTATCACCATCAAGGATATTGAAAAGCAGATCAAATACCCGCTGTCCGCAAAGGATGGACAGGGAAGGCTTCTGTGCGGAGCTGCCGTAGGGATCACAGCCAATGTGCTGGACCGTGTGGACGCTCTGGTAAAGGCTAAGGTGGATGTGGTTGTTTTAGACTCCGCTCATGGTCATTCCGAGAACGTTCTCCGGTGTGTAAAAATGATTAAAGAGGCTTATCCGGCTCTTTCAGTCATTGCAGGAAATGTAGCAACCGGAGAGGCCACAAAGGATCTTATAGAAGCTGGAGCAGATGCGGTGAAGGTGGGAATCGGACCAGGATCCATCTGTACCACCCGTGTGGTAGCCGGTATCGGCGTACCCCAGATCACGGCTGTTATGAACTGCTATGCGGTTGCTAGGGAATACGGCGTTCCAATCATTGCTGACGGCGGAATCAAGTATTCCGGAGATTTAACAAAGGCCATTGCAGCCGGTGGAAGCGTGTGTATGATGGGAAGCATGTTCGCCGGATGTGACGAAAGCCCAGGAACCTTTGAACTGTATCAGGGCAGAAAATACAAAGTATACCGTGGTATGGGTTCCATCGCTGCCATGGAAAACGGTAGCAAAGACCGTTACTTCCAAACTGATGCCAAGAAGCTGGTTCCAGAGGGAGTGGAAGGACGTGTGGCCTACAAGGGAATGGTAGAGGATACCGTATTCCAGATGCTGGGCGGCTTACGGTCCGGTATGGGATACTGCGGAGCAATGAATATCAAAACCATGCAGGAAAACGGAAGATTCATAAAGATTACGGCGGCCTCCCTTAAGGAAAGCCATCCTCATGACATTCATATCACAAAGGAAGCGCCCAACTATAGCATTGATGAATAGACAGACGTTGGATAAGCCGGAGGCGAAGCCAACTTCCTCATAAACAAAGAGGTGGAGATCATAAAAGATTCTCCACCTCTTTGATTACCAGGGCAATGGATTCCGTTAAAGTCAAGTTTTCACAGCCCACCACATAATGATTGCATTTGTTTACCGGTATAAGGATCTTATAGGCACGGCTTTTACCGATGGCCTCAGCCATGGCTGGAGTGATCTCTCCTAAAAGAGAATCGGCGATGACGATTCCAATGGGGCCGATGATAATATCCGCATCCCGGCTGGCCACAAGGACCGGATTCTCACCGGTTGCTCCTGCGTCGGCNNAGCAATGGAATTGGTTCCGATGGCAATGACCGGAAGTTTTGGAAAGGATTTCTTAAGCTGGGCGATGACGGATTGCCCCATTTTGCCGCCCTGCCCGTCAATGATAACGATTTTCATGGCATCCTCCTTACCCTCTATTGTATTATAGGGAAGGAAAGAAATCAAGTGGAAGGCAGGGGAATTGAAGGCTTAGGCTTTTGCAACTTCGTCCTCTTTAATAAACAGGCTGGTGATGATAAATCCGGCAATGTATGCGATCACCAGGCCCAGAAAATAATTGAGCATATTAACCGGGCTGCTCATGATCGGAATGGCTAACAGGCCGGAAGGGCTCCAGGCAATGCTCTTTACATGCATCAGCATTACATAGGCTCCACCGAATCCGGCTCCCAATCCTGCAGTTATGAAAGGCTTTCCAAGCGGAAGAGTGACCCCATAAATAAGCGGCTCTCCGATGCCTAAAAATCCTGATGGCAGTGCCCCGATGATGATACTCTTTAAGCGCTTGTTTCCACTTCGTTTCGCTTTTAAATAGATGGCGATTGCCGCACCCACCTGGCCTGCGCCTGCCATGGCCAGGACCGGGAACAAGGAGACTCCGCCCATCTGTTCCAGTTGAACCGCATAGATTGGAACCAGACCATGATGAAGTCCTAAAAGGACCAGGGGAAGGAATACGGCTGACATGATGTATCCGGACAGTACGCTGACTATGGGATTTGCGGAATTTACAAGGAGAGATAAGGCCCAGACCAGACCGTCGGATAAAAAGCCGGCAGCCGGCATCAGTACCAGTACAAATAAAGTTCCGGTTATCAGTATGCTTAAAAAGCCGGTCAGCATGATGTCAAGGACATCGGGAACGTGCCTGCGCACCCAGCGTTCTACTTTGGAGAGAACCCAGACACCGATGATGACACCGATGATCCCGCCCTTGCCGCTTATCAGTGTGGAGCTGTTTGGGACCTGTTCATTGTAAAGACCAAAGAATATTGAAATGTCTGTTATCTGTGACATAATGCTCATGGAGCCGATCATGCCGCCAAGGGCAGGTGTGGCTCCAAAGCTCTTTGCTGCATTGATGCCGGTGTAAATGGTAAAATAACCGAGAAATGCACCGCCGAACAACTTAAGTATGGTGACGAGAAGGGTCCAGAAGCTGCCCCCTAATACCTGCGCTGCCTCACCCTGGCTGATGATATTGGCCACACCGTTGCATAAGCCTGCTGCAACGATAGCCGGAATCATTGGAATAAAGATATCGGAGATAACCCGTATGCTGCTCTTTAACCCGCCGCCTTTTTGGCCGGACTTTACCGATTCTTTGTTTTCCTGCCAGGAGGCACCGGTGGAGAGCCCTTTGCCTTCCACCTCGTTTGGAATCCCCATGCCCATGCAGATATCCACGAGCTTTCTGGCTTTACCAGGTCCGACTACCACCTGTACATCAATTCCGGCTGTGACAAGGCCAAGTACTCCTGAAAGTTCTTTCAGCTTCTCCGCCTGTATCTGATCCGGGTCCTTTACCTTTAAGCGAAGGCGTGTCATGCAGCTGGCCGCGGCTGCCACATTTTCTTTCCCTCCCGATAATTCCAGGATCTTTTGAACCAATGCTTCATTTGTCATAATAGACACCTCCATATTTGAAATTATGTTTATTCAGGATCCCTTTTTACCCATGCACGGATATGCCCGTGGGATTCCTTTAATTTCTTTTCCGCCTCCTTTGGATCTGCACCCGTTTGTTTCATGGCTATGGCCAGCTTCACGCTTCCACCTGCTTCGTTTAACAGCCTTCTGGCCTCCTCCCGTTCTATTTCAGTGGCGGCCATCAGGATGTTTTCTGCCCGGGCGCGCAGCTTCTCATTGTTCTGTACCATATCCACCATCAGGTTCTGGTATGCTTTTCCGATGCTCACCATGGCTCCGGTGCTGATCATGTTAAGTATCATCTTCTGGGCGGTTCCGGCTTTTAAGCGGGTACTGCCGGTCAATACCTCCGGACCAACCACCGGTTCGATGGACAAATCTGCAAATTTACTGATAAGGCTTCCCTCATTGCAGGCAATGGATATGGTCCGGCAGCCGATGCTTTTTGCATAGCTTAAGGCAGTCCATACGTAGGGTGTTCTACCGCTGGCCGCAATGCCTGCCACCACATCTTTTGAGGTTAAGGAAAGAGCTTTTAAATCTTCGATGCCAAGAGTCTCAGAGTCCTCGGCTCCTTCCACAGCCCGCCTTATGGCCACGTCCCCGCCGGCAATCAGGCCGATGACCATACCCGGATCTACCCCAAAGGTGGGAGGACATTCGGAACTGTCTAATATACCAAGCCGTCCGCTGGTTCCGGCTCCCATGTAGATGAGCCGGCCTCCGGCCTCAAAAGCCTCACAGACCCATTCCACTGCTTTGGCCGTCTGGGGCAGAACTTTTTCCACAGCCTCCGCAACCTTCCGGTCTTCCCGGTTCATGGCTGTCACCAGTTCTAAGGGTGTCATGGTGTCTAAATCCATGGTATCGGGATTGCGGTTTTCTGTTGTCATCTTACTTAGATCTACCATGATTGGATTCCTCCTCTTTATACGCTTCATCGAAAGGTTCAAAATACGACGGGTTTTTCTTGGAAATGTGTGTTTTCCGCCACTGGGCCAGAGAATATTCGCTGTTACGGTTTGCGTATGCAGTATACAGTATATCGATGACATTTAACTGGCTGATCCTGCTTCCCATGGCTCCGCTCCGGAAAATGGATTCATTGGCAGCCACATAAAGGTTGTAGTCCGCCATTTCCGAAAGCGGTGATACGGCAAAACGGGTGATCAGGATAAATTTCGCCCCTACCTGCTGCATGGTCCTGGCGCATTCGACCATTTCCATGGTCCTGCCGGAATAGGAGATCATCAGTCCCATATCATCCCGGCTCATGTTGCGGGCCTGCAAAAGCTGGGAATGCAAATCAACATTTAAGGTGCAGGGCTTATTGATCCGGAGGAATTTTAAATAGGCATCCCGGGCGACCAGAAGGGATGAGCCGATTCCGAATAAACAGATCGTGCGGCACTTGCACAAGTGGTCAATGCAGCTTTTCGTGACGGATAAATCGGTTAAGTTTCTGGTATCCTCTAAGGAGGCAATGTTTTTATATGTAATCTTGTCGATGATCTGTTCCAGGGAATCATTTTCCGTGATCTCCTCCATTTTTTCCCTGGTGTTCTCCTGCCGGATGGCCAGTTCGCAGATTAAGGCGGCTTTCATTTCCCTGTACCCGGAGAAGCCAAGTTCATGGCATAGCCGGATAACGGTGGAAGATGAGGAAAACCCTTTTTCCGCAAGAGCGTGGACCGAAAGCTTCACCGCCTGTTCCGGAGTGTCCAGCAGGTACCGTACAACGCCGGCTTCTGCAGCGCTCATCTCTTTTTGATATTCTCGCAAACGAACCAGTACACTTTTCATTTACACTTCCCCTTTGTTGTGGTATTAATATATGCGGCATGGATTAATAGTTCGAGATATTGGGCTTCTTATGAAACTTTATGCCGTACATTGGAAGAAATGTCTGGTTTTTGCCTTGTTTTGTGCCAGAAGTTGGGCAATTCATTGACCTTTATACAGGATAAGCCTATAATAGGCCCATGAAAACCTTAGTGTTTAAGGAGGTCTTTTATGAAAGCGGATTTTCATATGCATTCCTGTTTTTCTGACGGAAGTGAAACCATTTTGCAGATTTTTTCTATAGCAAAAGAGCGGGGCTTAAAGGCAGCCGCCATAACGGACCACGATACGATATTGGGAATGAAAGAAGAAGAAAAAGCGTCAAAAAAGTACTGCATTCCTTATATACCGGCTGCAGAATTCACGGCGGCGGAAAAAAGAATGAAATTTCATGTGCTGGGATATGGGATCGATCCGGAGAATCCGGAATTGCTTCGGTATTCGAATTGTTTTCTGGAACAGATGAATGAGGGGTCCAGGCTTCAGATCCGCAAAATGCAGCGGGATGGAATTGAAATTGAAGAAAAAGAGTTTTTTGAAAAGGCAGGAGGCGGGCCTCTTTACAGGGCAAAGCTTCTGGGAGTTCTGGCTGACCATGGAATCCTTAAAAGAGAGGAAATTATGGAAAGCCTGCATTCTTATTTTGGAAAGGGAGCTCCTTACGAGGAGGAGGATCGTTTCCATTATAAAAGTTTCTATGAAGTTTGCACGATGATAAAGGAGGCCGGGGGGAATGTGGTTTTGGCCCACCCTGGGAAAATTAAGAGAAAGGACGTACAGCTTTATCATGCCCTCTTGAGGGAAGAATGTCTGGATGGCGTTGAGGTTTACCATCATGATAACCCGGAAGATGTCCGCGCAGAATTATTGGCTGTGGCCGGAGACAGGCATCTAATGGTCACAGGCGGCAGCGATTATCACGGTATTTACATGAAGAAACCAGCTCTTCCGGGGGCTGAGGAACTGCCGGAGGAGCTGGCGGAAGGATTAAAGCATCTGTTATCAGGTAAAAGAACAAATTCATTTGACTCAACCTTCGTCTAGTCATAAACACTGGGCGGTATACCTGTACCACCCAGTGTCATTTGAATGAATTCAATTTATTCCCCAAATAGTTCATCATATGTGTAGGTTACTTTTTGTATATTTTTTGTTATAGTTCATATGACGTGAACATCCCGTAAAATTAAGCTACGGGCATAGGCAGGAGCCAAATTGATAGATATTGGTTTTCCCGCTATCAATCGTAGTCATCACTGGTAAATTTTCTTTATATATCCCATGATCCTGGCTTGTATCCAATAAAGAATAATCAGTTACATATGAACAGCTAAGTTTTGATCCTCACAGAGCATATTTCTGTTATGAAAGAATCCCCTTTTATTGCTGATGCATATACATCAATTCAAGTAACTGCTTGAAACTGGAAAAACAAAGCCCAAGAGGTCCCTTATTTGCCTCATACTTTTCAGTTTCTTTTTTAGTTCCTTTTTTAGTTCCTTTTGTATAAACGCGCCACCCATTTTCCCAAAGCCCGCAGTACGGGCTTTGGGAGACCTTTAAAAAGGTGCCATAGTTAGAGTTATCCAGCAAATAAGTCCGAGTATTTAGGGATTCTTAGCCATTTAAAAACATCTGTAAAAACAGCACCACATTAAAAATCACCAAACAGTTCGTCATAGGTAAACGTTACTTCTTTTATATTTTCGCGTGATAATTTAGCAGCCTCATAATAATCTTTTGTCAGTGCATTGAATTGTTCTTACGTGACTCTAAAATAATATGTTAAGCCCCATCATTATTAACATCAAAAAAACAATAATTATATTCTCTTAAATTGAAGGTTTCATTATTATAAAGCTTAAAGCAGCCATATTCATTCAGATAGTATTCTTCACCTCTTTCTATGTGTTTATTCGGTCTTGTGTACCATCATTTCATAGGATGATATTAACCAGACGACGCATAATACAGACCAATGCCTGAGACTTGGTCTTACCCTCGCAGATTTTTCGCATAAAATAACGGTGGAACACCGGATGATTCGGTATTCCTGATTTTGGAACAGATACCATTGTAACCGCAAGAAAGTAAAATAATCCGTGCAACTGGCGGTTCCCGTGACGGGAGCTTTGTTCCTTGCCTTTTCCGGCTGAGCTGAACTTTACAGGTGCAACTACGGCGTATCTTGCCAGCTTATCGGCATTGGAAAATCTCCGGATATCACCAATCTCGGCAATCAGTTTACTGGCCACCGCGATTCCGATTCCCGGCATACTGGTCAGTTTATAATCAAAACTTAGCAGCACCTTCTCAATTTCTTTATCAAGGTGTATTGCCCATAATTCTGAATACTGGAAAATTAGTGCTTCATTTCTGCGGCTTATCTTTGTTGAATTCTGGTATCGACTTCTGACGATAACTATAGTATCGTATGTGGTTAAAAGGAGGTGAATTTTTTATGGATGAACAAGAATTACTGGATATGTTTATTCAAGAACGGATTGACATGCTACTAACTAAGCTTAGCAAAATGCGTCACAAGAAATCAGCAGAAGAACAAAAACGCATTTTGCAGACGGAATATTTTATCAATTCCCTTCCAGATAAAAATCGGGAATTGATACAGGAGTACATCGAACGATTCTCAGATTGTCTTGCCACGGAAGAACCTTATCTTTATCAGCAGGGATTCATGGATGGGGTTAGGGTTTTGAATCTGCTGGGAAAATTGTAAAATAATAAATATGCCTCAGATTTGCTATAAGTAGCAACTCTGGGCATATTTATTGAAAAAGTACTAAGTGCTATAACGCGTGATAAAAGGAATTATATCCATCCTCGTGTTCAATGCGTTTCAGTTCTAAATATGCATCTTTATAAAACATTATTAAAGATTCATCATCTTTAAGGATAAAATAAGTATCATATCCTTTTATTGAAAATATAGTCACGTAATTACCATTTATGCCCAGTTTGTTCATAGTTGGCATATAAGGAAAGTATGTCGTCTGCTCATCTAAAGGAATAATTACTATATCATATTCAGGAAACTCGATTTCGATTTCTTGACCATTATAATATAGATTAACCTTTTCTCTGGAGAATTTAAACATTTTTCCTATAACGTCACTAATGTCCTGTATATCAAGCCTATAGCTTTCACCTACCTTATTTTCAACCAACCATTTACCATATAACATTTTGTAACCATAATCAACACGAGTATTTCCAACATCTTTTTCTAAGAAGGGATTATCCTGTTCAAGGTATTTGCTCTCAGCCAAATTATTGTTTTCCTGTAGATTATCTGCTTCCATAAAACTATCAACCTGATATGATAAATCTGGTTTCTGTTTTATACTTTGACAGCTAATTAACATAGATAACATCATCATGCATATACTTATCTTCAATCTTAATGCCTTCTTATTCATACATTTACCTCTTTAAGTTATATTCCCGCAGGATATGTGCTGTTATTAAACAAATCAATCAAATCATTTGCTCGGCTAATATCTCCATTAACTCCTATCAGACTTTTAATAGCTGTTTCCCATTTTAATTTATCATGATCTTTCGCTTTTAACAAATCGCCAATGTCTTTTCTGAGTCTAAATTTATGATATCTTAAATTTACAAGTGCATCAAATTGTTCCTGTGTTATAGAAAATCCATATTTATTAACTGTATCTTCCAACTCTTGTTCATGCTCTGCTAAATCGTTTTTCAAAAGGGTTTCGACATCTTTTATAGGCATATAAGTTGAACCAGGAACTATATAAGACACTCCATTTGATGGAATGTTCGATGGGATTAAAGCTGCCCCCTTCGCATATTTGTCGACAAGTGCTTTTTCTATTGCATCTGTTCCATACTCTGATTGAGAAACATAGTGACCAAATCCAAATGTTATTCCTCCATCTGACTCCCACTGACCTGTCGCTTTGCTTATTCTAAATACATAATGCGGATATATTCCTGTTAAAGTGGAACCATGATATACCCCTAGTCCCCATCCTTGGAGTACAGATGGGTTGTTTTCATGATGTTTCAAGAGATCGAATCCTTTTTGGCTCATAGTCATCTGCCCCGAACCCTCAGGTGGAGTATCTTACTGCTCAGATTAACAGTGTTGCTCGTTTCTCTGTTTTTTGAAACTTTCTTACATCCGTTTACTAAATTCTAATGCAGAAACAATGAAAATTTATTCTTCTGTGTTAACTGCCCCGTCATTGGGATTTTGAAGAAATATGGTAAGGAATTTTGAGCATGAATGTCTCGTCATCCTAAAAATCATTCTGTTAGCCACGTGTCGCAAAATCTGCCCCCTGTCTGCGGCTTTAGGAGCGAGGGTGAGGAAGTATGCCATAAAAACTATGTCTCGGCTTGTTGGGGCAATTTGAGAAAAAGATGCTAAAACAGCGTTTGTTCATTTTGACGAAAATCTCAAAAGATAGGGTGGAATCGGTTGGGTCGAAAGTGGTGCGGGTTAAAGTGCGGGTGGCTTTACGCCACCTTGATGCCCGGATCACAACGTCCGGCAAAGCCGTTCGCTAATTTTTAGTGCCACCCGGATTTTTCGATTTAGCACAAATAGGTGGCAGCTCCTCAATAAAGCAAGGCCAGAAAAAATACAGGAAGAAAATGAGCGAAGTCTTCAGACTGAACGTTGTATTGACAATCTCCCAGATGATGAGAATGAGCTTGTGCTAATATTACCAACACAAGCTCATTGATCTTACATGTTAATTGCAATTGCTATTTTAATTGACTTTCGGTTGTTTCAGTTAATTGCAGTTCACCATCTATCAATTTAAATACTTTTCTTTTGCCATCTTGATCAGCATCAATAACTTTTTCGATTAATATCAATTTGTCATTGTCGTACTTGTAAGTCAGGAATTCATGTAAATCTCCACCACCACTACTAGAAACATTGATTTCTTGGTTATTATAATCAAAGTTAATATATCCAGCCATTTCTAAATCTGGATAGTTAACGAAACTCTTTTTATTTTCGTCCCACACCCAAAATTTCCATACAGGATTTTTACCCATAGAACTACATAATATTTTAAAACCTCCATAACCATCAAACCTAAAATCTCCATATTCAAAACCAAAATCATCCAATGCACATGGTGAAAAGTCATTTTCATCAAAATCAAGTTGTTGTATTATAATTCCATCTGTTGTAATAAGCAGTTTATCTGGATAATGAAAAAATCTGGATAAATTTTCGTTATAATCATCCTTTTCCTTTCTCCCGGTTAATTCAAAGCGTAAAGCTGGCATTTGATCTGTTGCAGGAACGTTTATACGTTTAATATATTTGCCAGAATCAGAAACCATCTCCATTGTCGTTATATCTAATACATTAGTTGATTCTAAATCGTAATTGTTTGCGGTGTCCATTTTTAACATTCCATTAGTAAACAGATTGAATTTAGTCAGAAGTAATGTTCCAACACAACAACATAATACAGCTTTAAGGCCTAATGACTTTATATACATATTCACTCCTTCAGTTTAATCAACATAACTTAAAGTAACTTAAATTGACATTAAACTATAAATGGTATGAAGGTACTTGATCCGTGTGGAAAATATTTAATCGCATCATTGTAAGAACGTTTTCTGTCTGCCCATCCATTTGGTGCAGAACTTGGTTCTGAAAATGTTTTCCCCTTTAAAAGTGTTTGTAACCCTGATTTTCCGGATTTATAGCCATTTATAGCATAGCTTATTGCTAAATATATTAATCTCATTTCTGCACCTTGCTTAATGCCATATTCAATAATATCAGTCGTCAAGTCGCAAGCTATAGCATTCCCTGTTGTCCATGCATAACATGCTGATGACATTGGCAAATAAGTTCCTATATGGAACGGTTGATCTAGTATATTGCTAATATTGTTGTTTGAATAACCTACTGATGAAAGGAAATCAACCTGATTTCCATTAGGATTACCTGGTGCTATGCCTGTTAACTGGCTATACCCACCACCTCTTTGGTTGTAAGCATAACCCAATGTAGAATCCCAAAGCTCTACCATCCGTTTCCCATATAATGATTCCTGTGCCGTGATAGCCATAAACATTAAAACTGCTTCATCATATTTTCCTATACCGTATTTTTCAATATGATAGTTAAAATTTGATACAATATTTTGATCGGAAATATTGCTAAACTCATTGTTTAAATAATCTAACTGAATTTTTATTTCATTAAGATATGCAGTAGCATTTGAGACAACGCCTTGGAAATCATTAGCATTGTAGCCAGCCAGCTTATTGATATAGGTTTGTCTGTTATACTCAAAATTAAAACTTTTCAATTGAGCTAAAGAAATATAATTCTTCGAAGAACCGGTTCCAACCAAATTAGAATTTGTTTTCGTCTTATAATCATTTAGTGGATACACCGACCCCTTAGTTCCATTCACTGTTGGAATCTCTACAACCTCTATTATTCCTCCATAAAGGCATACTAGAAAATCTCCTGTAGTAATGGCATCAACATACTTTCCTACCGACTCATCCCATATCTTCACTTTAGAACTCTTGGTCTTACTCCAACTTCCATTTAAAATAGGAATACATTTATGCATGATAAACGGTAATTTGGACTTTAGAGTTGGAATCACAATAGGTCTTTCGGGGTATCCTTCCGGCGTAGGTTTTTTACATTCTCCAAATGTATGTATGTTCTCATTCGCTTTGCAATCAGTGCATATTCCTAAGGGGGAACCAGCCTTTTCCACCCCATGATCATTCAGGATATCGAAGGTATTCATTTTATTTCCTCCGCTGCACCGTAGAATCGATCCCCTTGTTATATATGCATTTTCTTCCTGGAACTGCCC